>DAIDKH010000029.1 GCA_027450145.1 Chthonomonadaceae bacterium | reverse complement strand
GTCTTCACGACACCGTATGCAGGATCACCTCCTATATCTGCAATCTCTACTACAGGAAAGCTCAATTTGCCTTGGCTTACGAGCGCCGTGACAATTGCAGATACATTGTGCGTCCGTGCGTTATCACCGGCAGGACCATACGACGCTGCCACAACCCGAATATCGCGTGGGTATGGAGTCTCCCAGCCATTCGCCAGTAAATCAGTGCTACCGTGGATGACCTTTGAAATCGATAAACTTGCTGGATGATCGTGTTTAAAAACGACGAATCGTGAACCATGAGGTTCTAGAAAAAGAGTGACGTGTGTCCGGTCCGCGCTGCAGTCGTAGGCGGCAGTTTGTTCGATGTGTCCATTTTGTGGATTCCATATTTCCGGTCGGAGGTTGGAAATTCGAAATGTAGCTCGCGCAGTAACCGACCACGCGGCGCGGTTGCATACGAAGTAGATGTCGATTCCTGGCATAGTGCGGTGGCAGTACGCGATGTCCGCATCGGATGAACAGTCAGGCGTAACTCCAAGTTCCGTTAAGACCTGGTCTGGGGATTTGTGCGCAACAATCTTTCCGGTACTCCAGAGCCTGTGAGCAAGTTGGGCGACTTCGGCGTCACACTCCGGGTAGTGTGTAAGGCTGGGTGACTCACTTGGCGGCGCGCCTAAAATAGTCGCCCCTTGGTCTGCAAGTACGGCTAATCGCTTTAGAAGCTCTGGCGTCATCGTGGGAGAATCTGGCAGTACGAGCACGCGGTAGGACATTCCATCGGGTAATGTGAGCCTGCCATCTTTAACCTCAATGTTGTGCATTACCACATCCGCAGGGCATGCGTCGTGTTTGTATTTAGGCGCGTAATATGGGTCACCTGCGCCCGGCATTATGGGTGTTCCTTCGGGTGCTCCCTCCGCCTGCATGTAAAGTACGTCCGCTACAAATAAACCTTGCCGCAAAAGATGCTGACAACGACTCACATATTCGTGCCATGAGCTCGACATCTCCCACCAGGTCTGAGTCCGCTCATAGTGTAGCCCCCACGGTCCCATTGACATTCCCGGCGCGTAATGCGGATTGGTCCATGGTTGCATGGCAAATCTGTGAAAGACGAATCGATTGACTCCCTGACATAGCGTCCAGTCGCATATTGCCTTAATATTAGCTGGGTGGCCCTGCCAACGCTCATCTGAACCGGCGGTACATGTCTCCTGTCCGATAATGCGTCTTCCATAGACGTGCCCACTGGAGGTCATCTCAGTAACAGACTGCGAACTTCCATATCGCGGCCACGACCAACATTCGCTCATGGGTTCTATGGCAACACCGCCGTACTGCATTTCTATAGCCGGTACACCGGAGTATCCCTCAATGGAGAGCCGAAGGTTGTGCTCACCTGCGAGTTCACGCATGGCGATCGCATAATTCTCTACAAGTAGATCCGAGATGGTCTTGCGCCAATCCCAAAGAAACCGTTGTGTTACAGCAATACTTTCCACAACACGGCCGGTAAGTGCAGGCATGAAGACCTTACAGTCATAACCCCTGAGCCGTTTGAAGTCCGCGAACATGGTCGGCGTCCAATTTTGCGTACCGGTTTCCCAACTGTCGATGTGGGTTGAAACGAATGCTGTGCCAGCGAATGATTGGACATTGTTGGCCAGTTTCTTGATAAATGAATTGAAGTGGAAGGTGGTCGCGAATTTACTAAGCTTGTCCGATTCTAGGCCCAACCCACCTTTTGGAGCTGGATGATTGGGTACTCCAGTGGTAGTGTGGCCAAAGCGGAGCACTGTCCATTTTCCATCCGGAAGTTTGCATTTAAGCTGACCTTTTGTATCGAGATACTCTGAAAGATCCCGAATCGTGCGATGCTTAATACACTCTTCGGGTGGGCATACTGGCCAATTCGCGCTGGTGGGAATATTATCCTGGGCGCCTCCTGATCCTCCCAACGAAAGGTTTTGGTAATCTGGTAGCCTGAAGTCTTTGCCAGTGTGACCGCCAGGAGGAATTGGAAAGGCAAGGACTTCGATGTCTCGATAATAATCGTAAGCTGTTTCTGGGTGTGGGAGTGTAATATTCACGTCACCACCAATAATCTCTGCTTCCGTCCAAACTACTCGCTGCATCGAGAGGTTTGGGGTAATCCAAGGACCACCGCTTCCGCACCAGCCTGCAGCATTATCCATATTTACCTTCAGGCCCAGTCGCTCAGCTTCTTCACATGCGAACTTGAACATTGCCTGCCACTCTGAACTCATGAAATAGACCGGACCGGGTGGCGTGCCTTGGTCCACTTCCATTATGAGCACGCCGCCTATACCTACGCGCTTCATTGCTTCAAGGTCAGCGGATATTCCGTCTCGTGTCACGTTACCGTCTAGCCAAAACCAGTAGACCCAAGGGCGTGCATCGTCCGGTGGAGATAAAAACTCTGCTTCAAGATCCTCAATAGCCACAGGTTTACTGCCGACAGTTTCGGCAAAAGCCGTGGTGCCAGCCAATGCACTATTCATGTAGTTGCTGCCAATGAGTGAAACAGCTGACGAACCAGCTAAAATTACAAAATCGCGGCGATTGAGACCAGACATGAAGATAATTCCTCGAATTTAAAGCCAAAGTGGAGTAATTGGTAACGTCAGTGATAGCGACACATCCAAATATTACCATTTACGGCCGCAAGACTTTTGTCCCGTCGTAAATACTTACCCAACACGGTCAACCACGGAAAATGCAACGTGCGCCGTCTTATTTCACAAGCCGTTCTACACGTCGATCAGGTACGCACCACATTGCAGCGACAAAAACGTAAATGAGGTCTGCAATCCACGGGTGAACGAAAGATAGGCACACGCCAGCTAGGTACAATGGAGGCGATACCTTACCTTTAATATCCTTGCCAATAGCGCGAGCGAGGAGTGACTCCCTGCCCTGTGACGAGATGATCACACTCTGCAGTACGAAATATGCGGCTGCGGCCAATAGAAGTACCACACCGTATACCGCTGTTGGTAATTTAGCGAGATAGTTCTCCCCTGCCCATGCTGTGGTAAATGGAATAACGGAGAGCCAGAATAGGAGGTTCATATTTGCCCACAAGATATTGCCGTTCACCGTCTTGACTGTATAAAGCATGTGATGGTGATTGTTCCAATAAATGGCTACATAAACAAAGCTCAACATATAACAAAGGAAGACAGGCGCTACCGTCAATAAAGCGTGCAGGTCATCGCCCCTCGGGACCTTCATTTCTAGTACCATTATGGTTATGAGGATAGCAATTACCCCATCACTAAATGCTGCCAGTCGATCTTTTTCCAATGGCTGCCACCTTTCGATGAATATATTACCGTTATCGTTGATACCTTTCCTTGAACAGGACGTGCGGGGCCGATTAGATGAACATGTACTACGTGTATCACGGTACATTACTCAAATAGTCTTACTTTGGTGTAGTGACGAACGAATTCTGTTACGTGCAGTAGGAGATGCCTCATGTTAGAATTCGATGCCGACAATTGTTCCTTTCCTGAGACTAACCAGAAGAATGTGTCGGAGGACGGATACGAACTGTGGATGCGGTACCGCGCATTAGAGCCTCCTTACTGCGCGGCCTGTAACCGTCTTCTGCGGTCATTGGTCTTTCCAGGTTGTAGCGGGTCCAAGACGCTCGCTGCTGCGCGTGATGAACTCTTGAGAGGCATTTGCGGTATGTTAGGCGTAACTCCGCTGTTATCGACTGCCGTCACCGGTGAAGGCACTCTGTGCGTGGGCACTTCGAACACAATGCCATTGATTTCGGCTCTCGGTTTGCCACTTGACCACCTTGGCAAGGAGGGCTATTTCATTGGCACTGTGGATGTCAACGGATTCCACACAACTTTAATAGCCGCCAATGAGGACACTGGGTTGCTCTACGGTGTATTTGGCCTTCTAAGGGCACTGCAGACAGGTTTGTTTAATTCTGATTTTTGTGTAGAATCCGTTCCCAAGGTAATGTTTCGTTTACTTAACCATTGGGACAATCTTGACGGCTGGGTTGAACGTGGTTACGCTGGGCGTTCCATATTCAACTGGTGGGAACTTCCAGAGTACGTCGATCCCCGTATGATTGACTACGCACGTGCTAATGCATCAGTCGGGATCAATGGTGTTGTCGTTAATAATGTTAATGCAAGCAGTGAAGCACTTACCGATGGGTTTTTGGTAAAGGTAGCGGCGTTGGCCGACCAATTCCGGCCATTTGGCTTGCGAGTTTATCTATCGGCGAAGTTTAGTGCGCCAATCGAAATTGGCGAGTTGACCACTGCGGACCCTTTGGCGGTTGAAGTCAGAGATTGGTGGAAGAAACTGGCCAATCGCATCTACCTCCTTATTCCCGACTTCGGAGGATTTCTGGTAAAGGCGAATTCAGAGGGACAACCAGGGCCAAAGGATTATAACCGAACGCATGTTGAAGGCGCGAATATGTGTGCAGATGCGCTTGAACCCTGGGGAGGTGTGGTAATATGGCGTTCCTTTGTGTATTCCAACGACGTAGCACGTGACCGTGTTACACAAGCATACACGGAACTGACACCATTTGACGGTCAGTTTCGTTCCAATGTCGTGTTGCAGGTGAAGAATGGACCGCTCGATTTTCAGCCACGAGAACCAATAAACCCACTTTTTGGGGCTATGCCAAATACCAACGTCGGAATCGAATTTCAGATCACCAAAGAGTACCTTGGATTTCAAACTCACCTCGTTTACCTTGCAAGCTTTTGGCACGAGGTTCTAAAGACTGATACAGATCGCTGGGGCCGTGGCAGCACCGTCGCTCGAGTGGTAGATGGCTCCCTGTTTCGTTCGTGTCGCAGTATGGCTGCGGGCGTTGCTAACATTGGCTCATCAAGAAACTGGTGTGGTTCAACATTCGATCAGGCGAACTGGTTTGCGTTTGGCCGTCTTGCCTGGAATCCTGATCTCGATCCCGAAGCGATTGCGCGTGAATGGGTTAGCATGACGTTGACACGCCAACCCGAGGCCGTGGAACTGATTTCGGACATCATGTTGCGATCACACGAGATCGCAGTTAACTACATGGCACCATTGGGACTGGCACATCAGATGGGAACTGGCCACCACCACGGACCTGGACCGTGGATAGATAACTCAGGTCGAACCGACTGGAATCCCACCTATTATAATTGTGCGGATCATATAGGCATTGGTTTTGATAGAACTGCGCAGGGTAGTGGAGCTGTACTTCAATATTCGCAAAAACTATCCCAGACCTATTCCGACCTCAACACTGTGCCAAGCAATTTACTACTATGGTTCCACCACCTACCTTGGGGATTTATGTTGGCATCTGGAAGAACTTTATGGCAGGAGCTTGTAATACGATACACGGATGGAGTAGATGGTGTGGAACGTATGATCGGAAAGTGGGCGACCATAAGTGATGTCGTAGACGCTAGCCGATTTTATCAGGTCTCAGCGTATCTTCAAATACAACTTAAAGATGCATCCCTGTGGCGCGATGCGTGCGTATCATATTTTCAAAGCCTAAATGAATTGACCTTGCCCAGTGAAACACCACCGCCTCAGCACGGACTTGAATATTACAAACGACTGAAGTATCCTCACGCACCTGGAAACCCTCATTAGGCTGTAGGTGAAGATACCAACCCACAGCGCAATTCTAAAATCACTATACTAAGACAATTAAAATCGCGGACCGAACGCATGCGCGATGGTAATCAATTGCGGGCATCGGCGTCAAATATTAAATACTGAATGCTTACCAAGAAATAAGGGGGATTAAATTCGTACATCTCCCCCTTCAAAATCTAATCCAGTGGCCTTATCGAATTAGGAGGCTGGCAACATGCTAAAAACTGCAGTAACAGGTACTCATGTTCCACTGGGTATTTTTGCAGACTGTACGGCTGGCAACATGCTAAATACCGCAGTAACAGATACACTGATCGTCTGCTTGCCACCAGAAATGGGAGGGGCAGCCTCAGAAAGTTTGGCACTGCGCTCCATAAGCATCATCCCCATAGGGACGGGATGGTAGATTTGGCCCAAGTTAATGCTGATGGGGTTCCCCAATTTCATACCTGCGGCAGTCGCGATAATTTTCGCCTTTGCTCGCGCCCGAAGTACAGCAATGCGCAATGCCTTATCCTCTACCTTAGCGGAATTGCGAATTGTAAATTCGATCGAGTTAATGGTATTCGATCCGGCTTTGGTTACGCCATCCAATACTGTGCTTAACATCGCAATGTTCGGTTCCGTAATCCGAATTGTGTTGGAAACCTTGTAGCCAGTTATTTTTATTGGTGCGCTGCTACCTGCAGGCGGATAGCTGTAGATCGGATTTACAGAGTAGTTCAGCGTCTGAATATCATCCGGTGTAATACCTGCGAGTTTTGCAGCTTCCTGCACATCATTGGATTGCCTGGCGTTTTCCGCCGCGGCGCTTAATGCGGTTGCGCCGATGTTTTCTACTCCTACGGAGATTTCAGCGGCATCTGGTTTTACGCGTACTTCACCTGTCGCATTGACAGTTATTTTCGGTACCTCGGGTTTGGGCGCCTCAGTTTGAGCACTGGCGTTAGTGTACATTGCAGTTCCCATAACACAGAGTAGTCCTAAGGCTGCAAAATTGAAGTGATGTTTTAGTTTCATGTATAGTCTCCGGTTGACCGGTCAGTTTTCCGGCTAACCATAAGACGACACTTGAACCAAATATGTGTCAGACGGCGTTAAAAATCAGAAGGAATGTGCAGGTGCCAATCTGTTACGACCTGGTACTCGTGCGCAAGTCTTAACATATCTTGCTCGCCAAATGCGGGTGCGATAAATTCAAGTCCCAGCGGCATAGCAGTTGGGCCGAACCCCATTGGAACGGATAGTGATGGCCACCCGGCCAAGTTGCCGGGTCCGCCATTACCACCCCAGGGCGTTTGGTGCTCACTAAACGGCCGGTCCGCTGCCATTGCCTCTGTTAGAAGCGTAGGACTAATCAGTAGGTCATATTCTGCCCATATCTTATTGAGACGGTGAACAGCCACGGTACGGATTTGCTGTGCCCTGATATAATCCGCAGCAGGGATAGCTAGCCCAGCGAGCAGCCCAGCTTTCTGATCCTCATCCGCCAGGCAAGTAAATTTACTGCCCAGTATAAAATCTCTGTGTGCGGTACTGCCTTCCGCCATAATCGTAAGTGACGCTATGGCAGCTACTGGTGCAGTGTCATCCAACTCCGCGGGCATCATCCTAATACCTATGCGCTGTAAAGCATCCAACGCGCATTGAAAGGCCTGCTCCACTTCCGGCGTTTTCGACATATCATGTTGCAAAATGCCAACGCGCAAATCTTTGCTCAACGAGCGTTCTGGTTCCCATTTAAAGCCGGGTCCAACGCACGAAGGATCTCGGCGATCTGGTCCGGCAAGGACTTCCAGCAGAATACCGCAGTCGTTTGCGGTTCGTGCCAGTACACCAACTTTGTCCATGGACCAGGAGAGCGCCATTGCCCCATATCGTGAGATTCGCCCGTAAGTGGGACGAAGGCCACAAACTCCGCAGAAAGCCGCGGGAACGGTTATACTTCCCCACGTTTCGCTTCCTAATGCGCAGTTGACAGCACCTGCAGCAACCGCCGCTCCTGAACCCGACGAAGATCCGCCGGCCCATCGGGCCCTGTTCCATGGATTCAGGCACGGACCAGTTACTGACGCGGATGCGTCGCTATACCCGCCACCACCTGCCAACTCTACCATCGCCAGCTTTGCGGCTAGGATCCCACCTGCAGATTTCAGTGCACTAACCGCGAACGAATCGTAATTCCATTCAAGGTCGTCATGAGCAGGCGAGCCCCAGTGCGTTTCGGTGCCCAGTGCGGCAAAAAGGTCCTTAGCGCCGAATGGTATGCCATGAAGTGGACCTAGCGGGTTGCCAGTCCTTTTCATCTGGTCGCAATGGTAGGCGGCTTCCAGTGCCTGCTCTGCTATCACCTGCGCCACGGCATTAAGGGCTGCCCCCTGTTTCTGGAGCCGTTCAAGGTAATCCGTTGTTAATTGTTGCGATGTAAGCTCACCGCTGCCTATTGCTTTCGCCAGGTGACCTAGTGATCTAAACGTTATCGGTATGTCATGTTCGCTGATCATTCGTCAATATCTCCGCTACCATAACCGGCACGGAATAATATTGCAGGTTCACCAATTGAGTCGATCTTAAATGCACGTAGCTCTCGAAACAACTGGTCTAATTGTTTAAGCTCCGTTTGAAGGCGGGCATCCAGACTAGGATCAATCTGGATCTCCAGAAGCGGTCGAACAGATGCATCAAACAAAGTTTGCGAGTAATCGTCTTGCATGTACCCATCCTCATTACAACGTTCAGCGTAGGGCTAGGCAATTGTTTAGATACTCGGCCGCATGTTTTAAGCCCTCCTGCTTATTTTCTGCAGGATTGCCACACTCTAGTGCCATATACCCGGTAAATCTGTGCTTGCGTAACGCTGCAAAACCTGAAGCGAAGTCCGTATGACCGTACCCTGGTAGTTGGCGATTACTGTCCGCGAGGTGCACGTGGGCAATATGTGGCGCGGCCGCCTCAATGGAATCTGGAATACTGCTTTCCTCTATAGACATGTGGAAAAAATCTGCCATGATCTTGAGGTGAGGACTTTGCACGCGGTTGCAGATAGTTACCGCGTCTTCCAGAGTTTTAAGCAGGTGGGTCTCATATCTGTTCAGGGGTTCAAGCAAAAGGCAGGTGTTGGCACTTTCAGCGACAACCGCCCAATCGTCGCAAAGTTTGGTCAGAAGTTCAAGTTCTAACTTCATGGCACTCGAGTATGGTGATAAATCGGGAATGCGCGGGCCACCGAATACAGGGACCATGATAAGACCCACCATACCTAATTCTCCGGCGGTGTGCAGCAGGCTTACAATGTCACTAGATGCTAGTTCCCGCTCGCGTTTATCTGCATCAAGTGGGCACCCTCTAAATCCTGCGCAGATCGTGGAAGGTTTTACAGGATGATTTGCGGTAAGCCTCAGGATTTCTGGTATACGCTCCTTTAATCCGCTGCCCGAAAACTCAATGCCTTCATACCCTGCCTCAGCAAGCAAATCCAGTTTTTGCTTTAAATCGCTGCCAACTGCGAGACCCTCTTGACAGGCTAATTTCACCGTTCGCTTCCTCCTGCTAGGTTGCTATTTCTACTTTCTGGTCTAAGCCCAAATCACACAATTTTTACCTGACCGTTTCGCCCGGTAAAGTGCTTCATCAGCCCGCTGGAGAAGGTCCATGGGATTAAGCGCGTCCTCGGGGCAACCTGCAAGGCCTATGCTCACCGTCCGGCGAATCTCGGTATCATTGACGATTATATATCCACGATCTTCAATTGCGGAACGTATTCGTTCTGCCAGCAGTCCCGCGTGGTCTTTGTCTGTTTCCGGTAGCACCACAAGAAACTCCTCGCCGCCAAAGCGGCCAACAAAATCGACGTTACGCACATTTGAACTTAGTAGACTAGAAATAGTGCACAGTAGCTGATCGCCCCGCGGATGACCGAACGTATCGTTGAAGGATTTAAAGCTGTCTACGTCCAGCATGAGGATGGAGAGCGGCCGGTGGTAGCGGTTGCAGCGCCTCACCTCATCACGAAGGATTTGGTTCATTCTTCGTTGATTCCACAGGCCGGTAAGTCCATCAGTATCGGCCAGCTGCAACAACTGTGCGCGGATTTGGATGTTTTCCAGTGCAATTGTTGCCTGAGGCGCCAAAGCGTCCAGGCGCTCGATATCCTCTGGTGTAAATGGTCGACTAGTACTTCTTACCCAGTGCGCCACTCCTAGTACCTGTCCGTGAACCACAATGGGGTACAGCAGCCACGCACCAGCCGCAGTTTCTTGCTGACCTCTGTAGGGATCTCGAGCAGCATCCGCGACAAGACGAGGACTCACTCTGGCCGCAGCATGGCCTATAAGCCCTTCACCAAACAGGGCAGTCTTGTTGCGGTACGCGCCGGGATCAGGACATGATACTGCCGGTGTAAGTTCACCAGAACTATTGTCGAGCGTCCACACGAGCGCAATGTCGGCCTCTACCAATGCTTGTGCCAGTTCTAGGAACCGCTGAAGTAAGGCTGTGGTGGTTGCGTGTTCCATGTTGGTAGTACTGGCCCTGCCCATAGCCTCGGCAGCTGTGAGCTGGCGTCGAAGGTCTCGAATTTCACCTGCCTGTGCAACGAGGCGACCAATCATCAGCAAGGAAGCGATTGCCGCGAGTGCAGCTGGTACGTGCCCACGTATTGCGATCGGGGTGAGCAGCACAATGACTGGCATCTCCAGCGTCAACGGCAGCAGCCAACGGTCGGCGGCCCTTAGTTGTGGTTGATATCCACGAACGGGCCATTTCAATGTTTCCAACAGGAAGCCAACTGCTACAAAACCGGAGCCTGCAGCTAGTGCGGCGGCCCAAACGGGGCGAAGAGGCAATCCGTGAAATAGCCACGAACCAATTGCAGCGGCAATGGTAAGTTGTGCGGCGCCGTAGCGCATCGCGCGCCTATCGCTGTGAGGGAATCTACCGGCCCGTGATATGAGCAGACCAGCTGCCAGCGCTGCAGTTGCAGCATCCGGCCGTGGAGCCCACAGGGAGACAGCTATTAAAAGTGGTGTGTAAAGCGCGGGATGCCGTGAATACCGGCTGGAAGCAGGGTACCCTACCCAACAGAGAAGCAATGTTACCAACAGAACGACCCATAGATCCTCGGTTGTTAGTTGAGCTCCATGGTACGTGATCGCCGTGATGAGCACCGCAATGGGAAGGGCTGCCAACCGCCATAAGCGAAGAAGTACTTTGCCTGGGCCCAGTTTAGGTGTCGGGTCGGACGAACGTTTAATGTTATGAACTTCCGCAGTGAATTGGTTGTTCAGTGGTGCTGCCTCCGTGGAACTTCGGGGCATATTCTGCCGTGAAGTCACAATTATATGTGATTGAACTATGGCACGGATTATTCCTTCACGATTTAAAGAGATAATCATCGAGAAGCTGCAAAATTGTCTCTAACCGTGAGCTAGGTGCATCGTCTTATTTCTAGTGTCGGCACGTCTTTTTCAACGAGACGCATCGAAAGGACTGAAACTGTTGACTCCCTTACGTTCTGGCTATCGGGTGCGAAGATTACTAGGCGCTGTCATGCTGCTCGCCGCAGTTCTGGTAGAAGGTTGTGGATCTGGTGGTGGATCCTCGAGCACCACACCACCGGTTGTTCCGCCATCTACACCCCCCGCATATACTGCTCGTTCAGTTTGTACGGCAACCCCTCACACAGATGGACGCGCGAAGTGGACGATTCTTATCTACATGCAGGCGGCAAATAATCTGCAGCCATACAGTCTGCAAAACATAGCGCAGCTTGCCTCTGTTGGATCCGATAGCAACGTCAACATTGTGGTGCAGTGGAAACAGATCCCTGCCGCAATGACAAACAGTTGTCCGAATTGTGCACCAACCTTCTATGGTGTGCGAAGATATTACATTCATCATCATTCTGCTGCGGACGTTGCTGCCATTCAGAATGGAAACACCACTGTGTTGCAGAGCGACCGGCTGGCCGATCCAACAGGAACTACACCGGTCAATACCTCTGGGATGGCCGATACTCTGCCGGATCCGAATGGTAGGCCTAATGGCACACTGGATATGGGTAACTGGCGCTCGCTCGCCGATTTCGTTAAGTGGGGGTCGACAAACTATCCAGCGGATCACCTTGCAGTACTGGTTTGGGACCATGGCTCTGGATGGGAGAACGTCTACCGAGGGGTAGCAGCGAAGGCCTCACCCCCAAGGGCAGTGGCCGTCGACGATGAAACACAGAATGAGATCGAAACCTGGGAACTGCCGGGGGCGCTGGCGACTTCTGCTCAGCCGGTTGATATGATTATTTTCGATGCTTCACTCGAGCAGATGACAGAGGTGGCCTACCAGCTGCGCAATTCCGCTAAAATCATGGTGGGTTCTGAAGAGAGTCCGCCTGCGCCAGGGTATCCATATGACAAATGGGTTGGTGACTTGGAGGCGGATTCGGGGAACGACACCCCCTGCGACCTGGGTGACCACATTATTCAGGAATTTGTGAATTATCCGGCATATGTAAACAGCACAAATGGTTACGCCTCTGAGCTTACACAGTCAATGGTGGATCTAGGTCGAATGGGACAGGTAGCGACGGCTCTGAACGGCCTGGCTGGCGCGCTCAACCAGCACATTCAAGATCAGCAAGACCTCATTTACAGGTTACGGCAGGATCCAACTTTTCCAGACAGGTCACAGGGCGGAGCACAACACTACACTACCGCATACCGTGATTTCAAGGACCTCTGGGATTACTGCGACCTCATCCGCACATCTTCGGCACCGGTTAACATGCAGCAGGCTGCCGCGAATGTTCAGAATGCGTTGATTGGTCCCACAGGGGCAATACTTGAGAACGCCCATGGTCCCACCGGACAAGATGGGTCGCATGGGTTGAGCATCTACGTGCCAGATCCTGGAAACTACCTAAGCACGTATGCAAACCTCTCTATTACGCAAGCAGCTCCTCTATGGCCGCGTTTCCTTGTCAACCAGGTAAAGTGAAACACCACCATTAGAAGGCACCATGGGCCGACATGCTTGCGGATGTCGATGGCGTTGTACATTGATGTCCGCATCCATGTGACCCAATTTGGCTGCGTTTTGGAGTCGATGTGGGGATTTGTAGTAAATCCGTGGGATCTCGGTTTTTTTTCGATCGTGCATTAAAGCTGGCAATTAATTACCAGGCGTTCACCTAGGTAAGATAATCGTACTTAAATTATAAGTAATGTTATGATTTAGGGGGGTCCGATTTGGCCAACTTTCACGTGGCATGGTTCCACCATAATTTAATATCCCTTCTTACCGCTGCGGGCATACTCGCAGCTTTTCTTGTCGCGGCTCTTTTAGTAAGGCTCACTGGCGCGTCTATAATGCGCAAGTATATTAGCAACAGTGGAAGTGAGCATGAGGAAGGGCTCGTTCGTACTCTTCGTTCTCTTCTAACGTGGGTACTGGTTCTGGCTGGTGTTTATTATTCCCTTGCATCATTCCCACTAATTGACCAAAGTCCGCACCTTTCAATGTTGCTATCGCGCGGCCTCGACGTGATCGCGATTATAGTAACAACTTGGGCGGTTATTCGTGCCATTAACCTATTCATGGTGTGGCGCACCAACACCGCATTAGCGCACGGAGTTTCATCACGAGATATTGCACATCAGGTTAATACCTTGCGCAAGATACTCGATATTATTGTGTTTGTAATAGCATTGCTTTACATTCTTAGCACGTCTGGGGTGAACTTAAGTCCTCTCTTGGCAAGTGGCGCCGTGGGTGGCCTCGCTGTAGCACTTGCAGCACAGGATACGCTATCTAATCTGTTTGCCGGTTTTTACCTCGGTCTTGACAGGCCGATTCGCGAAGGCGATTTCATACAGCTGGAATCAGGGCAGCAGGGGACAGTGATGGAGATAGGCTGGCGTAATACCCGCATTCGTCTGCTGCCTAACAATGTGGTTGTTATTCCAAATGCGAAACTGAGCCAATCTGTTTTTACAAACTACACTTTACCGGTAGCAGACATGTCTTTGTATGTCTCCTGCGGAGTGGCTTATGATAGTGATTTGCAGGAGGTGGAACGCATCACATTAGAAGTCGCATCCGTACTACAGACTGAGATTCCCGGTGCTGATCCCGATTGGGCGCCGTCAGTTACGTGGAAAGAGTTTGGCGGTTCTTCGATTAACTTTACAGTGGGACTTCGAGTTAAGGAATTCAACGCACAGTATAAATTGCAATCGGAATTCATAAAGGCTCTCCACCGTCGCTACAATCAAGAGGGTATAACCATTCCATTTCCGACGCAATCGGTCTATATTATGCCGACGGTGTCCTCACCCAACCATGATGGCAGCACTTTTGATGCATCTACTCAAGCCAGCACCATAGACGTGGATGCACCAGGAACCGCCTCGTCATAGCTCGATAGCTCCGTGTCTATTGACGCTATATGTCCCAGCAAACCAGCCATTGTGGGCGAGCATCCGCTATTCTCCTGAACCGGACGTTAAAGTGTACTGCAGCACGCCCTCAGTTGCAGGAGCCGCTGCCCGTAACCTTACACGGTGAACAGTGATCTCCGAGCCGTGGCTCGGGCGAAATTTCAGCCTTTCGATCGACGACACGGCGCAATCTGGTCCAGGCGTCAGCTTTAGGGGCACTGCACCGATCGTAATGAGTAAGTCGTCGCCACGGTCCAAAATGTCACCATCGGCCAGCATGATAGCGGTTTCTACTGAGGCAGGTGTCGTTAATACGAACCGGTCGGTAATCTGCAACCACGCAGCGGGTGCGTCTAGAAGTATCTCCCGAACGAGGGATTTGCACTTCGCTTCCTTGGGATAACACGCAGTGAGATCTACTTCGAAAAGAATCGTGTGGGCCGTCACATCGCATCGAATGAGACGCGAGCGATATTCCACACCAGCCGCTTGCTCAATTCCATTTACAATTGGTACTGAATGACCGGCGCTTCTAGCAGCGAGAAAGCTATATCTAGTTGGTCCGAAAAACTCTCGCGTATATTCTGGGGACCCCAGCTCGGTTATGATTGGCGTGGAAGCAATGTTCAATAAATAGCTGCCACAATCATTGTGGTTGTGATGCTCGGCATTGTGACCTGCCTTGGCAGCCAATTCCCACAATTTGCCACTGCAGTCCCGTCGATGAACGCAAAGTACTTGAAGATCCGGTAAGAGCGTGTCAACCATGCCCTTATTTTCAGCTTCACCAGCATGAGGGAGCATTGTAATCAGGCGCGATAGTTGATAAAAGTCTGCCGCAGTGGGTGATGGATCGGTTTCAATTACTCGTGCGAACGTTTCGTGGGCGATGGCATTCAATGCCTTGAGCTTTAGCCGGTTCCCCAAGTAATCCATTAGCCACGGATCAAATTCCATTCGTTGAGCGCAATCGGAGAAGTTTGCAACATATCCATCTGCAAGAATAACATTTAGTGGATATTGTGCGATCAATGGGATTCGTTCGTCATCGGTGAAGAGTGACAGTTCACGATTAGTAATCGTTTCCAGGAGTTGGTTTAGTGCGGTAAATCGGCCAAAGCCATATTGCCAATACCCCGGTCCCTCGGTACATCCGCCGTCTGGCGTGAACCCCTCGAGAAACCGCCTTAGTCGCGTGCTGGCAATTTCTAGGATCGATCCGACTGTTTTTGCTTCCGGCTCTAATAGAAGTGCGGCACCAACGACACCCTGGTGACAAACTGCGTTCCAGTTGTGCGTGTCATGGGTGAAATGGAAGCTATCTGCATGGTCTATATACGGTTCAAAGACGGTCGCGCGAACGCGCTGCAGGACTCTCAACTGCAAATCCTGCGGTATGACAGCGGAAAAGACGTTGGTGAGTTCTGCCAAAGTATATGCCGTTTCTGCAGCAAAGAGATCTATATACTTGCTGTCTCTACCTGTGGGGTTGTAGACATGGGCAGGGAGTGCCCAAGAGTCTTCGTCCAAAATGGAGGAAAGACGGGCATTAAGTGTGTCTTGAAGATCTTCAGTGGCGCCACTCGTATCAACTAGCGCGGCGATTGCTGACTGGCCCAGGAGCCTACGGCGTTCAAAATAGGGTGCTTCAAAGCCCAGCCGTCGACCAGTCCTGCTAAACTCTGTGTACAAATCGTCATTGAGCTCAGGCATGGGGCGGTGCAATTCGGCACGTGCAGCAGCAATCACCTTGTTTACCAGATTAGCTAGCCGAGGATCGTTTGCGGCATCATGCCAGGAAGCATGGCCAAATTCGTGTAGAGTTCCAGTTCGAGCCGAGGGTATCATCGCAGAAATTTGCCTAGCAGTTAGTCGGTGAGAGAGAAGATTAATCATAGGTCACCCTCGATTATCGTAAGCTTATCTAAAGCGGGCCACGATTCGCACATCAATGAGACACGCTTCTGCGGTCGTAACCAGAAATGCAGGGCGTAGCTAATCCGCCATTTCAACTTCACCGAATTGGCGTGATTTCCCTGCATGCAAGAGATTAATGGGCCGACTTACCTGGCAGTAAGAGTTTAGAGGGCAGTGATGCACTGGCTTATTTTTATTGCGCGGTGAGTGAAGAGTACCAAGGGCCGAAAAGTGCTTGCTACAAACTTAGATAGTTACATCACCGGCACCAACTACCGATACATGAATTTCATTTAGGTTGCCCTCAACAGTAGTTTAATACATGCTAGCAGGAGCCGTATATCACAATCCCGTTCGTTCGCCGTCACAGACGTCGAATTATATGCAACCCCATTACTGCGCATATTTGTGAATTAGCGGCGGATCTTGCGTGTTCAAAGGACGGGTACGCGCCAGTGTCAATAAGACATTATCGCGGAAGCACGATTGATTGAAAGGAATATGCGCTGTGTGTTTAGCACATCCGGGAAGATTTACGAGAATGTACTTGACTTTTACATGCTGCTAACGGACAATAGACTATGACAAAAAACAGTTACACTGACAATACATCGGTTGAGAAAGCATTGCTAGTATCGGTAGAGCCCGACGACGAGATACGGCCTTATGCTATTGAAGAGCTTAAAGACCTCGTGTCCACAGCTGGTGGTCTCGTAGTTGGTGAGTTTTATCAACGGCGCCGCCGTCCCGATGCGGCCTATTACATTGGTCCCGGAAAAACGGAAGAACTGTTCGCTGGAGTTCAGGATACCGGAGCAGATTTGGTAGTGGTAGACAGTGAGCTATCTCCGGTTCAAGCCCGTAACCTTGAAGAGGCAGTCAAATGTCGCGTCATTGACCGCACGCAGCTGATTCTCGATATTTTCGCTCAGCGCGCACACACGCGCGAGGGTAAGCTTCAGGTATCTCTGGCACAACTAACGTACCTCTTGCCCAGACTAGGTAACCTCTACACCAAATTTGAACGACAACAGGGCGGCATTGGAGTAAGAGGTGGACAGGGAGAAACCAAGCTAGAAACCGACCGCCGCAAGGTACGAGACACTATCAGTGATTTAGAAGCACAACTGGTAGAGGTTAGGAGTACGCGCCAAAATCAGCGTGCTCATAGACGTCAGTTGCCGTTTCCTTCGGTCGCTCTAGTGGGGTACACAAGCGCGGGTAAATCCACTTTGCTTAATCGGCTTTCTGGAAGTGAAGTATTTACAGACGCAAAACTGTTTGCGACGCTCGACCCGACGACGCGCCGAGTGTCTCTAGAAGATGGATGGTCAATCCTCGTTACAGACACCGTAGGGTTTGTGCGCAACCTACCGACACACCTTGTAGCCGCATTCCGCGCCACCCTGGAGGAAACCGTCGAGGCAGATCTTCTTGTACACGTGGTAGACGCCGCACACCCTCACTATGAGACGCAGATGCAAGCGGTAATGGACGTGCTTGATGAACTGGGGGCATCGGATAAGCCTGTCATGACGGTGTTCAATAAGGCCGATGCCGTTAAGGATCAATTTGCTTTGCGGGTAGCCCTTGCAGATACGGCTGATAGTGCTTCGATATCCGCCCTGACCGGGTATGGTGTTGACGAGATGACCCAACAGATGGTGCGCATGTTGGAGGAGCAGTTGGTACCAGTACATATTTGCCTGCCATATAATCGAACTGATCTCCTCGCCCGATGCTATGAGTACGGAAGGGTTAATCACCTAGAGTACAGTGAGGCAGGGATTACGGTAGATGCACGTTTAACGCATTACGCCGCAGGTCATGTTGCCAAATTCACGATCGCCCCGGCTGTTTAGTCTTTTTCAAGATGATTACCAGTGAGGTAGCAGCTTCTCCACATGCCCATCTGCGTAGCCTATAAACGCCATCGTTGCTATTCCATTGAAGATACCGATCTCCACTACGCCGGATATCTCTTTAACGGCACGCTCTATATCTAGTGGATCCAGGCCAGTATCGCACTGCAGATCATAGATGTATAGTTCGTCGTCGGTAACGTATGGGGTCTCGTCTGTGTTCATACGCATCCTAATAGATTTAGCATGCCTTGACAACTTGTGCGCGGTGGACTCGTGCCCAAAAGGTAATACTGCCACGGGAATGGCGTGTTTACCGATGTGGTGACACAACTTACTCTCATCCGCAATCACGGCCATCTGCCTGCTGCGCGAGGCGACGATTTTCTCGCGCACAAGTGCGCCGCCGCCTCCCTTAATGAGCGTAAACCTTTCATCAATTTCGTCGGCTCCGTCTATGGTCAAGTCTAGATCACAACAATCGGCAAACGTTATCAGCGGAATATTCAGGCTGGATGCCAATGTCGCTGTTTCGTTGGATGTTGCAATAGCCTCAACCTCGAGATTCTCATCCTTAATGCGTCGGGCAATCTCGTGAATGGCAAAATAGGCCGTGGTACCCGTTCCTAGCCCAAGTTTCATGCCGCTCGTTACCAGGCCGACGGCGGCCTGTGCGGCTGCCATTTTGGCGTTCACTGTAGTCATCTCCCCAGGTGGCGTATAATAAGTGTGTAAGTTCACGTCTATTATGTACCACAATTACTGATCATCGAGGGAACCTTGCCTTGGGCATGATAGATATTTCGGTACTTCTTGTAGACCTCGCAAACAGCGGCCGCTTATGGGAATTTAACAGCGGTGACTTTGTTGGTGCGGTCAACTTGTATGAGCAGATAATCACGGAGCGGGTGACCGCCGCCGGAGGAATGATTGTAAAGCCCCGAGGAGAGGCGGAGAGCCTTTTTGTTGTATTCACAGAAGTTACCGATGCTCTCAGTTGTGGGGTTGAGATTTTACGGACGTTCCAATCTTCTTTCTACGGGCTTTACGGAGACGTAAAACCTCGGCTTGCATTGAATTGCGGTGAGGTTCATCAGCGGGACAACGACTATTTTGGGTCTGTAATTAACCGTTGTGCGCGCATGCGGGCAGCATGTATCGGGGGGCAATTTGTTGTCAGTGGATCTGTGGCAGCCCGCACCCAGAACGCTGCTGGTAACGCTATTACATTGCGTTCACTAGGTTTATGTGAACTTCGCGATTTCGGGATCGAAGAGATCTGGCAAGTATGCTCCAACGGCATCGAACAGCATTTCGAGCCTTTGCAAGGCGCAATTACACATCACAGGACCAACTTACCACAGGCTACAAGCTCATTTATTGGTAGGACCGATGAGGTTGACTGCCTGCGGGCTTGCATTTTGGCAGGCAGTTTGGTAACGATCCTGGGCAGCGGCGGTACTGGAAAGACGTCCTTAGCGCTTAAGGTGTGCTCTACACTGATGAATGCGTTTGACGACGGAATTTGGTATGCCGAATTAGCAAGTCTCAACAATCCTGACCTCGTAGTTATCACGGTGATGAAATCTGTAAGTGTCCCCGAGGACAGTGGTCAAAGACCTGAGGCGGCTTTGGCAGACGCCATAGGGCCCCGAAATATGCTCTTGGTGTGGGATAACTGCGAACGAGTATCCGCTGAATGCGCCCGACTCGCCGAGGTTCTTCTTGCACGATGTTCAAACTTGAAAATACTGGCTACTAGCCGCGAGGTATTGCAGGTTCAGGGTGAGGATGTCTTCCGGCTCGCAGGAATGCAGCTGCCTTCTGCAGAGGATGCCCTGCAAGTTGCATCCAGTCCGCCAGAGTCCGTGCGCCTGTTTGTAGAGCGCGCGGCTCAAGTTCGACCCGATTACGCGTTGCACCTGGATAACTATGCCCCAATAGTCGAGATTTGTCGCCGCCTAGACGGCATACCTCTTGCAATAGAATTGGCTGCTGCGAGGATACGCACAATGAGTGCACGGCAGATCGCCGAAAGATTGAGCGATCAGCTGCGGTTGCTATCTAACGACGGTGCAGGTAACTTACCGCATCACCGTACATTGCGATCGACCATTCAGTGGAGCTATGAACTTTTAGACCAGGACGAACGCGAATTTCTCTGGGTTCTCAGTCTTTTCGCCGCGAGCTGGGAGCCTGAGGCGGTACACGCACTCTGCGATGTATATGGCGATCGTATTTCTCGCGTTGACCTGCTTCTTGAATCCCTAGCGGATAAGAGCATGTTGAACTTCACGCCTCATGAATACAGGTACTCCATGCTAGAAACGGTCAGGCACTTCGCAACCGAGCTTCTGGTGAGTTCATTACAGCCTGAGACAATTGAGGGTCTGCAGTGGCGACTTGTCCGTTACTACGCTGATCGAGCTGAGTTGCATATCCAAATGCTAACGGACCATCGGCAAGTAGACGCGTTGCGGTGGCTGGATGCCGAGGTCGATAATTATCGTTCCTTAATGACGTTTGGCTTGAAGAGTGCAGTGAATGAGGAGCAAGGACGATGGATACTCACGATGTATCGGGTGATGGCACGGTGGCTGAACATTCGAGGCTTCTACCGAGAAGCTGTACGGTTGGGTGAATTGGTCATTAATCTGCCGGCCTGTATGCAAGACAGCACAGAACGCGGTGATGCCATGTTTCTATTTGGTGTACTGCAAGACAGCGTATGTGAGTATGCTGCGAGTATGAACACGCAGATTGAGTGCCTGTCCTTAGGTGAGCGCATTGGTGACTGTGTTGTGCAATGTAATGCACTTGTTGGCCTTGGCGGTTCTATTTCGCGCAAGGGTGATCTCGATACAGCGGAGGACTATTTAAGGCGAGCAGTGAACCTAATGCAGCATATTGGTGCAGATCGGATGTTGGCTTATGCAACCGTTAGTCTCTCGCGAATAGTGTACAGCCGAAATCGTAATATAGACACCATTGTGGACCTGCAAGCTTCTCTCTCTGTTCTTGAAGAGTGCGGAGACCTGCGCGGGCAAGCCATCGTGTTGATGGACTTGGGAGCAGTACTTGAGGCTCGTGGTGATCTGGAAGACGCAAGGAATTACTATCAGAGAAGCGTCGCGCTTTTTCAATTGTTAAAGCACGCGCAAGGAATGGTCAACTGCCACCGGATTCTTGGCGTTCTAGAATGGAGACAGGGGAACGTCGCCGGGGTACGAGCACATTTTGGAGAATGCTTCAAGGGATGTCGTAATAACGGAGACTGGGCATCCCTTGTGTATGCGCTTGAGGTGCGTGCAGAGCAGGAATTACAGTGCGAATCCTGCGAGACCTCGGCAAGATTATTTGGTGCCGCACGTCAGTTCAGAACTGATTTGGTGCTTCCGTCCACACCGGAGGAGAAGCGGTTGCACAGTGCCAGCTTGGCTGCGCTGGAAAAAGTTCTAGGCAAATCGAACCTCCAGACGCAGCTTTTGTTGGGGTCTTCCCTCTCGTTGGATGCTGCAATCAGGTTAGCACTAAGCCATGTGACTGCTCCCGCTGCAATTCAGCGAAATGCTTCCGGTACATCCTTCTGAGGAACTGCTAAGGTGCGCACCAATGCCGCCAGCATTTGCTCCTTGTAGATGGAGTTTATCGCGAGCGCTGCCTGAGTCTGCGCGAAGCCGAACGGGATTCCTATATCGTGGCGATCACCTTCAGCCTCGAAGGCCATATACCGTTCTCCCGACGCACGCAATCGCTCTTGCGCACTAGTAAACTGAATTTCACCACCTTCGCGTAAGTTGTTATCGATTGCGTACTGGAGGCAGTCAAAGACGGCAGGTGATAGTACGTGCATGCCGAAGAAGCAGAGGTACATGCCATGTAACAGGCCTTGCTGTACCAGGTTTTTCTCTGCATATTCGCGAGAAGGCTTCTCATGGATTATTTCAACATCGTACGTAGGAGGCTGCTCCGAAACTCGGTTGCCGCGTACCGTGCCAAAAAGGTGAAGCAATTCGCTGGGAGTCTGCTGAACGGCGGAAATAGAGGCGCCGTATTGGTTAAAAACATCGATTATTTGTCGTGCGCATCGTTTTGGCCCGGCTGCCGTGTAGATGTGGTCGCCTAACATGAGGAGAAACGGTTCATTGCCAACCCAATCTTTAGTCTGGTACACTGCGTGCCCATACCCGTCTGGCACTTCCTGAACCACGAAAGTGAGACGAGCGGCTATCTCCTGTATTCGAGCACTTTGAAGCAGTGCCCAGTCTTTCCCTTTAAACGTGCGTAGCACCTCGGGAGAGAGCGGCGCAAAATGCTGTTCAATCTGTGCCCGGTTGTGTGGGTTTACAACCAGGCAAACCTCTTCGATGCCACTTTGCAGCGCCTCCTCAATAATTATCTGTATGGCAGGCTTGCAAATTCCGTCGCGATCCATAAGAGGCAGCATCTCTTTCTGGATGGTTGTTGTAGCTGGGTACATGCGCGTGCCGCGACCAGCTGCGGTGATGACGGCTTTACGAACTTGGGTCACTGTTGGTCCTCCTCGGTGCCAGAGTTAGTCTATGGGTAATGGCCACTGGATTGCGGAGAGATTGGGCGATGAAGTGTGAAGGTGATCACGCAGCCTGTCAAACAGCATTGCGGTTGTACGGTCCTTAAACGACGAGGTAGGTTGTTCCGAGGCGATGTTCGCCTTCAAGAGTGCTACGGCCGTGCGCACCGTTTCAATATCATGGTTACAGGTGGCACATACAAATAGATGCCTCTGCACTGAATCCGCCGTATCCTCATCCAACTGATTATCGATATAGAGATCGGCGATTCGTCGTACTTCATCACATTGCATTTGTAGTTGTTTCCCCCGTATACATCTCCTGCAGTCGGTTGCGGAGCGCACGTCTGGCGCGATAGAGCTGCGACTTGATCGACGGTAATGTGCGCTGAAGAATTTGGGCGGCTTCTCCCGCATCCCATTCCTCCACGTCGCACAGCAGCAGAATAGTTTGGTATTCCTCGTTAAGGTCCTCTAAGGCGTTCCTAACCATCACTGCGGTTTCCATTTTCTGTTGCGCCCGGCCTTGATCAGAACTGTGTTCAGTTTCGTAATCGCTATCCATTAGCATCAGCCTAGGTTGACGCTTTTTGTCCAGGCACAAATTACGAACGATACGAAACAGCCAGCCTTTGAACGATCCCTCCCCTCGAAAGGAGACAGCGTGCGTGAATGCGCGGAGAAATGCCTCGGAGGTAACCTCCTCTGCATCCTCCCTGTTACCAAGTATCTGCCTGGAATAGGCATATACCCTGTCGACGTACAATTCAAACAGACCCGCAAGCGCCTCGGGCTCACCCTCCTGCAGTCTGGACACTAATGTCCGCTCGAACGGTGTTTCCGGTAAAAAGCCCTCCGCGGCTAAACGACCTGTATCCCTCCCCAGTGGCGACGGTGGCCCCATTTTATTGGTAACCGCCTGAAGCGTTGTTCCACAAAGCCAATTTAGAATCCTCCATTACTAAATAATTTTAACTAAAATCCATGAAAATGTCTATGCATTTTACGGCGTGCTGCCTAAACCGGTAAAATGCATAGCATTTTCAAGGACGCACCCGCTAATTGGCGCTAGTCACGTGCCCAGAACATGGCACCTGGCTGCTCCTTAACAACAGCAATCTTTAGGGTATCCAGGGCCTTGGTGAGCCCCTCGCGCGTCGACATCATGCCATCCTCATGTTCAATTGAGAGGACAAAATCATAACCGACCATCCGCAAAGTAGTGACAAAGTCATTCCACCAGGCTTGATCATGGCCGTATCCTACCGAACGGAATACCCAGCTTCGTTCGCTGATAGCACCATAGCTCTTAACGTCGAGATTTCCATTGATACCAGAGTTAATAGGATCAATGCGCGTATCCTTTGCATGAACATGGAAGATTGCGCCGAGGGGACCAAGGTACCGTACCGCTGCTAGCGGGTCGATCCCTTGCCACCAGAAGTGGGATGGGTCAAAGTTTGCGCCGATCTGCTCGCCGGCGGCCTCACGAAGCTTAATCACGGTTTCAGGGTTGTAAACCAGGAAGCCGGGATGCGCCTCTATTGCATACTTTACGTTATGCTGCTTTAAAAACGCATTCTGTTCGCGCCAGTAGGGTATTGCTACTTCGTTCCACTGATACGCCAGGATGTCGCGAAACTCGTCGGGCCAGGCACAGGTAACCCAGTTCGGATCATGTGCGCCCTTGGATCCAGCCGGGCATCCGCTAAAGCCATTGACGACACCCACCTCCAGCTTTTCCGCTAGCAGGACTGCATCGTGAAATGCCTGATGATGTTCGGCCGCTACAGAGGAGACAGGGTGGATGGGATTACCGTGAACGGATATAGCCGACAGGCCAAGACCACGCACTTCGAGGGCGTGCATCAGCCGCTTCCGCGCACCAGCATCTTCGAGCAGCGTCTGTACTCCGCCCATGTCATTAAGGTGACGGCAGCCAGGATATGCACCGCCCCCAAGTTCTACCATCTGAATTCCTGCTTCGGCAATGAAGTCCAGGCTCTCCTCAATATGGCGATCGTGAAAAAGCGCGGTGAAAATACCGATCTTCATTGTAAAAGTAACTCCTTCTAATCTGCAATGTATAGAGACCTAGTTCACCTTATGGGGTAAATACTGCCACGGTGGTTGTGACGGCAAGAACGTAATGCGCCCGACGTAGTTACCAGGACCTCATCGATATACCGAAATTTATGGTGATTGTGGTGGCTGCAAGTGAGGGCTGCCGCAATAACGTGTACTGCGGCAGCAATCTTTCTATTCTTTGATCAGTTAGTTGTGCACATGCACATTGAATGTAATGTGGCCCAAAACGCGATTGGTGTAGGGATCAGATGCGGTTACAGTAACTTTGTAGTCCCCAGGCAGGTAGTAGGCGTGGTAGACGGTTCGGCCGGTGCTTTCGGACTGAATTCCGTCCGAGGCATCCCAGTCCCAGCTGAATTTTACGGGCCGCGTTCCAGCTGTCGCTGTCGCCTGGTATCGCACGAACTGTTTGGTTGCTACTACCTGTTCATCCATCTGCGTGTCGCTTAGCGGAGAAGCATCCACCGCCACCGAGATTTTGCCGATCAAGAGTGAGCCAGGTCCGTTGCCAAATATTCTTATTACTTTGACCGAGGAGGTTTCTGGGGTGATACCCTTAATGGCATCCACGGGGATACTAACGACTTGCCAGTTGTTGTGGCTCACAGCGTATTTTAGAGGCAGCAATTCCTCATAAGACGCACCGCTTGTTGTTACTATTTGAACGCGAAGCGACGTTAATGGCGTTGCTCGCTTCGTTTGGTAATTGCCTGCGCCGGCTCCATATCCACCTCGCCTGCCATACATTCCACCAGCACCGCCTCGGCCCATCATTCCGCCAGGGCCACCGGGCATTCCACCAGGGCCTCCACGCCCCATCATTCCACCGGGACCACCGCGGCCCATCATACCGCCAGGGCCGCCCATCATTCCACCTGGCCCACCTGGACCCATCATACCGCCAGGACCACCATATCCTCCCATCATCCCTCCACCGTAGCCGCTTCGCTGAGCAAAGAGTGGCTGCTTTATGGTGAACTGAAGATAGGCGTTGGGGTTAGATAGGTACGGAGCAAGCGAAACTGGGTTTTTGAGGTCAATAGAACCACCCTGGTAGTAACCCTGGGTTTTTATATTGAGCGACTCTGATCCGATGTAGGAGTCATGCGTATCGGCTGCAATTGTTCCGCTTCCCCATCCGGCGAGCCGAAACAGCCCTGCATTTACTCCAGCACCATAGAAAATGTCGATACCAGATGGGCTCTGCGCCTTGCTCGCTGCGGGAGCTAGGCATGCGCCAATTACCGCTGCAACTGCCAGGCTGGACTTGCGCCATGAGAGCAATGTCATTGTCGGGTCTCCTCGTGATGCAGCAACGCATCAGCGTCTTGCTGCGAAATCTGCAGCCGTTTGATAGATGTAGCTTTTCCATCTACGGCACGCACTTCTACAACCACTGCGCACACTAGCGCAGGACCATCGGCCACGTCGAAACGAGATGGCAGGCCAGTGAGAAACCTGGGAATAACGCTATCATATTTCATGCCTATAACAGATTGAACGGGGCCAGTCATGCCAACATCTGTAATATACGCAGTGCCACCAGGTAACACGCGTTCATCGGCAGTTTGAACATGCGTATGGGTGCCAAAAACACCCGTAACACGTCCATCCACATAGTACCCGAAAGCTTGTTTCTCTGACGTAGCCTCGCCGTGAAAATCGACGAATACAATAGGCGTATTGTGAGAAATTTTACTTAAAAGGTAGTCAACTGTGCGGAAGGGATCGTCAATGGGTTCCATGAACACCCGGCCCTGCAGGACAATCACACCAACAGAGATGCCCCTACAATTATACGTGTTCATACCGCATCCGGGCACACCAGGTGGATAGTTGGCGGGCCGCAAAATTCGATGCTGGGTCTCCAGGTACCCATGTATTTCACGGCGGTTCCATGCATGGTTGCCCAAGGTGATCACATCGGTACCGTGGCTAAGAAGCTGGTCTGCAATCTCAGGGGTGATACCTACGCCGGCCGCGGCATTCTCACCGTTTACAATGACAAAGTCGATTCGCTCAGCAACGCGAATGGAAGGCAGAATTGCGGTCAGCAGTTGTCTGCCGGATTTGCCTACAACATCGCCAACCATGAGAACGCGCATTTAATGACTGATCCGTTCTAGTGCCTATCGGGCGAATTCAACCGCACGCCATTCACGTATTACCGTAATCTTAATCTGACCGGGGTAGTCCATCTCAGACTCTATGCGCTTTGCCATATCGTGGGCCAGCCGCGCGGACGCAAGATCGTCCATCAGGTCCGGTCGCACAATGATGCGTATTTCTCGGCCTGCCTGCACGGCAAACGTTTTTTCAACTCCTGGAAAGCTGTCGCCAATCTCCTCTAGCCTACGCACACGTTTCACATAGCTTTCCAATGGTTCCCTACGCGCACCCGGCCTCGCTGCCGAAATCTGATCCCCGCAAATAACTAGAATTGCCTCCACTGTACAAGGCTCAACATCGTGATGGTGTGACTCGGCAGCGTGGACTACGGCTTCAGGTTCGTGGTAACGCCGTAATAGCTGCCCGGTTATGAGCGCATGCGGACCCTCAAGTTCGTGGTCAACAGCCTTGCCCAGGTCATGAAGAAGACCTGCCCTGCGCGAGGTCCAGACGTCTGCACCAATCTCGGATGCTAGCATCCCGCATAGGTGCGAGACTTCCACTGAATGATTGAGGACGTTTTGTCCGTAGGATGTACGGTATTTCATCTTGCCGAGCAATGTCACAATGTCTGGCGCTAAACCGGTCATTCCGGTATCAAGAACAGCCTTTTCGCCTGCTTCCTGTATGCGGCCCTCCACATCGGCATGCGACTTCCGGAAGACCTCTTCAATTCTTCCAGGATGGATCCGGCCATCGGCGATAAGGTTAGTAAGCGTGATGCGGGCAATTTCTCGGCGAATGGGGTCAAAACTGGATAACACTACGGCTTCTGGTGTATCGTCAATAATAAGGTCCACACCAGTCAGCGTTTCAAACGCACGGATATTGCGTCCCTCACGGCCAATAATTCTGCCCTTCATCTCATCGCCGGGCAGAGGGACTACGGCGACGGTGGTCTCGGACGTCTGATCGACAGAACAGCGTTGTATCACCTCAGTGACGATGCTGCGTGCTCTACGCTCGCCTTCGCGCCGGGCGTCCTCTTCAATTTCACGGATCAGTCGGGCAGCATCCTGACGGCTTTCGTCTTCAATCGCTCTCATTAGGAGGGTTCTCGCTTCGTCGCTAGTCATGCCCGCCAGCTCTTCCGTCGCTTTTCGGTGTGCCAGAAGCGCGGAATCCAGTTCCTGTATTTGGATTACGGCCGCATTTTCCCGCTGCTGGACTTGTAGTTCACGGCGCTCCAGCGACTCCCCTCGCCGATCCAAGCTCTCCTCCCTTTGAGCTAGCCTTCTTTCAAGAGCAATGGCCTCGGCCCGCTTTTCGCGGTTCTCCTCATCAATCTCTGCACGATATTTTAGGGCTTCCTCGCGTGCCTGTAACTGAGCATTGCGCTTTGCAGCCTCTACCTCCTGAATCATTTGAGATTTGAGCTGCTCGGCCTCTTGCTTCTTGCGCTCGACATCCTCCTGAACGCGCGTTGCCTCGCGCGCCTCAATGCGCCTTACCAGCCACACTTGGGTGATGGCATTAGTCGCAAGCGCAACGAGGATAAATTCGATTATGTACTTTTCAACTATTGTCAATGCCTCACCTCCAAACAATGGCGTGAAAATACGCGCCTGGTCCCGAGGTGGAGCCTCTGAAGCAGATAAGGTTTGGTTATGGGCAAGTGATTTAACCGATATTTCATCGGTATCTCACTGCCTCAACGCGCACAGTTTGTGCCTGAAACCATGTTCTCAACCTGCAACCGGATGCTATGCTAAGCGTAAAGACACGCTATAGTTACCTTTTTGGACGATGTTGTATAGTTCTAGGTTAGGTTCTTCAATACCTGCCGAATAACTTCTGTGGAATATCCGCGGCGGAACAAAAATCCGGAGCACCGTGAAAGTTGACGCTGCCGTTCAAGCGGCGACATTTCATGCAGTGCCTGGTCGTGCCATCGCCTGGAGACTGCTGTTTGCGCATTTTGTACCTCGGTCTCAAGGTCTAATTGCGTCATCGCTTGCTCTGCCGTCTCTCGAGAGACACCATGTGTTTCCAGCTCTTTAATCAGCCGTCTGGCGCCGTACTGCTTGCGTGTTGCCCGATCCTCCACCCAGCGCCGCGCCAATTCTTGATCGTTGATCGTGCCGTTGGTAACGAACTCGTTCAGGACTGATTGAATGACCTCATCGGCGAAGCCCTCTTTAGACAGTCGGTTTGTAACCTGCGAATAACTGCGCGCGGTGCGTGTCATATACCGAGTGGCCACCGTACGTGCTCGTTTTATTGCCTCTGCGAACGAGATATCGTTGCCGTTGTCACCATTCATCGAGTTTACTCTAGATCGTCGTCATCTTCCGCGACCGCATCAAGCACCTGGGGCGCCCCGTGCGAACGGATACGACTCTCAATTTCAGCCATTATGGCCTCATTTTCCTCAAGGAATGTACGCGCGTTCTCTCTTCCCTGGCCCAGTCGAGTGTCTCCAAACGAAAAATAGGATCCACTCTTTGTAATGATTGACATATCGACGCCAATGTCGAGCAGGCTGCCGGCACGTGAGATGCCTTTGCCAAACAATATGTCAAACTCTGCTTGCCGGAAGGGTGGGGCTACCTTATTCTTAACTACTTTAACCTTTACGCGCGCACCAACTGCTTCAGTGCCATTCTTGACAGTTTCGGTGCGCCGAACCTCCATTCGTACCGATGCATAGTATTTGAGCGCAAGGCCGCCGCTTGTCGTTTCAGGATTACCGAACATAACACCGATCTTTTGCCGGATTTGGTTGATGAAAACAGCAGCCGTATTGGTGCGGTTGATATTCCCTGCAACTTTTCGCAATGCCTGAGACATTAGTCGGGCGTGTACTCCCACGTGGGAGTCACCCATATCGCCTTCCAACTCTGCTTTTGGAACCAGTGCCGCAACCGAGTCTAGGACGCAGATGTCAATGGCTGAACTCCTTATGAGAGCATCCATTATGTCAAGCGCCTCCTCCCCCGTAGTCGGCTGAGAAATGTAAAGATTATCAACGTCGACGCCTAATTTTCGTGCGTACTCTGGATCAATGGCATGTTCAACATCAACGTAGGCGCATATACCGCCCATTTTTTGGGCTTGGGCTATGCATTGCAGTGCTATTGTCGTTTTACCGGATGACTCTGTTCCATAGATCTCCGTAATCCTTCCGCGCGGAATGCCGCCCACTCCAAGAGCAAGATCGAGGGCAATTGAGCCGGTAGAAATGGCGTCGATGTTCAAGCGGGCAGCTTGGCCCAAACGAACCACGCTACCCTTGCCGAACTGTTTTTCTATGCCACTAAGGGCACTCTCCAGCGCCTTAGATTTGCGCGGATCCATTCGGGCCTCACCCTCTTCTATTGCCACAATTGATATCCTTTCACGGAAACAGGAGACACTTCGTCACTGCCGGTAAGCAAAAATGATTGGCGGTTAAGAATAGCACAAATACAAGAAATACGTCTACATAGCCGTGAGCAGTGAGTGGTCTGGGCATACAAAGCATTCATCTGCGTTCCATCCCCAGGCGATAAATTGGTAAAAGAGTCTTTACATTGCGCATGACGTTATTGCACAGTGCTTCGGTGTCGCTTAGCGCAGATGGCGCCACTTTAAGGCCGAACACGCTGTGTTGGGTACGACTAGTCTGCAATTTCATAGCAAACTCCCTTAGCACATCGGCAGTAAGCCCTTCTCCGGCGAGTGGTCGATCTGCAGCGTCAGTGATGGTAAATGCCTTTATTGAGGGATGACCGCTGAAATATTTCGCCATTTCATCGGCTCTGTCCATTAATTGCCGTGCAAATAATGGACGGTCCTCAGCATAGTCCTCTACAAATATGTTGGTGTGAACTCCATCTCTGCTTACCGCCGTGCGTATGTGTACCGTTGGTTTGTAAGCTCTTTGAGTTCTTGCAAATGCCGCCCAGGTAGCCACGGGTGGATTCACCGTTCTGCGGAGATGACGGGCTACATGCAAGTAGAGTGGTTCGCGCACAACCTTGGAAAGTGGTTCTAACAACAATTCGCCTAAGGTGAACAGCCGCGGAGTAATGTCTACCCGCAGCCTGCTCATCCTCTCTTGAAAATCTTCAATCTTGAAAATGTCTAGCTGTGCCTGACCGAACACCGCAGGTAAGTAGACTTTCTCTACGGTCATCGAGCGGAATCCACAGACTGCTTGACGGTCCCAGCGACCGATTTTTGATAATCTTCCCAGGCCTCTGCGACTTTTCCTTCCGTTACGTCGCCAGAATGAGTGAACACCCTGTAACGAAGTCGCAACGGCTTTCTTTGGGTTATCTCAATTGGGTCGTCTAAAAATAATCCGTAGTTCGGAGCAAAAGGACCGTAATCTCGAGTGAACCATTTGGTAGGAAATGCAGGATTTTCGGGATGATCCATGAGTGCTATTCCGCACTGAAGTCGACCCAATTTGCCCGAACAGTCGACCCAAGCCGACGCGGCGCGGTATGTACCGCGTTCGTTCGTTTTACCCTCTGCATTGGTGAGGGTTCCACCGCTCTTCACTGTCAGGCCATCTGCAACACGAATTTGTGGGAGCCCGGCTTCGTTTGTAGGGTGTAGTTGAACAAGATCTTTAGTGGGTGGCTTTAAGGTGATCTCGAAGTCGAATATTCGTGCGTCCGATGGCGACTGGTAGAACGTGAACGTCCGCGTGTCGGTTAGAGTGAGCTTGCCTTCGGAACTTACCCAGTGGCAAAGCTCTGTAAAGCTACACGTGTCACCTGGTTTGTCAATCCTGGTGAATTCGCGATGGTTAATACGCCCACAGTTATGGCGTTCTCCCCAAAAATCGACATCGTCCACCCGGCCATGTCCAACCCAAAACCCATGATGATGTCGGTGGTCAGTCGGCGCATCGGCTAGGAGCGACAGTCCATTGGCTGCACGCAACGGCGTAAGGCAGGGTTTGGTGCGCTCAGGGCCGAAGCAGTACTTGGCATATTCCTGCCCGTCGACTTTGATGATGAGCTGGCCAGTTTCTTCAAGAATTTCCACCATACTCGTATCCTCTTTTAAAACGGTTTACTTAGATCTATTGTACCCCACCGATATTGCCTTAGGATTTCGTGAATGAGCCCGCCTAGCGTGGAGTATTGGTGTGTTACCTTCGACATACCTGTAACTTGCAGAACTGCGCAGTAACGGCGACTGGTGTGCTCCTTAGTCACTTTTAACCGAACGAGCTAGAAAGGACGGCAGTCCGCGCCGATTGTGAATAACTTATATTGCGAAAAAGGCGGGGGAATGCGGTAAACTGCGTCAAGAAAAGCAAGCGGCATTGATTAATCGACATTCGAACCTAACTGCCAATTTATAGTGGGAGCTGACCATGAGTGATATAAATGACGGAACAGTTACACTTGCTATTGAACGAGAACTATCTTCGCCACCCGATCAAGTATGGCGTGCACTAACGGACTCCAATCTCATTGAACAGTGGTTAATGCCAAACGATTTTCAGTTGAAGGCCGGCCAGGCGTTCAAATTAAACGGCGACTGGGGAACCGTGGATTGTACGGTGCTGCAGATCACGCCGGGCTCGCAGCTAAAATACTCCTGGGTGGCGTTCGGCCTTGATTCCACTGTCACGTACACTCTAACCCCTGTTAGTACTGGTACGTTACTTCGTGTGGAGCAGGCCGGTTTCAAGCCGGATCAACAACAATTTTACGACGGCGCAAAGGGAGGTTGGCAGCGCTTTATGGCCAATCTTGAACAGGTCGTTGCCTCATTAGGGTGATTTGGCCAAGAAACCAGGCAGGCGCCGCATTCGGAGCCCTAAATCGGTAAGGCCGGAAAGAGCCGACTCCTGGTTGATAATATGTAGGAGTAGCTAATGGATCACCGAGAATACGGCTCAATTATTGTTCGTGGAGCGCGGGAAAATAACCTGAAAAACGTCTCGCTGGACATTCCCAAGCGGCGCATCACTGTATTTACTGGCGTTTCTGGCTCCGGCAAATCGTCGCTCGTATTTAACACGATTGCCGCTGAAAGCCAACGACTGATTAACGAGACCTATCCGGCATTCGTGCAGCAGTTTATGCCGCGATATGGTCAACCAGACGCGGACGTCCTGCAGAATATCTCGGCAGCGATTATCGTCGATCAGCAGCGCCTCGGTGGTAACCCCAGGTCTACAGTGGCTACAGTCACGGATACCGCGCAGATGTTGCGCGTGCTGTTTTGCCGTGCTGCCGAGCCCCATCTGGCAGCACCTGCATGTTACTCATTCAACGATCCTCGAGGTATGTGCCTCGAATGTGAGGGGATTGGCCAGGTAGCTGCCATAGATTTGAGCGCCGTTGTCGATGAGACCAAATCGCTCAACGAAGGAGCCTTACTGTGCAGGGGGTTTGAGGTCGACAGCTGGTGGGGCTGGGCGCCCTATGCACGATCCGGAATGTTTGACGCAGATAAGCCCATAAAGGACTACACGGACGAGGAGCGGACAAACCTGCTCTATTTGGACGATGGCCGCAAAGTCAAAATTGAGAAAGTCAATCTCACTTATCAGGGAGTAGTTGCCAAACTTCAGAAGTCACTGGGCAGCAAGGATCCCGAAACATTGCAACCTCACATACGTGCCGAATACGAGCGCATTTTTACCAGAAGGACCTGCTCTGCTTGCAATGGCAGCCGAATTAATGCCGAAGCGCGAGCCAGCAAAATTGGAAACCATAACATTGCGGATTATTCGGCGATGCAGGTAAGTGATTTGGCGGTTTGTGTTCGTTCCATCCATGCGCCTCAGGTTGGTCCAATACTGGCGGCACTTACTGCACGGTTGGATGACCTGATTACAATTGGCCTGGGATATCTGAGCCTGGACCGTGAGAGTGCCAGTCTTTCAGGCGGCGAGAGCCAGCGTGTAAAAATGGTCCGACACCTGGGTTCGTCATTAACAGATATTACCTATGTATTTGATGAACCTTCAGTAGGACTGCATCCGCAGGATGTAGGACGTTTGGCGGGCTTAATGAAGCAGTTGCGCGACAAGGGTAATACAGTGTTAATCGTCGAACATAAACCTGACATGATTGCAATTGCGGATCACGTAGTAGATATGGGGCCCCACGCTGGTCACCGCGGTGGGGAGATAGTGTACCAGGGCGATTATGCTGGACTGCTCGATAGTGGTACTGCCACGGGCAACCACATGAAACGACATCAGCGAATAAAACAGAGCGTTCGAGAGCGCACTGGTGAATTGACTATTCGCAATGCCAAACAGAATAATCTAAAGGACGTGACGGTCACAATTCCTAAAGGCATTCTCACAGCCGTTTCTGGAGTGGCAGGGGCTGGGAAGTCATCCCTGATCCTGGGCTGCTTACCACGAGCGTATCCGGATATCGTCGTTATCGATCAGAGCCTTAACAGAGGATCACGACGATCAAATACTGCAACGTATACAGGTATTTTGGATAATGTTAGAAAAGCGTTCGCCAAGGCGAACCATGTAGACCCTTCGCTGTTTTCTGCAAATTCCAAGGGGGCATGCCCGGAATGCAATGGGCTGGGCGTAATATTCACCGATCTAGCTCACCTGGACCCAATGATTACGCGCTGCGAGACCTGCGAGGGTAAGCGGTTTTTGCCCACGGTATTGGAGCACCGTCTAAGGGATAAAACTATTAGTGAGGTGTACGAGATGAGTGTGAACGATGCCGTGCAGTTCTTCTCAGAGCCCGCTATTGCAAAGGTCTTACGCGGGATTGATGACGTAGGCCTTGGGTATTTGACCCTCGGGCAACCGCTCTCCACGCTTTCGGGTGGCGAGCGCCAGCGCCTTAAACTTGCGGCTGAACTGGGTAAGACCGGCAACATCTACGTTTTGGACGAACCTACAACCAGTTTGCACATGAATGACGTCGACACACTTATACGGCTGTTCGATCGTCTCGTGGATGATGGCTGCACAGTAATAGTCATTGAACATAATCTAGATGTCATTGCGCGTGCTGACTGGGTAATCGATCTTGGACCGGGAGCTGGTCAACAGGGGGGAACCGTTCAGTTCGAAGGTACGCCCTTTGATTTGGCCGCAAGCGCACAGACATCCACGGGCCATTATCTTGCGCACATGCCTGCCGCATGATTATACGACTTGCGTAAGTACCGAACGAGCTTAAACAATGTTGCCCATAACTTAGTGGACATCAAAAGAGGCGGGGCCGCGGCAGTGGTACAGTGGACGCTTAACGACACATCTGTGTCACCATTGCCGCGGTAATCAGGCCTACTGAGCTCCTGTTGGATCAGGATTATACGCGGCACCTGAGGCACTGCCACCACCACCACTGGGACCGTCGATCGCTATGTGTTTTGCCAGTTCCTCTTTCGTGGCCGCATACTCAGCATCTTTCCCAATGTCCTTGCGCGCGTCCCAGTCACCACGCCAGAATCCATCATCCCATTTTTCTTTGGGCTGTTTGAAGTTGCGGTCTTCTTGATAGGTATAGACAACAATAGCATGTGTTGGCATAACGGGGCAGTGGTATTCACACAGCCCACACCCGGTACACAGGCGTTCATCAACGGTGGGTACACGCTTCATCCGGCCTCGGTTGTCCTCCTTGCCCGTAGCGTCTACATGGTTGATAGGCAGGGTGGGATCCTTTGGAAGGGTATCGTCAAAAGTATCACGAAAAACCACGGCTGAGTAAGGACAAACTTCTGCACAAACGATGCAGTCCCGTCCGCCATTCCATGCGACACAAATAGAATGGTCGACGCTTGCGAGGCCCATCTTTAACTTGTACCGTTTGTCCTGCCAAGTGAATGGACGGATAGCGCCCGTTGGGCATACATCGCCGCACGATGTGCATTTTTCGGCGCATGGGCCAATGGATGGGACTAGAATGGGTGTCCAGATACCTTGAAGCCCGAACTCAAAGGTCGCAGGTTGCAGGGCATTGGTAGGACAAACCTTCATGCATTCTGCGCAACGTGTACAAGCTGCCAGGAACTCGCTTTCGGGTAGGGCACCGGGTGGCCGCATTGCTGTGTTGTTTTTGTTGTATCGCCTTATTGATCCTTGGTAAGCACTGGGTGCGCTCTGCGTTACTGTACCCCACAACACGCCGGCCCCTATAGCAGAGACTACACGTCGCTTGCCTAGATCGATCTCAGTTTGAGGCTCTGGGCGCGGGGCTTTGCCAGCAGGTGAAAGGTGAAGCGCCTCCTTAATACTCGCTGGTACACGGGCCTGAATCTGAATAACGTCTGTGGGGCAGACCGTTTCGCAACGGAAGCATTGAATGCACTCACTAATGCTGTGCATCGCTTCTTGTTTCGCATTTTTGTCTAGATTATCGTAGCACCCCATCCGCGATTGGAATTCGCACTTTTTGCAATGTATGCAGCCGTCCATTTTTATGTAGTGCCGGAGCCAGGAAACGCGCGAAATTAGAGCAAGAAGACCACCATACGGACATAGATTACGGCACCAGAACCGCTCCTGGTATCCGGAGAGTCCAATGAGACCCACAAATATAAGGAGGACTCCCAGGCCATTATAATAATGGTCGGAAGGAAGGCGAAGGCTATCAATGTTGTAGCCAAGGTTGTAGAGAAGAGATCCTCCGTGGATGTAGTGCGAGTCAGCGACGTTTAGGAAGCCGTTCCATACATAGCTGATGGGCGGAAAGATGCAAAATGTAAAGGTACGCGTGATGAGGGAGATTGGGTCGCCAAAGGTAAGAATGTCCACTCCAAATGTCAGTGCACCAAGACCGACCAGCAGATAAATGTACTTCCAATTGCGAAACCTACGTGTATCGCTACGCTTCTTCGTGTAGAACAGCCTGCCCTTGCGGTACAACAGTCGATCGGAAATGTCGATTGCTGTGCCTAACGGGCATATCCAACCACAAAAAATGCGACCGCCCCACAGTGTGAGAAGCAAGATGAAAATGCCAGGACCTATGGCATAGATTGCTAGGTGATGAGAAGCAATACCATTTTTGAGGGTGTTGAGAAAGTCCATGAGCATAAAGAAATTCTTGTTTATGCCATAGCTGTTTTCCCTGGTTGCGGTAGTCAGGAAGAAGAGAGCACAAAACAATAGGAACGTCAGGATTTGTACAGTACGCCGCACCTTCACTATGTTATGTGCTGCGCGATTGCCGGGCTGTTCGCGCATTTTCCGCTTCTGCTCCGCTGTAAAACGACCATACGGGCCATCACCGATGTCTGCCGCGGCGACCGTACCGTTTGTTGCGAACATCCCTGTTGGAGATGAGACCGCGTCGCCGCTGGTTTTTTTGCGGAACGATGTTATGTCTGCAAGCTTCATCCGCTGATCGCCAGATTGTGCTTTGCTTGCGCAACCGCAGCCGCCTCCACAGCCACCGCACCCACGGCTCACCGGAAACTCCTGAGGTATATCTGCCATGAAAACAGTCTCCTGCCAATAAACGTCAGGAGACCATTTGTGCCTCCTGAAACGATTCTATCAGTAATCTAATCGGTTCACGTAATTTCTCAGGTATGCAACTACAGGTTAAGCGGCCGTTACACGACCTTTGGTTATCGCAGTTCGACACTTTCGAATTCTTGTTAGCTGTCAAAATAGATCGACGGCTATTTTTACCATCGTGTACGACTGCAATCTGCATATCCACACTGTGTCTACAATGGTGGCTGCTTACACCGGCATCCACATGCCCGTCATCTGTTTTTTGTGGTTCAGCGTTGAGGGTGTTCGAGCAACTAGTAGTGTCGCCGGCATCCACAGATTTTTTACCAGAAACAGAAACCTTAGGTTCAACGAACTTGCCTACACGCTCCGGCCGAAGACCTAACTCAAGGGCAACTGCATCGACGGAACCAAGCGCCTTCAACAGTTCGGTCATGTTGTTTGAAAATGCAACGGCGGGTGGGTTGGCGCGATGAAGGTTCTCTGCCATCGCAAGAGCAACCGCTTCTGCCTCGCTGCATACGTAACGCACTACACAAATTATGGTTTGCCAGCCTAACACTTGTACGGCCCGCACGCGACGGGCTCCAGCAATGAGACGAATGTTCCCGTCATCACATATGGCTGCGCACACTGGCTGCAACAAACCTTGATGGTCTATGCTGGCAGCCAGGGCTGCGATACTGGCAGCACTAAACCTTCCGCCAGTACCAACCTTGATCTGAGGAAGCAGGTGGTCGATATGGATCTCTTTGATGATCATTTACTGGTTCCCAATGTTGTAGTTGCGTATAGTAATGTTATCGGGAACTGAAGTGAATTACGCGAGACGACCCCTTGTCAACCTGAATCCTTCCTAGACCTCCTTGATATTGAGGCTGCTGGTATCTATCTTCCCTCTACCCAAGCTATCCGCAATGACCAGATGCGGAACCTGATCCGGAGTTACTCCGTTCACGGTTAGAAATTGACAACAATAGGAGTCCATCGCCACCGGATCGGTTCCTGCAAGGACCTTGTTAGGCGTGGTAACTATGCCTGGCCCCTTGGGACCTCTTGTCTGAAGTGCCCGCGTAGCATCCGTAACGATGAGGGTGGGGCGCAGGTACATGTTGAGTTCCGCTATGCAAGGATGGAGACCGTAGCGATGGTAATCTTTTCTATTCCAGATACAACCCATCAGTTTTTTCATCGCAATCGTGATAACCGCAGCCTCGTGATCTTTCACTACAGGATTGACTATGAAGCAGTCCGCTTCAATAATGTCGCGCGGCAACATCTGTTCAATGCGGTCGTAATGATGCCGCGGGTCATATTCAGCGCCATCAATTGTTTTATTGGGAACCTTGCTTGGAATAGATACTTTGCGATACATGGTAGGGTGATCCGGAGACAATAGACTTGCCATCGTACCCTTCACGGCATCATTTGCACCGCATATCTGGAACGCTAATTTCCAGTCGTCCAGTGAATAATCGATGAGAGTAATGCGGGAGGCACCAGCGCTTTGCACCATTTGCACGAGTTTTCTAACAACGGCCGGGTGGGTAGTTGCTGCCTGATCTGGGGTTCGCATCCAACCGATATTCGGCGTAATGACTACCTTGTCGCCCTTCTTAACAAAGCGGCTGATGCCTCCGATAGCGTTGACGGCCTGCTCCGTAATGTCGCCATATGTGGATGGATTTCCCTCCACTACTGCGATATCAGGCATCCCGGGTTGTGGAGCCGGTGCGGGTCGTATATTTTTCGGAGAGGCGAAGCCTTCACCCTGAAAGAACGTGAGACCATATAACCCACCGAGTGCTGCCGCACCTCCCGCAACTTCCAGAAACTGCCTGCGAGATTTCACCCGCTTGTTATCTTCGGCCATTTATTATGAAGCTCCTTCCTCACCAGGTGTTAATAACCGTTGGGTGATTAATGAAGATGTGCAATAGTGCTGGTCACAAGGCGCTTGGCAACTAATGCATTTGCCGTTTTGAACATTCCCACTACATATTTGCCTTTTAGGGCAGCGATGACAGAGCCCGTAAATCGGGTTTTGACCATAAATGCGGAGGAGCCCAGTCCATGTATCAGTTGCGGATGAGCCCCAGGCGCCAGTGAAAAGGGTTTGCTGCTAGAAGAGAGGTAGTTGTGATACGCGGCCGAAGCGGCGGAGTTAGAAGGATATGTACAGATGAACAGAGTTGCCTGCTCACCCGCAGCCGCGTAGCGCGCTGAAAATCCATTGGTTAAAAATCGCTCCCCACCAACATCCCGCCGTTGAAACATTTCTGAATAGGGCACCCGGCCGGCAGGCAGCATGTGCAGCCCAGAGGGTTCCGCTGACGAACCCGATAATCGGCTGTTGATTGCCCGCGCTATGGAGAACATCGCGCTGTGGAAATTGGCAGTGGGTTGACTTGCTGCGATGGTTACACTCACAACATAGGGCCCGCGCCAGAACGTTACGTTAGTATTTAGCATAAAGCCACCTGCACCAACGGAAACGTGTTTTACATACGCTGCGCCCGGGCTTAATTGCGCGGAGAAGTAACCGAACGAGTCCAGCGTATCGGCCATGGTGTACACATCTGCGGTAATGACTTGCGAACCCCTGCCGCCGGGAGCGTAAATGCCATAAAGACAGCTTTTAAAGTGGTACCGCATAACTGCCTGTGCGGCGCCATCTACATGGTCTGCAAGGGTGCTGGGACCGTATGTTTTGGGGGCTGTGGTTAGCCTAAAACCAGCAACCGCCGGTGGCAGGGTGATCGCGTTAGCGGCGGTACACAAGCCTATTGAACAGACTGCAGCGGCAACGGGCAGCGCTCGCGCCCACAACTTCAGCATTTAAACAGACCCTCCGGTAGTAGAAATATACAGCGATTACGTCATATTGCAATTATTATACAGCGTGATGATTACCTTTTGTCACCCAATTCGCGTATGCTAACCGAATAAGGACACGTGTCGCCTTCAATTTATAGACATATGACCGGTTGTAATGTTGCCACGATCTTACCGTGGAGTGTGACACGGAATGGGCGCAAACACCGCTGGCGTATGCATGATGCCCACGGTGCGACGGCTCATGAGGTATAATCATAGGTTAGAGAGTAAATACTTGGATGCGCACGTGAGCGCAACGGAGAGAAGATGCAGCGCTTCTTCAATATGTTTAATGTTATCGGCAGTCTCCTACTGGTTATTGCCGCGCTGGGATTCGTATCCGGTGGTAAATGGATTGCCGAAACCGGTACAAAACCGTCCAAGGAGACCGCGATTGTTTACTTAGGCGCAGGTCTTCTTATGCTTGCCAACGGCTATATGTCACACAAAGTGAGCCAGCGCAGTAATTGAATTTGCTGCAGCCGGAAGAAATCACGAAACACTAGAATTACGTCCTGGAGCTCAGGACGAGGGGAGATCGCCTAAATTGCGTAGAGACGATTTTGAAGTTCGAGAGGTTCTATGCTCCGAGACCGGTAAACCGATGCCGAACATACCACTTTGGATGGCTGACATTAAGGTTCGCTTTATTAGCGAGGAGGCTCGCAAGAAGAGTGGTACCATGTCGTTTGAGGATCGCGCAGTTTTAGAACGCGATGAAGAAGACAATTCATATCGCGAGTCTGACGCCTATGAAAGCGTAGCCGATGATGACGAGCCCGAGGATGACGACGAAACAGAGGAAGAGGATCTATAGGGACGATAAATTACAGATTGTTGTTACACGATGTCGGCGGAGTTAAAATACATTCCGCCGACATTTTCTGTTTTAACTAGACACCTGGTTAACGTGTGGCTTGTTTTGTGTTCACATCATATGGTAGGGTAAAGCTGAACCGGCTCCCAATTCCATATTCACTAGTGACTGCTACTGTCCCACCGTGGTTCTCCACAATATGCTTCACGATTGCAAGGCCCAACCCGGTACCACCCGACTGCCTCGATCTGGCCCTATCGGTGCGGTAAAAGCGTTCCCATAGCCTAGGAAGGTCCTGACTCAGTATTCCCATGCCCGTATCCTCCACTTCTACGGTAATCCCGCTGCGGCCAAGTTTTGTTGAAACCCTTACCTGTCCACCGGCAGGCGTGTATTTGATGCCATTATCGACAAGATTTACAACTACCTGCTCCATTTGGTCACGATTTGCGCTCACTAGAATGTCACTCGCAATGTCTGCTACGAGGGAGACACCAGACTTATCTGCGCGTGCCTGAAACCGCTCCACAACTTCCCGCAGAAGAGAGTCAAGGGCAAATGGTGCAAGCTCTGGAAGTTGTGACTCGGATCGTGAGAGGATTAATAGATCCTCCAGCAGCCGAGTAAGTCGCTCAACCTCGCCGATAATGATTTCCAGGAACCGTAACGAAACTGCCTGATCATGTATGGCGCCGTCTTGAAGCGTTTCGGCCATGGCGCGAATCGATGCAAGTGGACTTCGCAGTTCATGAGAAACGTTGGCTACAAAATCGCGGCGCACAGTTTCAAGATACCGTAACTCGGTAACATCGTCGAGGAGAATAAGGTACATCTCTTCTGTGCCATCCTCAGATCTTGGGACATGGCACACTCGCGCATTCAGTGTTCTGCCGGTAGCCTCACTTCGGCGAAGTTCGCGCTCCACGGTGTTACCGCACTGTTCAGCCTCAACAAGCAGATTCAACAACTCGTACGAAAGCGTTGCCTCTACCAAGGACCGACCAGCCAAGTTCATCTGCCGCGCACCCAAGAGCTGGCACGCCGCTGCGTTCGCGGATTGAATCCGGCGAGAACTATCTACACCAATGACGCCAGTATGGACTTCATCAAGCAGTTTTTCAGTCAGTAACCGATTTAACACAACGACTCCAACCTAATCGCGATTTACAAACTTATATCCTACACCGCGCACTGTAACAATCTGTTCTGGCTGAGACGGATTGTCCTCTATCTTCTCGCGAAGCCAGCGCATATGCACGTCTACCGTGCGTTCCTCAACGAAAGCTTCAGTTCCCCATACTCGATCTAGTAGAACTTGGCGGGAGAACACCTGCCCAGGATGGGATGCCAGAAATCGCAATAATTCGAACTCACGGGGTGAAACTGTAATGGTTTCTCCGTTGATGGCAACTTCATGTCGGGTGGAATCGATCCTAATCTTGCCCACAACCAGTATCTCAGATTCCAATTCACCCTGTGCAGATCGGCGTAGGACACTCTTTACTCTCGCAACGAGTTCGCGCATGTTGAATGGTTTTGTAACATAATCATCGGCGCCAAGTTCAAGGCCCACAACTCGATCTGTTTCATCCGCCCGTGCCGTTAACATTATGATCGGTACGTCACTCTGTTTACGTAATGTTTTACATATATCAAACCCGCTCATTGATGGGAGCATCACGTCGAGAACAATGAGGTCCGGTTTTTCCTGTCTTGTCTCCTCAAGGCATTGCGCTGCATCAGTTGCGGTTATAACAGTGTAGCCCTCTTTTTTGAGGTTATACGCTATCGCCTCAAGTATTGGCAGTTCGTCGTCTACCAAAAGTATCTTCATGCTGAATTAAGTGCCCCCCTCAAGCAACGGGATAAGGCTGTAAGCATTAACAAACGTACTATTATAGCATGCAGAGGAGGAAGTACTGCACGAAAATATTGGGAGACAAATGTATACTGAAATTTAATTCCCTGAACTAACCTGCGGTGCGGAGCCAGCGGAGACGCCTGCGGATGTAGTTCGGGAGTTTACCCAATGGAAGGATACAAAGGCGGAGCGCAGTGCGTCATAACTTGCAGTATCCGGATTAGTGGCAGTGGCACTTGCACGAGCGACCTCGCCATCTGCAATAGAAAGCTGGTTTGATCCGTACGCTACTTCAACAAACACGTGTGCCTGAATATAATCAGGATTGCTGCCCAACCCAGTGCGTGCGGCCCGCAGAATATTGCGCATTAGGGTTGTTTGCGCCTGGCGCCCACCTGCTGTGGCCCAGTTTGACGGCGCAGTGACGATGATCGCAACCACGCCATTTCCGGTATTCTGCATGTTTGAGATTTGCATTGCGCTTGTAAGCGGGCTGGACGACATTGCAGGTGACGTATTGTCGGTGGGCGCGTTGGTGATTTCGCCTCGCGGAACACCCGGCATTGCGGGTAATACAGGTGCCGTTTGCAGCCGTGATTGCGGTTGTTGAACTTGTGCTGGCAGTTGCGATTGAGCAGGTGGCGGAGGCGCAGAATGAATGTCTTGTCTGGGTTCAATAGTTCCGCCTACAGGTTGGTCTGCTGGTAGACCGCCACCGGTAGAGTTGACCACTGGAGGTACAGGTTGGGGTGGAAGCTGCAATGTTGGGGCGGGAGCAGGCTGGGCGCTAGTTGTGGTCTGCATTCCGGCTGTCCGCTGATGTCCCTTTACACTTGGATGCCGGAATAGTATGATCAGAGTGATAATCAGGAAGATGCCCGAAATTGCAGTGATCAGGGATAGCCACTTTTGAGGCTTGACACCCATGAGGTTGGTTGTGCCACCACCCCATTCCTTAGCGTCTGCCAGCTGCTTTTGTTCGTCGGCTTCAGTAATCACAAGCTTCGAGATTGCGTTTTCAACGGAGGAAAGGCGAGCTTCGTCCACGGGGTTGGGATGAATGTCAATGGCCATGCGATACCACTGTGCCGAGTCTTCCAGGCGGCCTTGGTCACGATATATGTCGCCCAGCAGAGAATGCGCTGTGTGATTCTGGCTGTCCAGTTTTAGCGCCGCTACGCAATGTTCAATTGCCTCGCTGAACTGGCCGCGGATACGGCATAGATTAGCATTGGTGAGGTTCTCGTTGACCTGTTTGAAGTCGATAATTGGGGCAACTGACTCAGCGGAAGGTACTGCATTATTGGTATGACCGCAGCGAGGGCAGGGGCCGGAGTGATCGTCTGGCAAAAGTTCGAAACATTGCGAACAATTCATAGTTATTTAGCCCGTTTGTAATTGCTAACGGAACGGATGGGAAGAGTGCAGGTTATACCGCTTCGCCGAGAAATAGTGTATTTTCGCATCCACAGTAAATCGATTAATGGCGACCTACCTAACCGCTAGGCGCCGATGGTATTAGTTGGGTTGATTCCACCACTTACCCGGTTGTACCAGTACTGCCAAAGCCATTGGCGCCTCTCGCACTAGGTCCTAGCTCACCGATAACACTCCAATTTACTCGAGAGACCGGAGCGACGATCATTTGGGCTATTCGAACCCCACGCTGCACTGCAAATGGCTGTTCTCCATGGTTTATAAGCAGAACCATGATCTCGCCACGATAATCGCTGTCAATCGTGCCGGGACTATTGACCATACCGATTCCGTGTTTTAAGGCTAGACCACTTCTAGGTCGTATCTGCGCCTCATACCCACTCGGGAGCGAAATGGCTATACCAGTTGGTACCAGTGCCCGTTGTCCCTGTTGAATTACGATCGGCTTATCGTCTGCGACTGCTGCGTATACATCCATTCCCGCCGCACCGGCAGTAGCGTAACCCGGTAAAGGCAAACCATCACCGTGAGGCAGGTACGTTATGCTCACTTCGATGCCATTGGGCGCGACGATCATAACTTACTGGGCCGGTTCGGCTGCGGGCTGCTTGATAGGGAATTTGAACCAGAAGGTAGATCCCTTACCGACCTCGCTCTCGACCCACATGGTGCCGTGGTGAGCAGCTATCAGGCTCTTAACGAGGAACAGGCCTATGCCAGTACCTCCCGCTGAACGTGCTTTCTTGTTGTCGGACCGAAAGAACTTCTCGCCTATTTTCTTAATTTCAGCAGGCGTAAGCCCGATGCCTTGATCTTTTACTCCTAATAGAACCGCTCCGTCAGGGTATTCCTCGCTTGGCTCTTGCAAACGGCCAATTACACGAACCTCACCACCCTCGGAATACTTGATGGCATTGGAGACAAAGTTTTGTAGAATGTTCTGAATGATGTCTGGATCTGATTCGGCTACGAACTCTTCTGGCTCGAAATCTATCACCAGAGTGTGCCTGTCTGTACGCCCCTTTTGAATATCAACGACGGACTCTGCTGCCTTGCGAATTTCCACTTCCTGCCAATTCATTTCGATGCCAGCACCGCGTTCTATCCTTGAAACGTTCAAGAGGTCGTTGATCAACCGACTAAGGCGATCGACGTTCGTCTCTATGATGGAATAGAATTCGCGCCTGTTCTCGCGATCATACCACTCTTCGTTTTCATCGTCGAGAAGTGTACGTACGAAACCCTTCATGGGAGTGAGAGGTGTCCGAAGTTCGTGACTGACGATTGATACAAACTCCGTTTTCATCTTTTCAACGTTGCGGATATCCGTGATGTCATTAAAAATGAAAACTGTTCCGATAAGTGCGTCGGAATTGTCGCGGACCCCGGCGGCATGTACCTGGTAGATATACTCATCGCCTTCGTCATCTGTCACTGTAATCTCATCCGGAACGCGCGGGGGAGCATCCTCGTCAGGATGGAGGTCTGGCGCTTCTCCGGAGCACTCCTTAATACAGCGGTCAATTATCTGAAGACCTTGCTCATGCTTGATCACGTCGGTATACTTGCTGTCGGATACCGAGGCAGTGGACGAAAGGTGAAAAATCGCGCGAGCCTGGGCATTAATTTGTGCAATTTGACCGCGCTGATTGATGAGGATGAGCCCTGCAGTAAGACTCTCGAGTGTCTGAACGAGTTTCTGTTTCTCTTCCATGACCTCCTGGTAGGCTTGCGCATTAGCAATAACGGCTGCAGCATTGCGTGCCAACCGCTCCAACAGGCGGACGTCTTCATCCACAAACTCCGAACCATAGCGCTTGTTAAAGCAGTGCAAGACGCCAATAATCGTACGATCTACTACCCGGCTGTTTTCGTCGTGCTTTTCGATCAGTAGAGGCACAGAAACTCCGTTTTTAACTCCGTAGGCTTGGAGGTTCTCTTCGGCTCCACGGCGGTCGTGCATTGCGTTTTCGAGGGTTTGTGCTTTGCCAGTGCGAAAACACTCGCCAGAGAATCCTGTAGTAACGGGTATGCGGTAGGAGAACACTTGCTCGTCGGTTAGACCCCATGCGGGCGATCTGGCAAAGAGATCACCGGTCTCACGATCGCGTACTAGAATTACGCACTTTTCTGCCTGAACGATCATTGCCGTTCGCTGAACCAGTCGTCTAAGGGCCTCTTCGTATTCGCTGAACGAGATGGGTACATCGGTTGCTTCGGCGGCGCTGTTACCGCGCTGCAATTCTGTAACGCGTTTGCGCTCGTCGTTTAGCTCGCTTTTCAGACGCGTATTCTCGGCCTTTAGCTGCTCAATCTCTTGTTGGAGAAGCTGAACCTCGTCGTTTTGAAAGGTCATTAGTGATTGTTTCCCGCTGGTCTTAAACACAAAAACTGTGTTTCAGGCATCAATGTAGTGAGGTAATTATAACAGAATCCCTAGGTTACAGTCAACCAACGTATGGTGTCGCTATGCTAAATGACAAGACGTTCGTACCACGCCAATTTGCACATTTTGAATTGAGCACACAGCAATAATTTCGGCATCTTTTGGGGGATAGATTGGCAATGCTAGGATACCGAGGCTTACGCATGAGCTTAGTTATGCCGGAGCGCTGTCACAAATAAAAGCTCACCACTCTGGTAAACTTGCACTAAACGGGATGAACCGTTGGGTAGTTCATAGGGCGGGCAACCAAACCGGAAGGGGACTGATTTGGAATTAGAGTTTCTCAAAGTGCTCACCGAAACTCCTTCGATTGGCACTGCGTGTTTACCAGTGGTAAATCTAATCTCATCGTATTTAGGTGAGGATTATAGCCGTACGTTCGTTCGCGACGGCTTCTGCCTGTATCAGAAGGGTGCCGCACGCCCTGCCGACCTAAAAGTATTATTTGTTTCCCACATGGATGAAGTCGGCGGCTGCGTTTATGGCGCTCGAGCGGATGGTGGATTTGATACGCGAGCCTGGGGAAACATTCCCTCCGTATTTGCAGAAGCGAATCTTCAGGCCCTGGACTATCTCACAGCGGATCCGGCACTCAGTTATCGGGTACGCGGTGAGGTACGGTCGTTCGAAAACGAAGACCGGTTGGTGCTCTATGGTGACGGGATTCGACCATATCGCACGGTGTGGACCTTTGACGAGCGGACGGTGATTGAGGGTGATGTGATTGAGGGTAAGGCATTGGATCCGCGTGTGACCCTTTTTGCTGCGATGACTGCACTACGCAATGTAGACAACAACGAAGTGGGACTCATGTGTGTTATGGCCGAGGAGTGTGCAATGGATGTTGCCCGTAAGGGCGTTGCATATTTGCAGCGGCACGCCCCGAACTTGCGTTTCGTTGCAAATGCGGATGTACCTTCAGTGAGCAACCTTGGCGATGGAAGGCTGGATCTACCAGCTATTCGCATATTCGAGGGACGGAATTTCATCGACCCGTCCTTTGGGATTATGGTAGCAGATAAGCTTGCCTCGGAGGGAGTGGAGTTTCACCTTTCAGCCGCACGCAGCGGCAGTCAGACGCTTCTTTTTACTCCGCTTGCACCCACACTTTCTATTGCTCTCCCAGCCTCAACTGTGCACGTACCTCGATATCAGATGAGTGTTCGCGGCCTACAGCGTTGTATTTCGCTACTAGAAGCTGCTGCCGATGGTGCACTGAACGAGGCGTTTTAGTGCTTATGGACGGGAGCAACGAGGAATATGAGGAAGTCGGTGTAAACCCTGCCTATATCGAACTTGAACGTGAGTTGCTGCATGCGCTTCTGCAGGCTACCGATTACGGCGTACTGGTAAGTGGCCTGGACAGGCAAGACATCATTGCTAACCGGAAACTTACTCAACTCTTTGGTCTTTCGGCTGCTCAGGTAGTACAGATGGATCCCGACAAGGTTCGCCAATGGGCGCTTGGCCGAGCGCGGGATCGCGCACGCTTTCTTAGCCTCCTGGAATGCGCTTATGCGGATCCTTACCTCACGGCGGTTGACGAGGTAGAACTTAAGGGTGAGCCGCTTATTATTCTGCGTCGGTACACATGCCCAATTACAGGGAAGTCTGGTGAGCCTGTTGCACGTCTGTGGACATTTTTAGATATCACTGAAAATCGCATCATGCAGCGGCAGGTCCAGGATGCGTTGAATGACACCAAGGTAGAACTGAATGTAGCTCACCAGCGGATGGTGGAACTCGAGAAGCTCTCAACTGCTGGTCTGATCGCAGCTGGAATTGCTCACGATATTCGCAATATCTTGAGTGCCATGAAATTAGCTATGGCTTCATTGCCACAATCCTCCACGGAGGTACTTGACGAACATTTCGACAGGTTCACCACGCTTACACAACGGTTACTGGCATACTGTAGTCCCACGGTGCTAGAAACCCGGCCCGTAGCACTTGAAGCGCTTTGCCTGAGGGTGGCGAACCTCATTCGAGTACAGGCTGAGTTGTACGACGTGCAAGTGTTTGTACAGTGTGAGGCGAACATGCCGATGGCACTGGCTGACGCCGGCCGCTTAGAGCAGATGCTTGTGAACTTGTGTTTAAATGCTATTCAGGCGATGGATTCAAAAGGTGGGACACTTAATATAGGAGTTTCAACTGCCGTGGGGATGCTCATGATCACAGTCGCGGACACTGGACACGGAATGCCCGAAGAGACTGTTCAACGCATCTTTGAACCTTTCTTCACCACAAAAGCAAATGGGTTTGGTTTGGGGTTGTATAACTGTAAACGGATTGCGGAAGAGCATGGCGGAGACATTGCCGTGAACAGCGCCTCCGGCCACGGAACAACCTTTACTGTGACCATTCCGGCTGTAATAAACTGCGATGGTAACGAATGAGCGCCAGGATCCTTTTGGTAGATGACGACCGGTTCTTGCTGAGGGCAATTGAGAAGTTGCTCATCGCTGAGGGGTTTCAATGCCGATCAGTTACGACGCTCCGCGAGGCGGAAAAGGACGCATCGGCAGCAGGTTTCGACCTCGCGGTACTGGATGTTGGCCTGCCAGATGGCGATGGATTTACGTTATGTCGACGGCTTCGACAGCAGTTCACCATGCCAATTCTGTTTCTAACCGCGCGCAGCGATAACTCAGACAAAGTTATCGGTCTCGAACTAGGGGCGGATGACTATTTGACTAAGCCCTTTGAACCTCGAGAGTTTGTCGCTCGGGTTCGGGCGCTGCTGCGTCGGGCAGGGGAATACAACAACCATTTCGAATTACCTGGAACGCCACCCAAGCTCCACGTAGGTAATCTACTGATTGATAGTGCGATAAGGGATGCTTTTAAGATAAATGAACCGCTTCATCTGACAGATAGAGAATTCGCGTTGCTTTTTTACCTTGCTCGTCGTAGCGAACAGGCAATTTCCACGGAACAGATCTTCCGAGATGTGTGGGGCTTTGACGCCGATACGGGGCCGGGAGCAGTTGCGATAACGGTATATCGGTTGCGTAAAAAGATTGAAGCCCATCCAGAGCATCCACGTTTGCTTGTTACTGTAAGAGGGTATGGTTATCGGTTAACCTCCGGCGATGTGTAACGCAGTTTGTAATGAAACTGTAATTGAATTGAAAATGTGCCGTTAGCATTTGAGGCGTAACCTTAGATTGTGTGAAGTTATCCCGCCACACCTGGTTGCTATGCAATTGGCGGTGACCGCAATCGCGAACAAAGGAGACAATCTCAATGACTGCGTTCGATAAGGAAATGAATTTGGATGTAAGTAGGCGCAAGCTGCTTGCAGGCGCTGGCGCCGCTGGGCTGCTCTCCGTGGCGAATCTACTGGTGGGCTGTGGCGGTGGGCGCGCCTCTGCCTCAACTAACCTGGATAGTACTATTTTAAACGCAGCAGCCACTGCCGAAGCGCTGGCCACAGTGATGTACGATAACCTTACGAAATCGGTGCTTTATACTCAGGGTCTCAGCGGCAATGTGAACGATCAGGCGTATTTGGTAGCTGGGCGTGAACAGGAGTCTTTGCACTATCAGACTCTAACGGGTGCTGGCGCGGTACCTTTAGCCACGACATTCTATTTTCCTATGGGCATGTTCACCACGTCCAATGCGTCGCAGTCGGTTCAAACGGCGCTAAATACTCTCGTGACACTCGAGGATGCATTTATTGCGGCCTATTTAATTGGAGTTAGGGACTTGTCTACTGCCGGTCTCAAAGTTCTTGCAGCGCAAATCCTGGGTGTTGAGTCGGAGCATCGTGCCTTTGGAAGGGTTATCGCCGCGGATCTTAACCTCAGCAGTGTAACGGGCCTTTCGGGTGTAGCGGAGCAGGTTCAAGGTAGCGCAGGGCATGCGGCCAATAATATCGCATATGAGCGAACGTTTAGCACTTCGGGACCAGCGTTTCAGAACATTAATGATGTCGTGAAAGCACTTGGCCCATTTGTGACAGCGCCGACCCCGGGTACCGCGGGTGCTTTCGATCCCACATCCTACACCTATAACGCTGCATCTAACTTCTACGAAACAGAATCGCCCACAATCGCACTGGATAGCACTACACCCTGACCCGGCTGATGCGTCACGGTGCGAGATTGCCCGCAAAGGAGACACACTTCGTCAGTTTCCTTAGCGGGCTTTAATCTTTTGCTGGATACATGGTAATAGTCCAATGACGCCAGAGACTTGTCGCGGTATCCCATGCCCGATAGGTTGCAAAAAATTAGCTCAAAGTGACAACGCTTAACTGGGTATGACAGGTATATGCGGAGGCTCAAGAAATAGGTGCAGCCACGAACACTTATATCTAAATGATCAAATGGTTGGTCGCCCAAATAATACCATAGACGGGCGATCTCCTAATGCCTGTCCTGTGAATGATCAATGTAAACAATTGCGGTAAATTGGGTAGCTTTTTTAACAATTTTTTAACGCGAAATGCCTATAATTCTATTGCGATTGCAATTTGCGATGTGTGTCTTTACCAGGCCTCAGTATTGCATAATCTATCGCTCTAAATATCTCAAATCAAGTGGTAACCATGTAAACTCGACGGTTGTCCGGCACACTTTGTGCCGATGGGAAAGGATGGAAACATCTATGTACCACCATTTTGCGTATATAAAGGCGCACTCAACATCGCGACTGTTCGTCACAAGCGTGATGTTTACAGTTTGCCTGGTCCTAGGGAGTTACTCCTCCAGCAGCGCCCAGGATCAAAACAGTATTATCATGAAAACTTACTCGCAGATCTTGCCAAATGGCACTATGAATGCGAGTGCTGTCATCGGCTTCAAACCTCAGTCCTACTACGATGTCATTAAGACCAATTATCCCGACCTGTATGTGTTGTTTCGAGACGTCATTAGCAACGGTCATTCCGAATGGGAAGTAAGCCGAAGTTCCGTGCACATAAGCGCGAACGATGCTACCGAGACGCTGAAGCTTTCGATGTCGATTTTAGGAGCAGCTTACTGCAAGGAGAAGCAGTGGCGCGTTGACCTAAGTAAGGGCGAAACACTGGTTACTCAAGAGGGGCGTAAGGTAATAACCT
>DAIDKH010000028.1 GCA_027450145.1 Chthonomonadaceae bacterium | reverse complement strand
TGTCGCTACGCTGGGCACGTCGCTAACCGACCAACATGCTCGACTCCTCTCCCGTTTTAGTCATCGCGTGATCTTATGTTATGATGCTGACCCCGCAGGAATAAAAGCGGCAATACGCGGTGCACATATCTGGGAAGATCTCGCACTGGAGGATGGAGAGGCTCGCATTGCCTCATTGCCGGCTGGTGAGGACCCGGATTCACTCATTTCCAGCGGCAACGCGTCAGCTTTTCAGAAGTGTCTTGATGCCGCGGTTTCGCGGGTAGAGTTTCAACTCGATCAGGTGCTGAATGAGCACGACCTACAGACCGACGATGGTCGCGACAAGGCGCTAACGGCCGCTATCGCGCTTCTTGCCACCGTGCCCAGGCAGTCTGTGCGAGCTCGCTTCGCGGACAAAATCGCCTACATACATCCACTGTACGGTCGCCTGGGCTTGCAGCGCGCACTGGATCAGATCCTTACCGATGCCGAAGCGATAAGCCGTAGGGCCGTTAACCGCAGGGGACGAGGGCGAGGCTACCCACTCACGGAGGCGCAGAACGGCAGGCCCCTCAATATCAGGGTACCGCTGAGGACTTCTCTGACCTCAGAGTTGCAGAACCAACCGCAGGAGGCCCAGATTGAGAACGGCAAGCGCCTGTCGGGAGCAGAAAAGGCCGAGCAGCAGCTTCTGCGCGCCATTTTTAGCGCGAAGTGGCGTACCACCCTGCTGTCTATCATGACTCAGGATATGTTTCCCTCGGCGGAGGGCCGCTTTCTTTATCGTTGGGCATTTGAAACGCCTGCCAACGACGACGGCAGCCTTCATCCCTCAACGCTGCTAGCACAACTCGATCAACCAAGCACACAATTCGCAGCCAGAATGAGCGAACTCGAAACAGACGAATTTAAAATTTCTAAGCTAATACGGGAACTTCTGCAGGAATCAGCCTTCTACGTGTCTAATGAACTGTTGAGCAGAGATGCTGTCGACGATTGTATCGCCCGATTGCGCAGGTATAGGGATGACAACGAACTCCGCAGCCTAAGTGAAAAACTAAGAGCCGCTGAAGACGACGAACGACGCGAACTGCTTCAACAATATACGCAAAAAATGCGCGATCTGCGGGGATCCGGCAAAATGCCAGGCGCCCATAGCAGTCAACCTGCAGAATAACTCAGGCTCCATCTGCTCTAGATGTTGAGTAACTGATGCGCGCAACATTAGGAGAGTGGCCATGACCAGCACGCCTTCCGGTGCAGTCAGCAAACAATCTCTGCTATATCCGCTACTTCAAACCGGTGGTGACGGCGGCTTGCCGATTGTTGAACCGCTCAACGGCGAGCCATTTACTCTGGAACTGGTTTCGGAGGCATCATTTGACGGGGTGGCAAGTGACCCCGGTGATACGATGTGTGATGCAGCTGTTTTTGATGAGTCCACTTTTACTATTGCCCCCGACGAATTCGCAGCAGAGTTTCTTACCCCTGATACCTCAGCTCAGGATGATGCTCCCTCCTCTTTTGATGATATTTCTATGGACGATTCGGTACGTGCGTGGTTAAGGGAAATAGGTAAAACTCCGCTGCTGTCACTTGATGATGAAATACAGCTTGCGCGCAGAATTGAACGAGCGTGCACCGATCCGCTAGAAGCGCAGCGCGCCCGGGATACACTCACTCGAGCTAACCTGCGCCTGGTAGTTTCGATAGCCAAACGATACAGTGGGCGCGGAATGTCTTTTCCAGATCTCATACAGGAAGGCAACATTGGCCTCATTCGAGCGGTTGAGAAGTTTGACCACCGTAAAGGCTATAAATTCAGCACCTACGCCACCTGGTGGATACGGCAGGCCATCACACGAGCGATTGCCGATCAGGGACGAACTATAAGAATTCCTGTTCACATGGTCGAGACCATGAACAAACTCATCAAAACGTCGGGACGCCTTCGCCAGATGATTGGCCGCGAACCGTCACTTGAAGAGTTAGCGAACGCTATGGAGATCTCTGTTGAGCGGGTAATGGAAGTCATCAACGTGGCTCCCGAGCCGATTTCCCTGGAGTCACCAATTGGGCAGGATGAGGACACACGACTATTCGATTTTGTTGCAGACCACAACGCAGTCATGCCCTTAGACGCAGCTAGCCAGACACTTCTGCGGGAACGTATTGACGATGCGCTCAACCACCTAACGACCAGAGAGCGTGAGGTCCTCATGATGCGGTTCGGTCTGGAAGATGGGTGTCAGAAAACCCTAGAGGAGGTCGGTCGGCACTTCAGGGTGACGCGAGAGAGAATCCGCCAAATCGAGGCCAAAGCGCTCCAAAAGCTACGCACTCCACGTTGCAGCCGCAACCTGCGTGCTTGCATTGAATGGCAGTAGTCCACTCCCGTTCTCGGTACTAGGAGTCGACAAGTCGTGCCTGGAAGCACGACCCGTCGCTTTCCAATTAGCATTATGCGAATTTAGAGGTTTTCTCGCTGCAAGAGACCAATCGCTTCTAAATGATCTCTACTTCGTGCACCCCTCGAACCACATCCCCAATAATATATGCAGGCTGACCGCCCTCATTTAACCTATGAGCCAACGATGGTGCCTGCTCCGCAGGGAGAATAACCACCAATCCTATACCAATGTTGAAGGTACGGAACATTTCGGGATCTGCCACGTTACCACGTTCCTGCATGATGCTAAAGATGGGTGGCACCGGCCAGGTTCGCCGTTCAATCTTCACGCAACAGTCCGCGGGTACCACTCTGGGTATATTGTCGTAAAACCCGCCTCCGGTGATATGGGCCATGGCGTGTATATCAAACTCCTGCAACAGTGGCATCATTACCGGTCCATAGCATCTATGCGGGGCTAGCAGCTCCTCGCCCAGGGTACGCCCTAAACCGGGCAGGACTTCAAATAGCGACAGCGGCTCAGGACAGTCCAATAAAAGGCGTCTTGCAAGTGAAAACCCATTCGTATGTAGCCCGCTTGAAGCTAGGCCCACTACAGTGTCACCAGTGGCAACTTTGCTGCCGTCGATGATTTTAGACCGTTCCACCACCCCCACGATGGTTCCTGCAATATCGTATTCGTTATCGGGATACACCCCAGGAAGCTCTGCAGTTTCACCACCAATTAGTGCGCACCCCACGTTTGCACAGGCATCCGATAGCCCCTTTACAACTTCTTCAAGTACAGCGGGTTGCAGCTTGCCTGTGCCGAAGTAATCCAGGAAAAAGAGAGGGCGTGCGCCCTGCACGAGGATGTCATTAACACAATGGTTAACTAGATCATGCCCAATAGACTCGTGCTTACCTACGGCGCAGGCGATTTTTACCTTCGTACCAACTCCATCGATGCTGGACACCAACACTGGTTCGATCAAACCAGCAAGTCCTGTCAGCGAATACATGCCGCCAAAGCTACCAATGTCCGTAAGCACTTCGGCGGTAAAGGTAGACCGCACGTGGCTCCTTATACGGTGTACGGCCTCATTAGCCGCATCAATATCTACTCCGGCGTCGCGGTAGGTTATTGGCTGCTCAGTCATGGTTTCTCCGGTGATATCAAACTGGGTCTAAGTGAAAGCTGGCTGGAAGCTGTGCCCTCTATGCGGCCAACGATGTGGGAATCGCGAGTGACTGTTCCCGTGACTTGCCCGTCATTATTAAGAAATATGCGAGCAGTGTTACCGTGGTTATCTCGCAACACTGCTGGTCCGCTTGGACGGCAATGAGCTAAAAACACATTTTCTGCAGCCTGAAAATCAGTTTCCATCTGCACTGTATAATTATCCTGTAGCGTGATCTGCATTGTATCCATCATCGTGCGTGTGGGTGGTACATGCCCCAGGTTAAGAGGCCCTACTCTGCGGGTACCGCGCACTTCACCCACTGCGGGGATATTTACTGCATAGGTAAGGATCTGGTCATCCTTTGCCGACTCGGTCAAAACTGTGCTTACTGCACCGCTATATGAGTGACTGGCACTTCTACTTCTGCCCGCCACATCCTCCTGCGCACCGAGAAGGCCTTGCCCCGCGGCCGCAATATTTACCTGAACTAAATAGCTTGCACAGCTCGTCATAAGCTGCTCTGGCAGCAAACCAGTTGCAATTGGGGCGCCAGGCAACGAGTCGGTAACTAGTAGCGCATCGGCCAACGACTGCGCGGGGCATATTCTGCGAACGGATATTGCGCGTGCCGCGACTGACCCTAAGGCAGCGCTCAGCCCCACAGCAGCCCACATCGCGGGCGAGGTCTTTGCGAGAATTCCATATTTCATTGTTTTATCTCAATCGTTATAAAGGCGCAATGGTATTGTGCCTGTCAAGCCGGTTCCAATAGCGGCAGTTCCAACTCGTCGCTATTCACACCAGCGGATGAGTTTTGAGGAACAAGCTCTAGCATCTGTTTTGTTACGCGCACATCATTTGGCACTGCAATGGGGTATTTTCCATCGAAACATGCACTGCAGAAGTTGTCTCTGCTTAGACCAACGGCTCTAGTCGCTCCTGCCAGTGAAAGAAAGCCCAGGGAAGTAGCACCAATCATTTTGCGAATGTCTTCCACTGAATTCTTCGCAGCAACCAGTTCGTCCTGACTTGCCATATCGATGCCGTAGAAGCACGGAAAGCGCACCGGCGGAGCGGTAATTCTAACATGCACCTCCACCGCCCCGGCATCAAACAACATTTTAACTAGCTTGTCAGTGGTCGTACCGCGCACTATTGTATCGTCCACCATCACCACTTTTCGGCCCGCGAGTGTCTCCCGTAGCGGTGTGTACTTCATGCGCGCGCCCATGTCGCGCATTTTCTGGCTGGGCTGTATGAATGTCCGTTGTATATAACGGCTTTTAATAACCCCTTCGCCAAACGGTATCCTTGCTGCCTCCGAGTATCCTAATGCGGCGGGTGTGCCAGTATCTGGGATTGGAACGACTACATGTGCGTCAGGACAGGGATGCTCTCGAGCCAGCTCCTGCCCCATCCGGCGCCTTACCATGTGTAGAGATTTGCTGTAGATTAGTGAGTCTGGGCGTGCAAAATAGATGAACTCTAACAGGCAAGTTGCGTGCCTCTTAGTTGGAACCCCTTGCAGCTCTTTCATTCCATCCATGCCAATCGAGACTATTTCACCCGGCTCCAGCTCGCGAAGGTACTGTGCGCCTACCGGTCCCAATGCGCAGCTCTCACTCGCCAGAACCAGATGCCCCTGGTCCATGCGCCCAATACATAAGGGGCGAATACCGTAAGGATCACGCACGCCAAGAAGTCGATCAGGGGTGAGTACAACCAGCGAGTAGGCGCCTTCTATTCGCTCCATTACCGCCTTCACAGTGTCCTCTATACACCCTTCGTGATGACGAGAAAGAAGCTGTGCAATGACCTCGCTGTCGTTGGTCGTTTCGAATACAACACCCTCGCTCTCAAGTTCCATACGGAGTGCGGTAGTGTTAACGAGATTACCATTATGAGCGACTGCTATATCACCAACCACGGAGGTGCTTAGCAGCGGCTGCGCGTTGCACAGTACGCTTGAACCCGTGGTAGAGTAACGCGTGTGACCAATTGCGCTAATGCCCTGCAGATCTCGAATTGTGTCCTCATCGAACACCTGCGTAACCAGCCCCATGTCCTTTTTGACGACTAGCGAGGATCCTGTAGAAACCGCAATTCCCGAGCTTTCCTGTCCGCGGTGCTGCAGCGCAAACAGGCCAAAAAAGCAGATGCGGGCAACTTCTTCGCCGGGTGCCCATATACCAAACACGCCACATTCCTCACGGGGACTATCGCAACGGTCGGTAAAATCGTCCACATCGCGTGCTCTCGGCAGTGTGTGAAGCGGTTCAAACCGGGTCATGGGCATTTCCTCGGGCGTGTCTGCGCCCTGTTTGTACATCTGAAGATGGAGTCACTAACAGATGACTAAGCAGTAACCTTCTATTGTAACACTGCATTGAAGGGCGAGTCAACCTGCCAATTGTAACGTAGATCAACGGTACCCCTATCTTGCACGCTGTAACCACCCAACCGCCATCCCGCCACATCGTACCAATCAACGTTAAGCACGCGCACCTACCTCACACCGGCGATAACCTTTGCTAATATCCTAGACTCCGAGATTGGGCTGTCGAGGATGGTAACGACTATAATCTGGTGTTAGGAAGTTACCACACGCAATATTAGGGTTGGGCAAAGGTTCTGCCGGCGGTGCTACATGATACGAATAAGACAGCACGAGATCATCAAACGTGGCAAATCAGATTATTGTGACGAACTAGCCCCCTAGCGGCTAACCTTGCTAGTCTGCCGATTCAAGCTCCTAAATTCAATCCAAGACGGATTTACATTTAGAAATTACAATAGACGCTCAACTTGCCGAAGAACAGGTATCCATACTATTCCTATTAGCTATCTATACAAATATGCCGGTCAGCGCCAAACTAAATCCCTTCCAATTGGCTAATCGCGCAAAGTCGGCCATTCCCATCATGGTGAACAGAAGATCGAACGCTAGCATACCGAGCGCGCAGTCTATTGGTACGTAGATTAATTATTCTACTTCCTGGGCTAGCAAGCCATTGCCGCAATGTGAGCCCACGCTCGCGTCGTAGTACCGGTGCCCCAGCAGCATCAGCCTGGTAGCCGCTTGTGCCGGCGAACTGAACGGGCGTAGCCGTGCTGCCGCTGCGCGTTAACGTCTCGCCAAACGCGTCGTAAACCAGCGAGTCAGTTGCTGCGCCGGTGCTGCCGGTTATGCCGCGCGTGCTGCCCAGCGCATCCGCTGCAAAGAAGGCACTGCCGCCAAACATCGACAGACTATGCGCTGGATATCTATCTTGTTAAGCGAGTATAAAACAGTACCACTCGGTAGATACTTACCTAGACCTTGACTAAACGATACCCACGCGCTTTAGATTATTAATCAATGCGGGCATCAGCGTATTATAAAGCCGCCTCATGGCTGGCTGACAAAATTTATAGACGACGACAATCAGCGTGACCTCCGCCACAGCAAAGAGTAAACCTAACGCCGAGGCAACCGGCTGTCCGAAGGGTCTAAGTATATTGCTTGTAGCTACGCTGTTTGTACGGCTAACTAAATCTAAATACAGCAAGCCTGCTACGAACATCGCACCATACCACATTGCAAGGCCAGCGAGCGTCAACAAGATTTTATCCACTATTTTAACTAAACCGGATTCGAGGACTGTTGACGACCGAGTTAGCCATTGAGGCCGGCCGTCCATAATCACAAACAACGAGAACTCAGCAGTGAGAGCGAAAAAGCCAAGCTCCCACCCCAATGCCCCACGTCCTTCGTTCAAGGATACAGCACTTATACTGCCGGACAACCTCGGGGCGCATGCTATAACGTTTTCAACTAGTTTAATCGTGCAACAGGTACATCCAAGAATATTGAGCACAATGCCCAATCTAGCTTTGCACCATTGGGCAGATTCCGCGATGCATTTTTTCATGCTGTGGTCACCTCGTTTCTCGTATCCTTCGAAGACTCCTCGTCCTTGCAATGAATCAAAATCAGAAAGCATTGCAAGGATCCCGGAATTATGCAACTACAGACTGGCCACTGTAATTGTTATTTTCAGTTTATGCTTGAGCATCTCCTCCCGAACCCAGCGGGTCTGTAATCCACGACTTTCCAGGCGGATGTATCCATATAATCGGAAATACTTCACCAATGCTACCGATTACAGACGGAAGCGTCGTAATCCAGCGATAGAGATTGTCACACGGATCGATTAAATAGCGTTCAATATCCCGACCAATTGGCTGCAGAAGGTGCTTTCTCATGACATCAATGGCCGGCCCAAGTAGGTCCTTGCCGATGGTCGTTTTTGAGAAGCCCCAAACAGCAGTGCCCACACCCGCGAGTTTCTTCCACAAAGCAATGAGTCCCGTTGGGTCAACGCGCACAAGCGGGTTGTTGTCGCAGTAGGCGTACCAGTTGCTGCCTGCCTGCACTGGGTCGCTTGAAAGGAACCTCCCCAGGCTGGCGTCGTAGTACCGGTGGCCCAACAGCATAAGCGCGTCTGTCGTTGCGCCGGTGCTTCCAGTGATAAGTGCGTCGAACCGGTCTAATGCTATTCAGTTACACTATGAAACCCACATGTGTTAAGGTAGTTGTCAATTCAAAAAAGACAACGTGGAACAACCGTTGATTGTTTGGCCGTTTTACGCCAGTTAGGAGTGTGCGATAGTAGCGCGAGCTGACCACGGATAATTTTCTCAGCCCTCTTACCCCTAACTCTTATCCCACAGTGGATCTGCAATTCCGTCATATGGACACAATTCTTCGGGTAACTCGTGAAGACTCCAGTCGTATGCTCCGCGAATAAGCCCAGCAACACGATACGGCATACTGTAATCCTTGTGTCGATAAAGCAAGTAGTGGGGACCGACCGCTGCAAATGCGTACAAAAACTGTTGCTGGTCGCCCACCGCGCTGTAAATTCTATCTGCCCGAGGCAACTGCAATTGGTAGTCGTCAACGCCAACACCCGGAACGTGTTCGACGAGTTCAATTGGCCAATGCAGGTTTTCCGTAAGGTAAGCTCTAAGCTTGTTGACTTCGTCATCCAGTAATAGTCCGTTGGCGACATTGTGAGCTATCACTGTTCGTTGCAACGAAGCCGGCCGTATTGCGAATGCGTTGTATTCTTCCTGGATCGAAGTACCTCGCTGCTCCGCATAATACCAATGGATGTTAACAGACATGATCCTGTTGTAGGTATTAATTTCAAGGGCAGGCAGCCGCGTTACCGCCCGATAAAGATTAGTTTTCATCGTTGGTCTTCCTATTTGGGAAGATACTGGCCCCATACCTTAAATGGTAGGTCGAAGTCAGGGTATTTCATTAGCTGAATAAAGCACCATGGATATTCGCGGTGGAACTGCTGAAACTCCCCAACGCACAGTTTGTTTGGAAGATCATCATGAAAGTAACTGTAAAGGTAACGCGTTGGTGGGATTGTTTCAGCTTCGATATAATGATTCACAGTATATTTAAATTGGTGATTTACGCCGTCTGCAACAAGTTGAGCTCTGCTGGCCCAGTTCCGTCGTACGGTAAGATAGTCAACGAGTTGCTCAATTTCGTCCTTGATGAAGTAGCAGTCGGCATACCACTGCATCCACCGTCGTACCTTGGTATTCATTGAACTGTAGCCTTTGATCAGGTCGTGATATTCATGATCCGCCATATTCCGTGGTCCCACTCTGTACCAGTATATTTCCACGCACTGCCCGAGAAACAGCCGCCCTGTTGTATCTGGATCGACGGTCGTACTGCAGCATTGGTATAACCTCAGGCTCATTTGCATCTCCATGAAACGGGACCGATTGGTTTCGTGAACCACGCTCCCCTAGCAGCCCCACTAAAGCAACTCAATAACACCCTGATCGATGAGATCTTGAATAGTTGTGGGTAATTGATATTGTGGTCCGCCTCCTGAACAATCTCCATTGGGAACGCCCGAACCGCTCCACGGCGCGGCCGTTCCGATATTGGTATCAGGTACCGGTTGTAGCACACTTATGGAAGTAGGCGGGTTTTTCCAACCCTCACCGGGCGGTAAATCTCCCGTTGTATAGCCGTTCTGCCACGGGTCTGGCGGGTAGGTGACACAGTTATTATGTACCCACAGCCCAGCTTTGCCAACGAAGTAGGTGCGCGTACCGCCCACTTCGAAGTTGTAAACAGTCTGCAGCTTACCAGTCGCATGCTCCGCTTCAAGCCGCAGTGGCGGGCCAGCGCGCGTGATGATCTGGCAGCCTATGGCAAGGCGCCCAGCCGGCACAAAACCAACACCAGCCTCGAAGAAGCCGTGCCCCGCGGGCTTGGAAGCTTCTCGCCGTCACGGCGGCGAAGTTCAGTGGACGGTAGTTTGCACCCCGCCGTCGAGGTCTATCTGGCAGGTTTTCCCTTTGTCGTCCAGTATTTTGCGGGCAATGAGCTCGGTAATTGGCAGTACCTCACTAAAGTGATCATAGCCGCGAACCGGAATAAAATGAATGAGCGGGTTCGTGCACCTATCGCGCATAAACCGCAAGGCGCGTATATTCGAAGGGTGATTAGTTCCCTCCAGCACATACAATGGCCGCGTAACCGATGACATCCAATAGCCCGGTGAACGTAGTTTCACTTCTTCAACGTTGTTGGTGTCGAATGGAAGCCACCTCTTCGGGTAGCCGGAAACGCTCGCCTCGGGGCCGAGAGCGAACGCCGCTCTGAAGCGGGAAGTTAACTCTGCTGCCAGCATCGTCATGGTACCGCCTGTGCTGTGCCCGCCAAGATAGATCCTTGTAGGATCAACGCCTGGCTGCAGCGCGAGGAATTTCTCGGCAGCAATTACGTCATCTACCTCGCCATAAAAGCCCTCGTGGCTCCCGGGGTTTTGGTTGCCTCCTCGCAAGCTGGGATACATAGTAATGATGCCCTGCTTACGAAACACACTGGCTGATTGGTCGTTATCGGGTGATTGGTGTACCCAGGAAACATCGTCTAATGAGCTGCAGTTGCCGCCATCAATCCAGATAATCGCAGGATGTCGTATCCCGTCCTTAGGTTGAACGCTAAGGTACGCAGCTAGTTTGCCAACTTTTGAGGGATAGTACACTATCCGTAATTGATCTGGAGGCGGAACGGGGAGCGGATACCTGTCACTGTCATTTGTGCGTCTCGTAAGCTGTGTTGCAAAATGGCTTCGCGCCTCCCTAAGAGATTCTGTTTCTCCATGAAATCGTGCGCATCCTGCAAACAGCAAAAGCACTGGTAGCAGCAAAAGACCTACTCGACGCATCTGTTATTACCTCCTGCTTTTAAGCAAACTTTAAAAATCATCGGTAACGAACCAACAGCGCATAAGCGAAACAGCGAGATCAGGCAACCGTCAAAGGCTGCCCCTATAAGCCATACCACGATTTTACTGCATAGTGGGCTTGTCCTTGTGCTTCCCGATTTCTACTCGTAAAAATTCTGACCGCTTACAAGGAAATTCTATCGCATCCGTTGAAAATATAGGTGCTTCAAGAATGAAGCGGGGTTCTGCCAGATTTTAGAGATTGTGAGGCCAGATGTGAAACCGAATATCATCGTCATCTTAATCGACGACCTCGGCTGGAAGGATCTGGCGTGCAGCGGCTCAGAATTCTACGAAACGCCGAATCTGGACCGTCTATCCACTGGTGCAGTAAGATTTACTCAGGCCTACGCAGCCTGCCCCGTCTGTTCCCCCTCTAGAGCGGCACTGCTCACGGGAAAAAGCCCTGCGCGTTTGGGAATAACCAATTACATTCACAACGGCAAGGGTGCCCGTGGACGCCTGATTGACGCTCCCTTTGTTCGTCAACTGGAGCACTCAGAGACCACGTATGCATCATTGCTTCAGGCAGAAGGATACGCTACCTGGCATGTGGGGAAGTGGCATCTTGGTGAAGAAGAATTTTGGCCGAATACGCACGGGTTCCAAGTGAACGTTGGCGGATGCCATATGGGCCACCCATGGCACGGGTATTTCAGCCCGTACGATATTCCCACCTTAAAGGATGGCCCTGTTGGCGAATACCTCACAGATAGGCTAACTGACGAAGCAGTAGCGCTCATTCGCTCACACGTGCAGGAGAATCCCAACCAGCCTTTCCTTCTCAACATGTGGCACTATGCAGTCCATACACCCATCCAGGCACCTGCGGAACTAATCGATAAATACCGCCAAAAAGCAGGGGATTTGGGTCTACCACAGGAAGGTGCGCTTGTAGAAGGTGAGTTTTTCCCGGTAGAGCACAAGAGAAATCAGCGCGTTACTCGAAGAATTGTTCAATCGGACCCAGCCTACGCTGCAATGATCGAGAACCTGGACACAAATATAGGTCGGCTGCTGGATGCTTTGGAAGCCGCGAGTATCCTGAATAACACCGTGGTGATATTCACCTCTGATAATGGAGGGCTCTCGACAGCCGAAGGTTCACCTACCTGTAACCTGCCGCTAGCCGAAGGTAAGGGTTGGACATACGATGGTGGAACGCGTGTAGCGCTCATCATTTGTGGCCCAGATTCCGGCCGAGGCATCTCTAATGCCGTCCCTGTGACCACTATGGATCTATTTGCCACGGTCCTCGATTACGCCGATTGCCCACTACCCGCAGAGCTTCAATGTGATGGTGTAAGCTTGCGCCCACTGCTGCGCGGTGAGCTTGCGAACCAGGATTTGCACGAACGTCCTCTGTTTTGGCACTATCCGCACTATGGCAACCAGGGCGGCACACCGTCGGCTGCGGTGCGACAAGGGGACTACAAGCTCATTCGCGTTATGGAAACCGGCGAGCACAGACTGTTTAACTTGCGCACTGATCCTGGTGAACTTAACGATCTTTCCGCCGATGAGCCTCAAAGAGTGCTCGATTTGGCGACCCTGCTATCTGACTGGCAGAATGCTGCGGGTGCATTATATCCCGCGCTGAATGAGGCACCTCAATTCTAGACAACACGACTCGCCTGCACCTCTGGAGATTTACATGCGCATTCTTTACATCGATATTGATTCACTTCGCCCCGATCATCTTGGCTGCTACGGGTACCACCGAAACACTTCTCATCATATAGACGAGATTGCCCGGCATGGTGTGATTTTTAATCACTGCTATACGCCTGATGCCCCCTGCCTTCCCAGCCGTACGGCATTCTACTCCGGACGGTTTGGCATTCAGACAGGAGTGGTTGGCCACGGAGGAACGGCCGCACAGCCACGAGTGCAGGGCACGTCCCGTGGCTTTCGTGATTGGTTTGATGAGTTTGGTCTAGCGCGCCAGCTACAGCACGCCGGGTTGCACACCGCCATGATCTCACCCTTTGGCCAGCGCCATGCCGCTCATTGGTTTTACGCTGGGTTCAACGAGATTCATAACACAGGCGATGGGGGTATGGAAAGCGCAGAGCATGTATGGCCAGTAATCGACAAATGGCTCAAATCTAACAGCCAGCGAGACAACTGGTACCTTCACGTAAACCTGTGGGATCCCCATACGCCTTACAGAGCGCCTGCGGAGGCCGGGAATCCTTTTGCAAATACGCCCTTACCTGAATGGCTGGACGATGATGTGTTGGCGGCTCATCAAAAAGCAGTGGGGCCGCACACAGCCCTTGATTTAATGATGTACCACGGCACCGAGGACCCGAAATGGCCACGACAGCCCGGCGAAATCACCGATCGGGAGCAGCTTCGTCGGCAGATTGACGGTTACGACACAGGTGTTTTTTGGGCGGATCACTATGTTGGCCGAATAGTAGCGGCATTGAAAAGCGCTGGGGTATGGGATGATACTGCTGTTATCGTCTCCGCTGATCACGGTGAGAATCAGGGCGAGCTTGGAATATATGGCGAACACGGCACCGCGGATGCGGCTACCTGCCATGTGCCGCTTATTATTCGATGGCCCGGTGCCGCACATGGAACAACCGATGATGGCCTGCATTACAATCTAGACCTGGCCCCAACGCTTATGGAACTACTTGGCCGCAGAGCACCTGCCATATGGGATGGCGTAAGTTTTGCGAACTCGGTAACGAGCAATAAACCACAACCAGGCCGCGATGATCTTGTCATTAGCCAATGCGCACATGTTTGCCAGCGTAGTGTTGTATGGCGAGAGAACAACAATATTCAACTATACACGCGAACTTACCATGATGGCTTTCACCTGTTCCCTGGCGAAATGCTCTTTAACCTCACCCGTGATCCACATGAACAGTTCGACCTGGCCTCGAGCGAAACGGAGACCGTGTTAAAGGCCGCAGCGCGGTTACAAAACTGGCATGACGAACAGATGCAGCACCTCGTAGATACAGGTGCACCAGTTGTGGACCCGTTATGGACAGTAATTGCCGAAGGCGGCCCATTCCATGCCATCCACGAAACGGGCAAGAGTCCACTTCCCAAGTACCTATCAAGGCTGCGCGAAACCGGCAGGGCGGAAGGCGCCGCTCTGCTTGAGCAAAAGTACGCACGGTGGCTAAAGTAATATGACTAAGGCGTCAAGACCGTTTCACGTCATGACGAAACCCATCGGCCCCATCTGTAATCTTGACTGTAAGTACTGCTTCTATCTTGAAAAGGAAAAGATGCTTCGGGCCGATGGACTGGCGCCCGCTACGAGCTGGCAGATGAGCGATGAGGTCTTGGAAACCTATATACGCCAGTACATCCTCAGCCAGAGTACACCAGAGGTAACCTTTGCGTGGCAGGGGGGTGAGCCAACGCTTCTAGGTGTACCCTTTTTTCGGCGCGTAACTGAACTTCAGAAGAGATACTCTGATGGTCGTCCGATTCACAACGCCATACAGACAAACGGTACACTGCTAGACGACCAGTGGTGTGAGTTTTTGGCCCGCGAGCAATTTCTTGTTGGTATCTCAATCGACGGTCCGGCCGCGCTGCACGACACTTATAGGGTCGACAAACAGCAGCGACCAACGTTTGACATGGTAATGCACGGTCTGGAACTACTGAAGGCTTACAAAGTTGAATTCAATACCCTGACCGTGGTAAACAGAGTCAACAGCTCTGATCCGTTGACGATCTACCGGTTTTTAAAGGAGATCGGCTCAGGGTTCATTCAGTTCATTCCCTTAGTCGAACGGCATTTTCATAGCCCACCCCATCCTGCAAACGGACTGCTTCAGATTGACCTTGCGCCGCCTCCTCGTAAGCGCGATCCCGAATGCGAAGTGACCGAGTGGTCCGTGCGACCAGAGCAATATGGGCGCTTCCTGGTGCAAATTTTCGATGAGTGGATTCTTAAGGACGTTGGAGCGGTGTTCGTACAGCTCTTCGATTCCGCATTGGGTAGCTGGTTAGGCGAGGGAGCATCACTCTGCGTCTTCGCCGAAACCTGTGGCAGCGCACTTGCGATGGAGCAGAGTGGCGATGTCTATTCCTGTGACCATTTTGTCTATCCAGATTACCGGCTGGGTAACATCCTTCAAACGAATCTGGCCGAGCTCGCACGGTCTCAAGCACAAGAAAACTTCGGAAGGGACAAGCAGAGCACGCTTCCTCGGTATTGCCGCGAGTGCTCGGTGCGATTCGCCTGTAACGGTGAATGCCCAAAGCACCGCTTCATTACCACACCGGACGGGGAGTTTGGTCTCAATTACCTATGCGCCGCCTACAAGATGTTCTTCACGCACATTGATCCTTTCATGAGAACCATGGCAACCATGCTGCGGCAGGGCCGGCCCCCCTCCGAAATAATGGCAACACTCCGCAAACCTCAAAGTACCGCAGGCACTCGTCAGGTAGGACGAAACGACCTTTGCCCCTGCGGATCTGGCCAGAAATACAAAAAATGCTGCCAATCTCGCAGTACCTAGTGCAGGAGCCAACCATTGAATAACCGCTTCATTCGCCACTTGATTCCTAATCTCATGATGCTCATTGCGATCGCTTTAATCGGCGAAGTGCCTGCAACGGCTGCCAAACCGGTGCGAAATCGTCCTGTAACACCAGTCATCACGGTGAATACTGATCGTATTATCTGCAGATCGTACGAAGGCCTGGGCGTACAATGGGATCCCAGCTTTGTCGACTATACTCCAGCACAGTGGCAGCAGATTTTTCAGCGTGTCACGATTCTGCATCCGCAGTTCATCCGATGCTGCTACATGGCGACCAGTTATTGCACAGGCTTTAATAGCGAGGGACTGCCTGTTTTCGATTGGAATTCAGTAGATATGCGTCGTCTCTACCCCATATTGAATTACTGTCAGTCGCATCATATCAAGGTGCTTCTAGGGGAATGGGGCCCACCGTTCGGAATGAAAATCGATGATCCAAGGTGGTCAACGCTTATCACTGACGAGCTCCAGTATCTTATTCGACAACGAGGCTATACGTGCATTAAATGGTTTAACAAGCAGAACGAACCAAGTGGTGATAAAGCCTACTTTCAGCAATGGCGCACAAGCCAGCTGAGTCTGAATGCAGCACTCACCCGTACGGGCCTAACGAAATATGTTAAGCAGGTAGGACCAGATACATCTGGCGAAAGACTGTTTTCCTGGGTTCACGATTGCGCAAAGCAACTGTCCATCGCCCTTGGGGCCTACGAAATCCACTGGTATGTTCCGCACCAGGATATTTCCAGCGGACATGTAGTCAACGCTTTGCGAGATGTGCGAACGATGATTAATCGCACCGATGCCCATGGCAGTGACAAGCCGTTCATACTGGGCGAGTCGGGGACCAGTGACACCGTTGGGTCCAAAACCGGAGACTGGCGAACGGGGGACAGCAATCTACTTATTCGTAGTCCGCAGTATGGAACACTTATGGCGGATTACGCCATACAAACCATGCGGGCGGGCTTGGCCGGGATGTCGGCCTGGGATCTCGATGATTCTATGCACGAACAGATGGCGGGCGGCGTACCGCCAACTGCAGCGAATCCGCACGGCTACAACCTCAAGGTGTGGGGTTTCTGGAACACGCTGGGGCCAGCCATGGGAGATCCCGCTGATGATAATCTTCGGCCCTGGTTCTACGCATGGACGATGCTGTGCCGCCATTTTCCGCGAGGGTCCCGTATAGTGCTTACCAACAACCCCACAGTGCGTGGTGTGCGTTCCACCGCTGCTATCGTCACCGAGAACGGACGAACTGCGTTGAGCTTCGCCATCGTAAACGACGCCGATACCGCCCGTACTATAGACCTCAAAGTTCCCAACGCGGTAGGTCTATCGGAAGTTAGAGAATTCTCCTATACCTATGGGAGTACAAAAGCGACGCTCGGCGGAATGCCACTACCCAACCGCACTCTACACGAAGCCAGGCTGAGCAAAGGCGTAGTTTTGCAACTGCCACCGCACGGTTTCCTTGTACTCACGACAATGGGGGAAAGCCAACCTCTCAAGTTGACCACTGGGCGGATCGCACGCACCACGCATATCCAGTTAATATCCGCTGACGGCACCGATGAGCTGCTCCCCAGAACCACACTGCAGTTTCGTGCCAACGTACAACCTGAGCAGGTACCTGTCCGCTGGAGCGTCACCGCCCCTAATGGCATGGCGACTACGTTGGCAACCGTTAACCAACAGGGATTAGTGACAGCACACAGAACTGGCGTCGTTCTGCTAACCGCAAAATCATCATCGCCAGGTAGTGTAAAAGCAGCAAGCACTACTCTGCACATTGTGAACAGTAAATCGATAAGCGACTACCTAAGCAACTGGAGCAAATCCTATTCGCATACCAGCGGCCTTGCGTTCGATAATCTGCATGCCTCACAATTTGAAGGTCAGACTGTTAGAGTTAAGCGAATAAGTGACACTGCCCAGAGCATCGTGTACCAAATGGCACACATCACGGGCTTCCGGATCAAGGTTTTTTATACCGGCCACTTCAACGACCAGGTAGCAGTAGAAGTCTCGGCAGATGGAGTACATTGGCGCTCGATACCAACCCTTCGAACCACCGTTACCACCACGAGCGACTTTCAGCCGGCCTACCTATCTCCGGCGACCCAGGTTCCCGACTCAGAATACTTGCGGGTCACCCTTCAGAACAACAAGGTGGTATATGCGCCGCAACTTGCCGAAGTTGTGTTAAAGGCTTCTGTTCCGCTTCACTAGTTAGATACGGCTCCTGTGAATTCACTGAACGAGCAGCGACTCAAAGTATATTCACTGCTGCTTTCCATCCCGGCAGCCACTAGCTAGTGGCTGCCATACGGTGTCTCGTAAGTTTTCAGCGAGCCATCTTTAGGGGAATTAAACACACGGCAATATACTGCGCTTTTCGCCATCTGGCCAATCTAGCTGCGTTGCACACCATTAGCGCTTCATTTAGGGACGTGCGGTCGGCCGGCCCGCGTTCAGCTCCAATGAGAACTCGCCAAATTCACGTGATTTGCATTCAAAAGTTGTCGCGGCGACAATCTTAATCACAACCGAGTCCAGGCGCATCTTACCTGACTTGATTCGCTAGCGTGCTCCCGCCCAAATTTGTTGCAGCGTATGCATCACAAGTAGTTGAGTTGTGGTATGCTCACATTCAAAACCGCTATAGGTTTTTGCCTTAAACCGCATCTCAGAACGGCACCACATTACCGCAATGTAATCCATTCAACTGCTCGTCCGTAGTTTACTGCCATCTCATCTAAAGCACACTATACGCACAATGAAAGAATCAATCGCCAGTTCAAAGCTATGGCTCGAGATTAGAAGGAAGAAACCAATAGTTCAAAGGACGCCGCACAGACCAAACAGTTTGCGCTGCACGCGGCTTTTTGTTTTGCTGTTTTGCATCATGCCAATTCCAACGTACGCCCAGATTGCCTACAGCGCACGATACTACTACCCGCCTGCCTCTCATCGCTTAAGTAACTACCACATTTACCTTCTGAATCCCCTCACAAAACGAAAGCAGCAAATTACGTTCGGCCATTGTGACGATGTCGATCCGCTCTTCTCTCCATCGGGAGGATATATTGCGTTCGTGCGAATTAGGCAGCATTCGGACGTATATGCTCAGGAATGGCTCTGCGTGTACAGTGTAAGCCGTCACCGCATAATTGCGCGGCAAACCGAAAATGTGGACACCTTCGGCTACTGTACACGGTGGAACTCTAACAGCAGCGCAGTCTCATTTTCAAACAGCAAGCCCTTAATAGTGAATCCCCATAAACAATCAAGCAGTAACTTTTACTTTGACACAGACAAGTCTCCGGATGGAAAATACACAATTAAGTGGACAGGTAATAACGATTCCACCATTCAAATATGGCGTTTAGGCACCAATACGCCACTATTTCAAAAATCGTCCAGTCATCACCTCGTAGCATTCTGGAACTATAATGGCCAACTCTATAGCTATCTACTTGTGCACAAGGGAGCGGGTCAGCGAATTATTCTTGACCACATTGATCTCAAAACTACGCCACCTTCTCAGCACACTGTGCTCCTACATCTGGCTCCAGATGATCCGCTGAATGCGTGGTTTCAGTTCGACCCTGATCAATATTCGGCTACCGGAGGCGGAGACAGCGGAATACCAGGACAAAGTATTTTGACAGAGGACTTCAGTATAAGTACGTACCACGAGTTGGCCTATTTTCTTGTTAACACGCAAACAGGACTCACCAGATTTCTGGGTTATGGGGCATCGCTCATATTTTCCCCGGACCACAAACATTACATCACGGTAACAAAACGTTCGCTCGCACCATATGGTGGCCACCGCGAACTCTGGGCGTCCCGGCTGATACTACATACCATTGGTGGAAAGACGTCCTATGCTCTTGTACAGGGTCTGGTAAATGTAGACAGTGCAACGTGGTGTAAAGGCTATCGATTCTCTGGATCCGAGCGGTAGTAACTACGGTTACCGACTTTAAAATTGTAGCGATGATGCGCCAGGAGTACTCGCGGCCCGCAGGAAGCCCGCCGGGTCACAACCGACGGTGCAATTCCTTTCGGGCAATAACCAATACGTTCATCACTACAGGTACTCACGACGGTAGCGAGCTGGCGAACACAAATGCATCTAGTTTACTTAGTAAGCCTCTTGTGCGAGCCGCCACGGTGTGCATTAGAAGCGCAAACGCGTTTGCACATATGGCGCGACGATGCACAGATGCTTCCCTTCCACCGCAACGCCTTATTGCAAAATATCGTCAGTTGTGTGAAGCAGGTTGTTATTCTCGCTCACATTTGTGCCAGGCCGCAGTAAAACCTCCGCAAGAGGTTCCGATGCAGCCGCGCGAAGTAGAGTTGTAATATGCTCGGTATGATCCGCCGTGAGTGGCAGCATTTGCAGGCACGCTACCGCCCCGGACTGCACACGTTTTTGTGCAGGAGTAAAGACCGTATCGGTAGTCAGTCGTTCTACCGGCCGAACTGCAGACTGGTCTCCAATTTGGGCAAGCGCCTTTAAAACGGCCTGAATGAACTCTTCGTACTCGTCTGCAAGGCCAATGTCGAGATAGCGGTAGAGAATAGCCCTATGCTTGGAGGAGAGTAGGAGAGCGTCGCTCGGCCGCATTGCGGGAAGCAGGCGAGTTAAGCCAGAAAGTGCCAGCTTCACCGCCTCGACCTCCAGTGAATCAAGCACTTCAGTTAGCGGTGGTATAGCGTCCAGGTGGTCACTCTGCGATAACTCCCTTAACTTCCTCAGCTGCCTGTTGTTCGCAGCTAAGAGCGAAAGAGCAAGCGGAGTGACCGCCAGGACAACGTTGCCCGCAACACCCCAATATTGCCGTTTTATCGCATCCTGAACACCGTACACCACGCCCGTGGGTGTCATTACAGCTAATGCCATCATGAGCACCTGCCTTCGTACACCGAATTTACCTGCTTTGCGCAACGGATTAACAGTTGGCGTACCGTCACCACCCGTTGGCTCAATTTCGGTCCGAGGAGCGTTAACGACCGCCATGTCATGGACATCGGGAACCTCCTCAGTCTCCAGGTCGGGCTCCATCCCCGCTTCCTCAATCACCTGAAGGTAGTTCTTCGCAGCCGCGTGTATCCGCGGTACCGGCGACAAATTGAGCAGATTTTGCGCTTCAGCCCGCGCTCCTGGGTGTTTCATTGCAGCATAGCTATCGAGTATGGCTACGGCGAACTGCGACTGTTTTATCGCAGGCAGCAACCGAAGGTGTCGTCGTAGACGAACCTCAGTTGCGGCATCCAGCACCATCCGGTTATCTTGGTTTAGCGACCGTAAGGCACGAATTATCCGTGTACGACACGCGATCTGTACTTCGCCAACTGCAGCTGACTCAAGTTCCACGAGAGCATGCAGCCATCCTAGATCTACATCGGCGGTATCCGCTGCTAATCCCGCGCCTCGGTGTTGTACACGCAACTGGCGCACTACTTCAGATGAAACCCCTAAAGCTGCCAGATATATTACGTCTTTATGCTGATGCATAATACCCGCGACAACGGCAGCCGGCCAGAAACCATAGCCGGCAAGAATCCATACACGAGCAACTAGAGCATCCGAGCGAAGCCGCCACGAATACAAAATCCGCTGCAGCTGCGCAGCAGTCCTTACCTCCCCCGTACTATCTACAGGCAGCAGGCCAACCTCAGAGACTGCCGCAATTGGTGTTTTGGGTGTCCTTCTCATTGATTCCACGCCTGTTCATCCTCATAATTCACCACAAGATCACCCTTGGTCGAAGGGTTAAGCGATTGCGACTGCAACCCATTATAGCGGCCCAAAGGCTGATATTCCTCATATGGCTGCCCGTTATCATCCACACCATCGGGGCCCACGCTGTAAACGAGCCCAACGCTGTTGGTGGGGTTATATTGCAGCTGATTAGGCGGCGTAACGTAGTAGAGCAGCGGCGCGGGTTGGCGCGCAAAAGGATCAATGGGTACAGCAGGCAGGTACTCCGGCACAAGAGCCTGCAATGTTGGAGGCAGAGTTTTGTGATCGAACTCATAAAGCAGTTCTGCCAAGGTAACCTGTACCATCCGGTCCCACGCAATATCCGCATGCTCGTCGACAGTAAGAGGGATTGGTGGTCTCAACTTCACAGAAATCGAGGTCGACCTTCGACTGAGCCATCTCTGCCAGGAGCTTAATGGATAGCGCTTTAGAGGTCGGTACTGCCCCGCTACAGAAGCAATATATGACTTCATTGCCTCCTCGTAACGGGTGAGAAACTCTTTGCGGCTGTAGGTTAAAACGTCATGTGTAGCCTCGAGTCGCTGAAGGATGGTGGGGCTCGTTTCGCCCTTGGCCTTTTCAATGGCAAGTGCATGAGGCGTATAGTACGTGGCTAACAACCCCGCCAACTTGTGAGCGTACCGCTCGGTCTGGGCATTCAACACATCAACCAGCGAAACACGGTGCTGCATGTAGGCATTCATCTGATTCTGCAAACGAACCACTTGGTGGCGCGATAGTAATTGCTTGCCGGCACCAAACTGTGGAAAACCGGGGTCCTCTAGTTGAAGGACGTACACAATAAGTGATCGGGCAAGTCCATTTAATTGTAACAACTGGCCATAGTTGCGGACGTTGGCATCACGACTGAGAAGACTGTCAAGGTTTAATGTGTCGAACGCATCGTGGAGGGCGCCATCATAGTTCTTCTTTAGCAACTGCAAATAGGCGTGAAGAAGCAAAAGTCCACTGCACCGGTTGGCAATGTATTCACCAGGTACGCCTTCCATGATGCAGCCTTCGCGCATACCACGGTGGATGTCGGCCAGTGCTTTTTTATTCTTGGCCAGCATGGCACTAAATAGTGCAATCTTCTGCTGGGTGAACAAGGCGTTGTTGGCAGCTGCGGTCGTTGTGGTACCGGTTCCCGCAGGGTACGGGATAGGATTTACCATTGACAGTGTTTGGTAATTCGGGTTGGTAAACCAACTCACAAACCGGGAATTTGCACCAATCTCATTAATAGAGATCAACTTACCGGCGTGCATGAGTAGGGCGGCACCATCGAGATAACGTAACGGAGTTTTTACTGCCACAATAGAAATAGGTAAAGGATTGCGCTCTGCCACCTTTAGGCGGAGGCGAACTTTGGTTAAAACCGAGACCGCTGCAAGGGCAAGGCCAACAATTACCGCACCGCGAACAGCTAACCTGGTTACACCACCTAGTCGGTGGGCCCTAACTAAATGAACGTCGTGGTCATTAGGCAATCGCCCAGTATTCGGTTCAACCGCCGCCTTCTGCCTGTTGTCAGAGAACTTATCAGGCACTAGCGGTGAGTGCTGCTTTAGCTTCATTTGCTCACCTCACCTCGTTATAGACACGTCAACCATTTTACGGTGACGGTCATTTCTATATCTTAGAGCATAAACACGAATTAACCAGGAAAAAAAACCAATGTTAGACGCATATTGAACACCCGATATAACTATTCCTGCAATTTCATGTTGGCCTCAAATATCAGGAATGACACTCTTGAAACGCCAAAGCCTTTCTGGCGTGGTATGATGCGTCTCGGCCCGAGCTAGTGCCTCACCTGTCAAACGGCTGCGAACAAGCACGTAGATTTTCGTGTTCACTGCAATGTGACTGGTAGACGCGGCGATATGGGAGTTGACGAACACTGTTTTCACCACACGCTTTTTAATTGCAATAGCACCACCGTGACTGGTCAAAAGATCCGTTATTTCGAATGTGTCCGCGTTGGGTAGTCCTGTACACAAACATAAATGCGACAGACTCCATCGTTGGTCGACAGGTCACAGCTCACGCAATCCAGTCCTTCAGCAACAGTTCACCGTAGACACCTACCTGTAACTCAATTCCCAAGCCGTTTCGTCTTCGTTGTTAACCACAAGATCACCCTTTGTCATAGGGTTCAATGACTGAGGCTGCCTGCCTCCAAAGCTCCCTGCAGGTTCAAACGTCTCATATGGCTGTCCCTCATTGTCACTGCCATCCGGGCCAACGCTGTATACTAATCCACCACAGTTGAACGAACCAAAAGGCATATTCTTTGGCTCGGCCACCAAATACCGTAGCGCTTCTGGTTTTCGCGCAAAGGGATCTACCGGTACTACAGGTAAATAGCGGGGAACCAACTTGTTCAACGATGCGGGCAGGGTACCATGATCGTACTCATAGAGCAGCTCGGCCAGTGTTACCTGTACCATCCTGTCCCACGCCAAATCTGCATGTTCGTCCAGCGTAAGAGGCGGCATTGGCCGTAGGCGTACACCCACAGATGGCGCCGCTTGAATGAGCAGATTCTGCCATGATTGTAAAGGGTAGACTTCACCTTGTTGATACTGACCCTTTACCGATGCTATATACCGCGTCATTTCATATTCGTATTCGTTGAGCAGACTCTTGGGCGTAATGACCCTATTGGATGAGGTCATATTTGAACTGGAGTTTATAGGCGGGTGAACGGTATTATCAAACAACGCCGTGGCAACTGGTCTCAATGCACCTGCAGAAGGCAGCATTTTCATGAGCTTCACTGCGTACCTATCCGAATACGCAGTAAGCACTTCCCCCAAAGAAACGCGTTGTGCCACATAGGCATTGAATTCCTTCTGTATTTTCGCAATTACTGCGCGAGACACACCTGGCAGGGCGCCAGTGACAGACGGAAAGTGCGGATACTGCAACTGCAGTACATAAATGATAAGCGAGCGAGCTGCCCCATTCAAACGGAGTATTTGCGCGAAATTACGTATGGCAGCGTTCCGGCTCAACAGACTGTCCAGCTTTAACGTGATAAATGCGTCGGAAATTGCCCCATTGTAATCGTGTTGCAACAAGTGCAGGTAAGCCCGCAACAGAAGCAGTGCGCTGCAACGGTTGGTCACGAACTCACTGTCGTTGCCTTCCATTATGCAATCTTTACCCAATCCCATGGAAATGTCGCTCATGGCGGTTTTATTGCTGTTCATTACGGCACTTATCTCTTCCACTTGGCGTGCGCGTACCTGAGAGGCACTACCGAGTCTTGGAGAACGGTCACCTGCTTCCGGCGCCATGCCTGTCATGCCCAACATGGAAAGGGTCTGATAATCAGGTGTGACAATCCAACCGGCAACATTGCCGTTCACATTTGCAATGTTGGTTGAAATTAACTGACCTGCCTGAACAAAAAGTGCTTCCCCGTCGGACGTACTGGCTGGTGAGAAGGATTCCTTCCTCGTCATATGCTTGGAGATAACCTGCGGTAGATGCAACGCAAATCCAATACCGATCACCAGTAGAACTATAGGGATAACAATGGCTGGCCGATTGGCCCTGGCCCTTTTCTCCGGTGGACTCGCTGGTGTTGCTGAAGTCTTTTCTCTTTCGTTTGGTAATCTCACTCGGTTAGGTGCAAAGGTACGGCTCTGTTGGTCGGTCTCACTCATATCATTTGTGGCACGATCTGCGCGCGATTTCTTCATGGATCGGCATTCCTTCACTTACTGTAATTTGAATTTAAGCAACCGATCAGTGGCGCATTACCTTTAGTTCGCTTGCAAATCGGGTGCAGCCATCGTCTATCTCTATTTAGACGCATATTGAACACCAGGTATAACTAATCCTTCAATTTCATGTTAGCTTTAACTATCAGCAATTACACTCTTGAAACGCTAAAGTCAGCCTGGCCTGGTATGATGCGTCTTGCCGCGAGCTAGTGTTTCACCTGCCAAACGGCTGCACAAAAGCAGGTAAACTTTCGTGCTCACCGCGATGTGACTGATAGATGCAGCGGTATGGGAGTTGATGAACACGGTTTTCCATTACACGCCTTGCAATTGCACGATCACTACCGTGACCTATCAAACGATCCGTTAGTTCAACTGTGTCCGCGTTGGGAAGTGATGGTATTTAGTAAACGAGTGGCACGATATCGGTTACAAGAGTGAAAATTAGCGGTTAGTGAAGGATTATTGAAATTGGGAGTAGAAAATCCTTTCATCGGGCTTTACCAACTACGATCCCAGCGCTTAAATGGAAGTTTAGACCGAGGTCAGCCGCAATGTTGAGCAACTGGAATGATGTTCTCCACCATATCGACAATGAGTTTCCTGTTTACCATCGATTTCGCTTTACGGCACAGGATCTAACTCCCGAACGACCACACGCAGTTCTACGAGTAATCGCAGCGCTGTGCTGGGGCACCCACAGAACCAAACATAAGACATTTGTATTAAGGGTGCCGCTTGTTAAGGACTACATGGTTGAGGTTGCGCTGTGTACCGCTCTTGCGGGCATGCAGCGCAGAGCTTCAAGGATTTCTGATTACCAACCAAATCTCCAACAGGGCCGGTACTATTTAGTCGACGGGACCTCGATTGGGCAATTCATTCGCGAAGAGGATGGTCGGCTCCTAATAGGGTACGAGACACGGAGTAAACGCGGTAACCGTGAGCCGTTGATTCGGAAAATATCAGCTGAGCAGAAAATACGCCTTCAGAGTTGTAAAAAGGCTCGACACCTCAGTACATACCAGCAATCGGACACTATCGAAAATGCACCTATTGATTGGCTAATGCAGACGAACCTACATGGAAATCGCGACCCATACCGTCCGGAAGTCATTTTGGTGGGCCATATTACAAGATCAATAGAACAATTCCAGCGGTTGCGCTGGGTATTAACCGATGGCAACATACAATTAAACGAGCCTGTAGGCGTTCTGCAGAGCATCCAGGTCGCAAAAATCAGTGGCACGGGCGATTTGGAATTTCTCAGCAGCGGAGACTATGGCGCATCTCCAGTAATTCTTCTCGCTGCGAGCCTTCACGAGGTCGAAGAGTTTTTGACAAGACACGACAATCTCCAGCCAGTGATTGTCATTGAGGACAAAGTTGCTCTACGAGATACGAGCTCATGGAACCGTCTTCGGGATGATGACCGTAGATTAGTCGTTCTGGCCGATTCGATCCTTGACAGTCAAGCCGGCGAATGGATGCAAGCTCAGGACCTGCCTGTCATCGAACTAACCAAGCGCATTATTGGATACATTTTGAACGCTGAGTCCACCGAAAAGCTGCCTCCGAACAACGGCACAAACTCTGTGGTGCGCGCTAGATACTGGAACCTTATCCGCGAAAATCTTAACCCTATTTTCCTTAATGAGACACCGCTGGATGCGGCATTTTACGCTTTTACGTCCATTCGAAGGGATGATCTAGAAGCTACAGGAGATGGCAAGGATATTGAACGAGCGTTCTACAGCACCTTACTCCCTGAGTCCCGGCGACTGGATGCAACGACACCATATGACTTGGAAGGGTCCGAACATAACTTCGATGAGCTTGTCGCAACACTCCACCGCACCAAGCAATGGTTCAATGATAAGGAGATTGATGCGATTGAAATAGTTGAAAGCAGCATCCGCCAGTGGTTTGATGAAATAAAAAAGTGCCCAACCACGAAACACGCGCACATTATTCGGACTATTTTCCATAGTCCCCATCCCAGTGTACTTGTTTTCCGTGATAAGCGGGAAGCAGAGTCGGCGGCACTAGAACTGGGCAGCATATACAAGGGAGCGGATAGACCTGATGTACAAACATCCGAGCAAGCACGCGCCAAGCTAATTCTTATTAACAGTAATTCCACCTGGAACATCAGCAATATTGACAAATTACGTGAACAAGCTTACCAAAGCACCACGCCGGCTTCCCGTGGTGAAACGCGGGTGCCACCGTCGCCGCGCTGTGACGGCGCACCCGTTTCCATAGGCGATGGTGTGTTCTGCACGGAAGTAGTGGACGACGCTGCAAACAATCGAACCTGGGTGTATTGTGCAACCCCACAAGCATTAGCCACCATTGGGTACGTAAAATCTGCAGTAATCGTTGGGTGGCTTGGACGTCAACGAACAGTTGGCCTGATTGACGGACGTATTGCCGAAGAAACCACACTGCTGCTGTATCCATTTGAAAAGGTATGGTATCAAAACTCGATCGGCAAGACCCATTCTTGTGTACTTCGAAAGGTTGGCGCCAAAACCATTGACAGAATACTGGGTTATCCATCGGCCCACTTGCTTGAACCTGCAAACACCCACGAAGAAGCGGTAGATAAGAACACGCACAAACTTAGAGATACAGAACCAGACGAACATAATCAGCGACAGCGGCAGTACAAAATGGAACTTAGCCGTCGCGCATTTGCAAACTCTCCGGATGAACACGTAGATGCAGTTTATGTTGAGTTTGCCGATGGTTCATACCTTTATGCACCCTACAGCAGGGAGTTTACACTCGCACCCACGTTCGCCTATACCACGGAAGCACATCCCTACCAGACAACCGTCACACATGCCGATGACTTGGTAGCAGATGACGTTATCGTACTTAAGGACGGCTCGGACAGCGACATTGTTCGCCAAATGGCGGATCACATTCTTATTGTCCAGGGCAAACCAAATCTGCGTAAGTTAGCCGGCCGATGGAAAGAAGCATTGCGCCAATATGCAGGATGCCATAACCGATTCGGCTTTTGGCAAGGAGATCGAGATAGGATCTGTCAACTACACGCACTGCTTCAGAACCACAACGTGCAGATCGGCATCACCACCATGCAAACTTGGCTGTTGCGCGAACAGCCTATTGGCCCTCAAGATGCCGACCACATCAAAGTGATCGCTGACATCACTGGTGACAACTTCCTCGCCACCAACCTCAACGAGGTGATGGACGCCATCGACACAGTGCGTTCTGCGCATAGATCAGCAGGAGAATCGATTACGCGGAACCTAGTAGAGAAGCTGGAGGCAGAGTTCTGTAGAATCGACATTGATAACGGCAGCACGTTCGAAATTCCTGGTTTGGGCGTGTTAAAGCTGTTAAGAATTGCGGGCGTTGAAAAGTGCAGTGTTCCCTACACTGTGCTGAACAAGTTAAATCAGTCGCGTAGCTGCACCGATTAATTTTGATTACCTGGGTTTAGGGAGCGATTAGTGACTGTTGAAAGCGTAAGAGACAACCTAATTAGCCTTATTAAGCGCGATCTAGTTGGGCCAGGCCAGGGCACAAAGGTTCAGGACAGTTATGACGAAGAGGAGCTGATCGGCGAGCCAGCGTACCTTCGTTATGGAGCGGGAATTCTTTTCCCGCAGAACTGGAAAACCCAAAAGCCGAAGACGGAGGCCTCTGCCCAAGCGACTGATGATATCGACACGGAGCCCGAGGTTGATTCTCCGTTAGCTGATTGCTCGCATGAGGGAGACTCGGCGCCTGACGTGGATTTAGGTGCCGATGAGGATCTCCTATCAGATGTAAACGACGACCCCGTAGTAACAAGGTTCCGCCGACCACCATCGTCAATTGGGCTAAGTTTCCTATGTGATGTCCCGGTGGAGGGAATACTGGTTACAGCGAAAGCCGCCTTCTATATTCAGCTCAAACGCTCCACAGAGGGCGCTGGTCCGCAAAATGTCCATCGACGCATTCCCATAGATTTTCGGAAGTTACTGTTCACAGGCGCGGGTTTACCCGAGTCCACGCACACTTGTACCGAAACCATTCCTGTCCCCATCTCTGTCAGCGGCAAACTCGAGCTATTAATCCAATGCAGAAATCTAGGCGTGAACAGGAAGGGAAGACGACGACTAATTACCATCTCAATGGTCAATCGAGGCGACTGTGCCGAAGATAGCGTATCACACCCGGCCTATCAATGCGAGATTCGCGTCGAATCACAACAGGAAAGGGGATTCATAACGCCATACCCGGAGGCAGATCCTGACGGCGGTGACGAGGAGGAGGCAAACCTACGATTGCTTTACCGCCATTACAAGGTGTACGGGGTCGGTCACGGTTGTTCTGTCAACTGGCAGATGGGTAGCGAAACGTATGCGGCGGTGATCTATACAGAGTGCATACCAAGCCACGAGGTAAAACCCATTGTACCATCCATTTTGACTGGTATTGGGTTTAACAAAACGCAATACGCCGACCCTCATAAGTGGGAAGAAACAAAAACTGAGCTTGTAAATCTATGCGATCAATATGAGGCGTGGATCAATGAGCAGCGCCTCACTGCAGCGAATTTGAACTTACCTGAGCCACAAACGCGGGCAGCAATGCAAAATATCAATGGTGCCGTACGTTGTCTAAGGCGCATGCATGAGGGGCTTCATCGTCTTGATAGCGACCAACAAGCACGCTCATGTTTCCACCTTATGAATCATGCCATGCTCATTCAGGAGCGACGATATTCGTTGCCTCTTCGGAAATTTCAGTTAGTGGACGGTAACAAACTCGCCATCGATCCAATAGACGACAAGGGGTTAGACGACATCCACTCACAAAGCGGACAGAGTCACGCGTGGTATCCATTTCAAATTGCCTTTGTGTTAATAAACATCTGCTGTACCCTTGATCAACAACACCAAGACCGCGAGATAGTCGACATCATATGGTTCCCTACTGGAGGTGGCAAAACCGAGGCATACCTTGCCCTTACCGCCTTCACCATTATTAACAGCCGCATGTCCCGTACCACCCAAGGTGGTACTGCGGTTTTAATGCGATATACTCTGCGCCTACTTACTGTTCAACAGTTCGCGCGTGCCGCTTCATTGATATGCGCGCTGGAATATCTTAGATTGCGCAGACTGATCCCAGGTGATAAAGCAATTACAGCAGGCTTGTGGCTAGGAAATGCCACCACACCGGGTACACGCAAAGACGCAAAGGAACTGCTGCAGAAGCTTGCCGCCGGAAGACCAGCTACCAGCAGTTTTGTCCTGCAAAGATGTCCATGGTGTGGGGCACAAATTGGGGAGGTTCGAAACAACAAGTCAATTCGGACTCCTGGTTTAGAAGAGAGTCGCAAACCATCGACTGTCATATTTAGGTGCGCTTACAAACAGTGCTATTTTTACAATACACCACTTCCGATATCTGTCGTTGACGAGGATATATACGAAAATCCAACCACTCTAGTCGTTGCAACTGTAGACAAATTTGCTACCCTACCATGGCGGCCTGCTGCAAAAAGCCTCTTCGGCCTCGGTCCACATCCAACGGATCCTCCTGAACTAATCATTCAAGACGAACTGCACCTTATTTCCGGTCCGCTTGGCACGATGGTAGGTCTATACGAGACTGCCATCGAGGCTCTTTGCAGTTCTACGGAACAGGGCAACCGACCGGTTAAAATCGTTGCATCTACGGCGACCATCAGCCACGCAGTAGAGCAGTGCCACAGCCTGTATGGTAGAAAGCGCAGTAACATTGCAGTCTTTCCACCGCAATGCCTCGAAGCTGGGCAATCATTCTTCGCGCAATTCGATGATTCCCGTTGCGGCCGTATGTATCTCGGTATATTTGCAAACGGTCTAAACTCGCTCGTCACGGCACAAATCCGTACGTTTGCACTGTTACTGCAGGGCATTGCCGGGCTTCCCGACGCACTCAATTCCTACATTGATCCCTATTGGACACTTATAGCCTACTTCAATACGCTTAGGGAGCTAGGGTATTCGCGAACCCTCCTTAGCGGCGAGGTTAGCGAACATGCACGGGTACTGGCAAGGCGGTATGGATGGCAGCCGCGAAAAGTAGACACCAGAATTGTTGAGCTCACTAGTCGTGTACCCAACGACGAGATACCGCGCTATCTGGAACAATTGGGGGTAAATCGCACAACCAGCGCCGATGCTGTCGATATTTGTCTCGCCACAAACATGATCTCTGTGGGCCTTGATGTTCCACGTCTGGGTCTTATGGCACTCGTGGGTCAGCCGATGCACACGTCTGAATATATTCAAGCCACCAGCCGCGTAGGACGACACAAAAACGGCCCAGGCTTAGTAGTCACGGTCTATAATACGCAGCGAGGTCGTGACCAATCGCATTACGAGCGGTTCCACTCCTACCACGCTAGCTTATACAGATATGTGGAACCCACAAGTGTAACACCGTTTGCCCCACCCGTTAGAGAACGTGCTCTGCACGCGATTTTAATAATTCTCGCCCGGTTTTGGGGAAATGCGCATGAAGCCGAAAACCCATCGCCGGTCCCAAATGCAGCGCTGGTCGCTCGCATTCGCGATGTAGTACAGCGCAGGGTTGCATGCGTCGATCCGGAGGAAGAGGATGGCGTATTGGCTGATTTCGACTACGTGTGGCAGACGTGGAAGGAATGGGAGCCCCAAGAGTACGGTGCAATTACAGGGGAATACAGAACGAATAATGCACTGATGGTGGCCGTATCGGACGTTATAGGCGCGGGGGATCATGCTCACAGGAGCCTTCCAACCCCAACATCCATGCGAAGCGTCGAACCGCCCTGTGCAGGCGAGATCGTTAGATCTTCCACCAAAGGAGAATGAGGACATGGCACGTACATTACGACGATCTCAATTAGTGAGCTACTTCGGGGTAGGAGCAATGATCGATTTCCCCGATGGTGCGACCCTTATGACAGGGGGCATCGACTCGTGGTATAGATTTATGGATGACCAGGACGTTGCCATGTTCCGTATTACCGAGGAGCGGCTACAAGAGGAGTTAGGTGTTAAGGAATTTCGGCTACCTCCGGATGCAGCAAATTTTGGTCGTCCAAAATCACTACGAAACCTTCGAATACCACTCTACACCTTTCCTCGGTGGCACTATTGTGCCAACTGCGGTGTAATGAAATGTCTTCCACTGTGCAGCGAACCGCACCGATGCACTGGCAGTCGATATGCAGCCAATAACAGCTGTGCCAACCTGCCAGCGATTCGTCGTCCGATCATGCGAGCTATGCGGTACGTAGCCGTATGTGAACGACATGGTCACATACAAGACTTTCCATATCTGGAGTGGGTTCACAGAGCAAAACCGCACACTGAAACCTGTGAGATGCGCTTCAATGTGAAGGACACCTCCTTGTCGTTGCGGTCGGTGCAGATTACATGTTCGTGCGGTGCGAGCCGCGACCTATCTAACATCCACGCACCAGGTGCGCTCGCGCAAATCAACATACGTTGTGAGGGCCACCGGCCTTGGCTAGGACCAAACTACAAGCCTACAACCTGTAACAATAACCTAACAGTGTTAGAGAGGGGCGCCTCCAACGTGTACTTCCCAGCCACAATAGAGGCCATTTTCCTACCACGAGCCGCGCACTCCGAGACCGAATTCGAGGTGGCTATAAACTCGCGGCTAGCGCAAAGATTGTTGACAGACGCTGACACCTACTCGGATAGCTTCGCTAAAGATTGCGAGCTTATATGTGAAAGTAGCAATATCTCACCCTTACGCCATAACTCATTCTTGCAGTTTGCCCGCGAATGGGTACGAAGCAGAACGCAGCAACTCGATAGCGATGGCAAACCGGATAACGGTAAGCGTAGCAAAGCGGAAGGAGCGCTGCGACAACCGGAGTTCCATCTTTTATCTACAGGTATAAGCGAGGACACTAGAGAGCTGCAATGCCAGAAAATCGACATCGACCAGTACGGTACACCTTTAGATGCTATTTTAACCGGTGTCACCCTTGTACATAAGCTTAGAGCTACGCGTGTGTTCACGGGCTTTACGCGGTTTCGCCCGCCTAGCACGATTACGGACGTAGATTCACGCGCGCTGAGCTTCAAAAAACCAGACTGGCTACCTGCAATAGTCGTGCACGGAGAAGGTATTTTCCTGGAGATACGCCCTGAACTTCTCACCAATTGGAGTAGTTTGCCAACGGTAGTTCAACGGGCGAATACTCTACGCGAGGCAGCACACCGCGCGGGATGGCACTCTTCGGGTGGTGTTTCGCCCGCTCGTATCGCGCTGCATACCTTTGCCCACATACTCATCAACCAGTTCGCCATCGAATCTGGATATGGCAACTCCTCACTTCGAGAACGAGTGTATTGTGACACCAGTAAAGAGAACGCGATGTATGGAATCCTTATTTACACCGCGGCCGGTGACAGTGCAGGTACATTAGGCGGCTTGGTAAGACAAGGAAAACCAGACCGCCTGGTAAACACAGTGGTTCGTGCCCTAGATCATGCGCGTTGGTGTTCCTATGATCCCGTCTGCATTGAGACGGACCAGCCAACTCACAATAGCCTCACTCTCGCAGCTTGCCACGGATGTGCTTTGCTGCCCGAGACCTCCTGCGAATGCAACAATCAGTACCTCGATCGTGCCTTGTTAATCGGGCTGCCCGATGAGCCTGAGGTTGGACTGTTTTCGAAGATTCTTAATGAACAGCTGGCAGTATATACTGGATAATTAAAAGTCCTTGCAAATGCCAGGAAGTGGCCATGAGATATTAACCAAGGCGTGCTCGCCGTCTCTCATTATATTCCATGCTAGCTGGGTGCCAACCGATTTGTAGGTGTGGTACACTTGCATCTCTAGTATTGAGGCTGAACCATTCCTTAAGACTGCTATGGCCAACTGGTTCACAAGGATTTGTCATGTGTGGAAGGTACTTGCTTACACATTCAGCGGCGGACATTGCGGCGTTCTTTCGTGCCTTACCTGTAGCAGCGACATCGTTTGCACAGGGTGAAAATATTTCACCCACTCAGCAGATTCTCGTTGTGACCGGGGGTGACGAACTGCAGCTCACCACCATGCGTTGGGGTATGTTCCCGCGATGGTCTACCTCTGTAAAAAATGGGCGACCAATCATTAACGCTAGAAGTGAAACCGTCACCCAAAAGCCGATGTTTCGCGACCTTATACGAACCAACCGATGCGTCGTTCCTGCGAGTGGCTACTACGAGTGGCCCAAGAGCAGACCGCCTCGCAGTAAGCCCATAGAAATTTCGTTTGACGGCGATGAACCGCTGGCGATGGCGGGGCTGTGGGACACCACACTAAATAGCCATCGGTTAGAAGAGCGCACATGTGTCATCATCACGACTGATCCTGCCACGGAGATAGCGGAAATTCATGATCGCATGCCTGCGCTGCTTACCAGATCAGAAGTTAATGTCTGGCTGGATAAAAGTACTTCAGTAGCAGATGCCGTAAACCTGTTGAGACCCTGGCATTATGATAGATTAGCTATTCATGATACCGCTCACCGAAAGACTACGACAGGCAGCTGCGATACCGACAAGCGCGGACTTGGGCAACAACTTGATTTATGGGAGGATCTCTGAAGTATGCCAACACCTGTTCGTCCTCGCCGAAGAATGGCGCTCATTCGAGCCAACAAGCCCAATCTTGTGTTTGAGGCTACACAGGATGGCGAACTTATAAGGACGTCATCACCATATATCGCCAAAGAGGTAGGCCAGGGCGACATGATAGAGATGCCGGATGCAGCCGGACACGGCAAGGTTACCGTTCGCGTCTGCGAAACCTACATTGAGCGCACTACCGGCGCAATTGGCGACGTAACCGTGATTCGCACCTCCCCTGTTTAACGGCGCCGCTACCGACTCGCCGTTCGCGTCTCGCCCTGGTCGGCGACCACAGGTAGATCTGCGACTACCACAGGATTGCTGTAAGACCAAAGCTCCACCACTGCGTGGAAAGGAGCCCAGGCTTTGTTTCGGTTCAAAAATTCGGCGGGATTTCCGCCATCCGGCCGCACAATGAGAGTGACGTCTTTTTGGCCCGGCGCCACCTCTACCGCATCGGCGACCCATGCACCGGGTAATCCTTCTATTCGTGCAGAAATCGTCCCGTCAAATCCTGCGGTACGATCTATTGCAACATGCACTCGATAACCGCCATGTTTGCGCACCTTAATTGGCCCAGGGTTCAGGAGCCTGGCGGTGAACGGCGCCTTTCCTGCCACCTGAACCAGTGCAGCGGGACGGTCATAGTAATATGTTGAGAATATCATTTTCTTCGGTTGCTGCGCCCACAACTGCTCGGTAACTGTCCTACCCGCCGCCTCATACGACGCCATGAGGCGGAATCGCTGCGCGGTGGGTTGCGCGCCACTCGCTGCGGTGATTACCACCGGTACCGAATACTGATCCGGTGCAACGGTGACTGGGGCACATTGCACACCGGCTGGCAGCCCTTCGGCGTGTATAGTAATAGGGCCGCCGATGCCTTGCCTGCGTAATACCCTCACGTGCATGGCAGTGCTGCTCCCCTGGTACACGAGTGCAGTATCTGGTCGTTGGTACGCGCGTAATAGTGGCGCCACAGGGTGGATCTCGATGTAATACACTCGCTCACCGGAGCTTCCGTTTGCCGTTACCGTCATGGAGTAAGTCATTTTTGGGCGGGGAATTCCAAAGGTAAACCGGTCACCAGACTGCCGAACCTGGAAGACGCGGCCATTCGAGTCTTTCATCGTTACGGTAACGGGCCGCGGGGAACCAAGTTCTCTCGAATAAATCCGGCATTCCCACGTACCTTGCCCAGTAAAGGAGAAATTATCGGACTGGCCTTCGGTCGCAAGTCGACCTGTGAAGCCCGCAGGCAGCGTTGTAACGGCAGGTGGCTCAGCATCGGTGACGACGCCGTAAGGAGAAGCCATCATCGATCTTGAGCCCTGCGGAGTATGAACAAGAAATAAGCCGGGCTGAGTGGGCAAATGGACCGAAACAGCTGGTATGACAGAGCCCTCATTGTGGCTGTACACATGAGCCTGAACTGTCCTATTCACTTGCGCAGCAGCTGGGAACAGGATTCCCGCATAGGGAAGTGTTCCAATTGTCAGATGGTACACATCAGCAGGGCTAGAGTGGCCCAGCAAATCGCGTACCTCAATAATATAATTTCCACTTGCCGGACAAACCCAGTTTATAAGCGGGTCCAGCTCGAAATAACCATGGTTCTCGGCAATCTGATTACCGGATGGATCGTACAGGCGTAGTTCAGGATTGAAAAACAGCTGGGTATCATCGTTAAACCTAAAGGCCTTCAGGTTGAATACGTAGCGAGTCCCCTTTACTGCTGCGAAACTGAACCTGTCTAGCTCGCTGTTGCGCGTAATGCAGCCGTTCACCACGCACGGCAGTGTTACCGCCTGAGACAACAGCTTGTCGCTTGAGGGAATGGCCATTACCTGCGGAAGCGAATCAACCTCAAATTGAGCTTCTGTAGATATGCCACGCGGCGTGACTAGTCGGAGATTGTAGATACCAGGAGGCGCATTAGGAGCAATTGTAATCTTTGCAGATACTTTACCGCCGCGCGCGGCGCTCTGAAGGTATTCTATGATCTTTTGCGCATCACCTGGTGAGATAGGCGCCTGGTTCTTTGCAATCATACGGTGCACCGTGGCAGCCCACTGGTCCGGCGACATATCGCGGTTCGCTGGAGACCGCAGTTCATGGCAGTTTCCACATTTTGATCGCCACAGCGGTTCATTGCGTGTATCAACATGTGATTGATCTGAGAAAACCGAAGCAGTAATCCCCTTCTGATACACGAGCATGCGGCTTGCACCAGTAAGATTGCTGCCCTTAACTTCGGCCGTAACTGTAGTGCCCTGCTGTCCACTTACGGGGTAAAACGATTGAATTACGGGAGCATCGGCTTCTTGAGCGAGACAAACAGCCGGAATTACAGTCAGAAGCAAGGCGACTAGCGCAGCAATTTGTCGTTTCATTTGGAATGCTTGATCCTGGATAGAATTCGTTTCGTATTCTTACGAGGTGCACGAACCTTGGGTCTACCAAGGGTTGGTAGCGGCGGTGGCGCTTGAATGTGCGAAATTGCACCGCTTGCTGGGTTCCATTCGTAAATCATGCCGTCCCTACCGCCGCCGTAAGCAGTTTTGCCGTCCGCTGTAATATCAACACTGTAAAGTGGAAATCGCGAAATGTGATCTACATGAAGTTTGCGACCATCGGACTGCCATAGTATTTCCGCCCCATCCATGCCACACGTCAAAATAATCTGCCGATTGCCGGTAACTGCCAGTCCGTTAACCCCACCGTCGTCGGCAAATTCATCCCTAAAGAAATAGCTGTTCCAGTCTTTGTCACGATTATCGTAGCCAATGCCCGCCCAGTAGAGGTGGCCATCCAACGATCCCGCGACAAACTGCGTGTCATTAATGAATGCTACGCAGGTCACTCCGTCTCCATACTGATCCAGGTTAGCAACGGACTGGAGGGTTTTCTCATCCCAAGCTTTTACCATATGATCTCGTCCGCCGGAGAGGAACGGAATAGCAGCATTGGGAGAAAACGCAACAGCCTGAACTTGATCATTGTGTTCAGTTAGCATGGTGTTCTTGGCGGAAGGCAAATCCTCGTAAACGCGCACATTATGATCGTCGGAGGCCGTCACCAGCATTTTGCCGTCATCGCTAAAGGCCAGCGCCTCAATTACGTCATCCGCGCCTTTTAGGATGGTGGGTTTGTGCCCCGTCACACCATCCCACAGCAGTGCCTCTCCATCGCGATCCGGTAGCCCACAGCCTATTGCGATCGTTTTACCGTCTGGAGAGAAGGCAACGGCCCTTGCTCCACCGGATACGGAGGTGCATTCACCCACGAGCTTCCAATTTGCAGTATCGTACACGAGCACACGGTGAAACACCCCCACCGCCAGCCTGTTCCCTTTTGGGCTCAGCTTTACCGAAAATACCGCGCTAAGCCTGTAATGGACGATAGGCGCAGACATTTCCACGGGAGGAATTGCGGCCGGTGACGGCGCTGCCCCTGCGGCGATGGGATAGCCGACCGCAATTGCTGCTAGGCACCAAACCAGGCTGGCGATAGGGGTGATACGCATTACGCCAACGCCTGTTTGATGGGGGAACCACCGCGTGCAAGCGTGATGCGCACTCCCTCAGGTGAAGAGATGGATTGGTGATAATCAATACCAAGTGCGTTGTATATCGTGGCGGCAACATCCTCGGGGTGTACGGGATCCGAAACGACCTGCATCCCTCGCCCGTCCGACGACCCCACAACGTTTCCTCCCTTAATACCGCCACCAGCCATCAGCACCGAGAAACATGCCGGCCAGTGGTCTCGTCCGGCGTTTCTGTTCACGATTGGTGTTCGACCAAATTCACCCATAACGACTACCAGGGTTCGCTCAAGCATGCCGCGCTGAGCCATATCTGCAATGAACGTTGCAAAACCCTGATCGAATGTCGGTAAAAGGCTACCGCCCATTGCCGGGAAGATGTTGTAGTGATTGTCCCACCCGCCAACCGTCACTGTAACAAACCGCGTACCTGCTTCTATCAACCGTCGGGTAAGCAGCATACTCTGGCCAAACTGGTTCCAACCGTAGCTGCCGCGTACCGCGGAGGTCTCCTTTGTGAGATCAAAGGCAGCCCGTGCCTTCGTAGATGATAGCAATGTATAGGCGCGGTTGTAGAACTCGTCTACTGCGTGAGCCTCATCGCATCCCTTTTCCTGCTGGCGAAACGCGTCGTCTACCACGTCGCGCAGAGCCCGGCGCCGGTCCATGCGGTGCCGTGTCATTCCAGCGGGCGCGTCCAGACCCTCGCCGTGATAGTTTGCCGCGGCTGGATTTCCGCCGGGGCTGTAGGGATTGAGTGCTGCGCCCAGGAACCCCGCTCCCATTGGTTCCTCCGGCTGTTCCACAGAGATATATGGAGGCAGGGCACTACGCGGCCCCAGTAGTTTCGCAGCCACCGAACCGTAGGAAGGCACCTCAAAACCAGGTAACGGCAGGAAGCCTGTAAGCATATAATGCGTGCCAATTTCATGCACTGCTGTTGGGCTAGTCATGCTGCGGATAATCGTCAGCTTATCCATTACTTTTGCAGTGCGGGCCAAATGTTCCGTAACCTGTATGCCATTCACATTCGTGCCAATTGAATTGAACTGTCCACGAATTTCAACAGGTGCATTTGGTTTGGGATCCCAGCTATCCACGTGACTTGGGCCACCAGCAGTCCAAATAAGAACCACGGAATCTGCGGTACCGTCAGTGCGGTCTGGGTGCAGCTTTTTAGTTGTCTCGGCCAAGGCATAGTATTTCGACAGTGTGAGGCCCATAAAACTAAGCATACCGACTCGAATGACATCTCGCCTATGAAACTTCTCGCAATCTCCCAGCCAGTTGTAACTCATCACAATCCTCCGGTTAAGTGACATTCCTACCGATTGGTGTTACATCAACCCATTGCTTCAGTGATTAAAATAGAACTCGCGTGCCGATATCAGTGCCCAAAGCAGGTCTTCGGCACCGGCCGCTCGGGTTTTTGCCTGTTGAATAAGAGTGACGCATTTAGTGACTTCTGCTGGCGTAGGCGCCCTGCAGAAGGTGCGCAGGTAGAGATACTTCACTAGCTGCGGGCCGGTTTGCGTGTCCGCTAATGCGAGCCGAACGGTACTTCCGTAGTTCACCTTGCTTTCAAGCTGAGGGGAGTTAATCATCGTTAGGCACTGCATAAGATTAGGATCAAGCTGCGGATCTAGATCCGTAAGGAATTCGCGGTGCGACACGCCAAATGCGTTAGTGAACGGAGTTTTGACGGGAAATGACGCCTGAATGGCTAACGACCTATCCGGAAACGCACCGTATTGACGGCGACTGCCTGTCGCCTCATTCACCATGTCTAGCAATACCTGGGCCGGCATTGGATGCGCGACAAAATGTGAAAAGAACTGCTCATCAAGAAGGTTGGTATGATTGGGTAGAGATGACAGCTGATAGGTACGCGAATTGAGTATCAATCGTATCATGTGGCGCATGTTATATCCGCTGCGCACAAATTCTGCCGACAGGGCGGTCAGCAATCCCGGCACACTACTAGGAGTGGTAGCACGCATGTCGTCGACAGGATTAACTATTCCCATACCGAAATAGTATGACCACAGGCGATTCATTGCGGCACGAGCGAAATAGGCATTGCTAGGAGCGATCATCCAGTCTGCCAGCTCTTTTATCTGGTTCTTTGCAGGTGGTGCAGGCTCCGAGGAACCAAGGAAGGTCGGCGGCGCAACTTTACCGCGATTTGGTCCAAGTATCGACTGGTTGATCAGCTGAGCATTTGCATTATAATCGATAACCTGCTCGTCTAATAGCCTCCCTGGCCGAATTCCAACCTTCTGGAAGAAGGCAGAGAAGTTCCAATAATCATCCGTCGTCCATCTATCAAACGGATGTTTATGACACCTCGCACAGGCCATGCGCACCCCAAGAAACGCCTCGCCTACGTTTTCAGCGCGATCGTTTGCCGAGTACTCAACACGGTAGAAATTAGTAGGTCCGTACTCCTCTGAACTGCCCTTTGCAGTGATGATCTTGTATACAAACTGGTTCCATGGCAGATTCTTGTTGACCTGGTTCCAAATCCAGTCGTAGAATAGCTCGGCGCTTCTCTGTTTAGAGGTGTAGTTAGCCCCCTGGAAGACATCCGGGTTAACCCGCAGCAAATCTGCAAGCCGAAGCGCTCTAAAATCGACAAAGGCTGATTCATGCAATAGTTTGTCGACAAGAAGCGACCGCTTCTGCGGATTTGTATCTGCAGTAAATGCCTTAATCTCGTCTGGAGTTGGCAGCCTGCCCAATGTATCCAGGGTTACGCGGCGCAGGAATTCGGTATCACCAGCGAGCGCAGAGGGCACCACATTGAGGTGCTTCAGGTTAGCAAATACATATCGATCTATGAAGTTATTCTGAGGAATAAGCGGATATCTGCCGGGTCGAGTTTCAGGCAGTGTAAGAAATGAAGCCGAAACAATTCCCAGATACCGGCCCAGGATAGCGCCGCCTCCCCACCTCGTGCCCTTTACCAGGCCATCTACGCCAACGGAAAACACCGTGGGATTAGAGGACATGAATACAGTTTCATGAGTAACATCCAAGCGTTTGCCGTTGGAGTAGGTGGCAATAGCATGAACCTGCAGCGTCTGGCCAACGTGATGCAGTACGTCCTGCCTGGGTGTAATAACCAGCGAAACAGGTCGAGGATCGGTTTTGTGGAACGGACACCCCTCTTGTATCCACTTGAGCAACAGCTTATAGCGCCGTGAATGGGTGGAAAAGCGTTGCCCACCGCCATGTGAAATCTGATCCGTCGGCTTCAAAAGGATGAGACTTCTGGCAGGGTCCTGAAAATTGATGCGTCTTCCTCGATCGCCGTAGACCAATGGTGCATAATCATCTGCCGGGCTCAGCGTAAGTAGAGATACTTCAAAGCCTCCGCGCCCGCCAAACTTGCCGTGACATTGCGCACCAGAGCACCCGCTACGAGCTAATATAGGCGCTATATCGCGCAGGAATTCAACATGCTTGGGTATAGGTGGTTCTGTAATGATGCCATCGGCGGCCCGATGCAATACAGGTTGCACACGCCGTTTAACGATGGGATGTGTTGAACGGTGCGGAAGATGATGAACAGCGGCAACGGCGGAGTTGCAAATGGTAATAGACGCAAGTATAAGAGCCGCAAGGGGGATACGAGATTGCATGCTGATGGCCTCATACGCCTTGGTTAACAACCGGGCGAAACTAGTTCAGACTAACATAATGAGTATTTGACAATCACATTATAAGGCTGTTGCATGTATTTTAGCCATTATTTGAATAAATCCGTAATTTTTTTGGGGATATTTTGCACTTGTGCATCAAATTACGAGTAAGAAGGCGATGCGAGGCTGCAAACGCAACTTCAGTCCATGGTGCCGCAGGTTGTTGAAATACCTATGAAGCCAGCGGAAAGTTGTGGATTTTGGGGGAGTAATCTTAAAATACCAGTTGTAAAACCTGACTACCGGCAAGCGGCAACCAGGTGTAACAACTGAACAACGATCGTTAGAGATTACGCAGAATAATTCCTTGCGTACGGCTGTCTAAACGGCTGATATCTGGGAATTCAAATCTATTTCCGTCCACGTCCGTTACAATCACTCGCGAGGAGGTAAGCTCTTGCAGGTTATCTCTAATATTGCGCACAAGAAGCTCACGTCGGCCCTTGTCCGTGTCTACGTCCCATGCAATGGTGCCAAACTCTTCCTTTACACTGTAGACTTTGCGGATGAGCGGTACAAAGTAACGCTTCTCAAGATCTTGCTCGACGACGGAGCGCGATTCGGCATCCAACTGCGATGGGTCGACGATGAGGCCAATATCCTTATTCGCGCAGTCGAGGAATCCGATGTAATGGTCAGGGTCGGTTAAGGGAAACGCACGCATAGATTGGGCACGAGTCCAGGAGCGCTGGTTTTCTAAGGTGAGTCTGGTTACTCCGCCGTGGCGAAATATACGCACATCCTCTGGTTTCAGAATTCGTAGTTCAAAAGCTTCAAGCTCTTGATCAGGCATCTCAGAAATGTCAGACATAGTGTGGTTATTCCTCCACTCTAATCCAGTTGCTGACTTCAACCACGACAGGTTGCTGTCTGATGACGGCGAGCGCATCCCGAATTGCCTTGCCGGGGGCCTCGTGCATCAACCAGACAATATCCGTCTGCTGGCCGTGAATAGTCTTTTGTATCATTGCTTCAATATTAATATTGTGGTCGCCAAAGGCACCAGCAATTGCAGCCAAAACACGAGGCCGGTCTTGAACCACCATGCGGATGTAGTGCCGGGTCACAACCTCATCAATTGGTTGCACTTCGCGATGTTGAAAGCAGGTGCAAGAAACGCGGCCGGTGCTTCCAAACTTCAGGTTTCGGCATACATCAATGATATCGCCAACGACTGCGCTTCCCGTCGGCCCGCTTCCAGCACCTCGGCCGTAAAACATAACATCTCCGACGGAGTCGCCAACAATATGAACAGCGTTGTAGACGTCGTTGGTTGCAGCTAACGGGTGCGCCTTAGGGATAAGCGTTGGATGTACTCTTACCTGAATGCGACCGTCTGGTAGCCTCTTGCCTTTTCCCAACAGCTTAATAGTATAACCTAGTTCGTCTGCGTAGGAAATATCTGCCGCGCCAATAGTACGGATTCCTTCCACGTAAACGTCATTAACGTTTACTCGGCTGGTAAACGCGATGGACGCCAATATAGCGATCTTGTACTGGGCGTCGTATCCGTCTACATCGCTCGTAGGATCGGCTTCAGCATAGCCAAGTTGCTGTGCCTCAGTAAGCACTGCATCCAGATCGGCACGTTCTCTAGTCATCCGTGTTAGGATGTAGTTGGTGGTTCCGTTTATAATGCCGGTGACTTCTTGGACAGAGTTGCCTGCGAGCGCATTCTTCATAGGTTGGATGATAGGTATACCACCGGCAACACTACCCTCAAATTGCAGATCCAGGCTACGGCGGGCCGCTTCCTCCATTAGACCGCTGCCAACCTTCGCAATCATCTCCTTGTTTGCAGTCACAATCTGCTTGCCAGATTGCAAGGCATGCATCACGTAGGTTCGCGCAGGTTCAACTCCACCAATAAGTTCGCAAACAACATCAATCGTCGGGTCACCGACTATTTCAGAAGGATCGCTCGTTAAAAGGTTACGAGGAACCTCAACGGCACGTTTCTTGTTGACATCGCGCACCGCAATTCGTGCAATCTCGAAAGGAAGGCCTATTTTCTGTTCAATTTCTGAGCGGTTGCGATTTAGAAGTGCGACGGTACCAGAGCCGACAACACCTAGGCCCAGTACACCAATGCGCACCTTATCTTTCTTAAACTTGTTACTCATGAACCGGCCTGATCTTTCCTTAGAACCATCAAAACGTCGCCGGTGTGTACCAAACGACCATCGGCTACTGGTATCTTTACGATAACGCCCTCATGTTCAGACTTGAATTCCGAGAAGACCTTCATCGCCTCCAGGATACCGACGGTTTGATCAACTGAAACATGATCACCTACGTTTACCATTGCCGGTGCACCGGGTTTTTCGCTTCGATAAAAGACGCCTACCATGGGCGATACTAGCGAAACCAGGTTACCTTCATCGGGGCGCGCAGCAGGTAATTGAGGTAATTCCGACGACCCGATCTGCAGGCGCGCGCTCTGGTGAACTAGGGGTTGCGGAGAAGCCACTTGAGCAGGCTTGAAGTGAAAGCCCCTCAGTCTAATATATCTGCCATCCTCTTCAAGTACCAGCTCTTTTAGCTGCTGCTGATCCATTAAGGTTATAAGTTGCTGAATTTCCTCCAGCTCAAATCCGAGTATCGCCATATGGGCGCATTTCATCCTGTATAGATTTCGCGAGCTCACCCAATCTCATCTGCTTCAAGGGGCACCAAGCTAGCTTAGGGAGTATACCCCAAAACCGTGCGGGGCCGATTAGCTCTACCTAGAGTGTTTAAATTTGTAGCTTAAACACATAAGCTGGAACAATTGCGGTATTTGGCATAGATTATGCATCCACAACTATTTAAGCCAACGCGTATAATTTCGATTTTCTCGTGGATTTTTACGAGTTAAATAATTATATTGCTTAATTATGCCGTGGCTAAGTTCATCTGCCATATTTGGAGATACAACCGTGCCGAAATTTGTTACTGCTATCTTACTGGGCGTGAGCTGTATCGCTCTGGCGCCCTCTACCGCCAAAGCGCTAACCCTTGGCGGTGGTGGCGACGGGTCAGCCACTCTCAACTGGCTCATGCCCACTACAGTAGATCCTAATACATTGACGATCAAATCATTAACCACATACTCAACCCTGGATAATGGCCAAGCGATTACGGGATCGACGTTCGAGCCTACAAGCTCATCACCAAACTACGGCCTGCAGATTAATGGTGACGTAGTAAATCCGATAACAGGTCTGACCTCCCCGGTGGTAGCGGTTCAAGTGTGCTTTGGATATACGGGAACCATCAATATGAATTCGGTTACCGACCCCAAAATTAACGCTGCCACAGGCAAGCCATATGTACCGTGGTCCGTTTCTGGGTATGTATCTAACGGTGAGGAGTGTTTTCTTTTCCGCCAACAGCCAGGCTCAGCGGATCTCGACATTGGTGCCTGGTATGCAGTCCTGCAAGGTACGTCTAACGATCCTGCTTTTAATCATGCAAATGTAGTCATCAACGGCTACACCGTGCCTCCCCCGGTGCCAGAGGCCTCATCCATCACCGGTTTGCTGGCTATGGTTTGCACCGCACCGGTGTTCTTTAGTTTGCGCCGGCGTAAAGTCCAAGTTAGCTGAATTGCAGTGAACTTAGGCTGACATAACTGGCAGCCTGCGCCCGCCCCGGCAGTAAACCGCCGGGGTATAATTTTGCCATGAAACATATACTTCTTGTACCAGACGGAGCGGCAGACTTGCCTTTGCAGGAGCTAAATGGGCAAACACCTCTTCAAGCGGCTCGTACACCTAACCTAGATGCTCTGGCAGCTGTAAGCACCATCGGCTCTGTGCAAGTTACACCGTTGGAGATGTATCCTGGCAGTGATGCGGCGAATATGGCTCTTCTCGGCTATAATCCGTCGGAGTACTACACCGGCCGTGGTCCAGTAGAAGCCGCCGCAATGGATATTGTGCTCAATCAGGAGGACGTCGCCTTTCGATGCTCTCTTATCACCGCAAGCACCGATAAACTCATAGACTACAGCTCCGGCCATATCTCTACAGAAGAAGCGCATGAACTTGTTACCCTGGCGCAGCAGGAACTGTGCTCGCCGCAGCAAACGCTCTATCCCGGAATTTCCTACAGGCACATCCTCACTTGGCGCGGTGGCTCTGCTAATGTAACTACCCAGGCACCGCACGAGAACATGGGGGTGGCGTTGGAGGCGATACTGCCGCAGGGCGATTATGCCGATGAGCTTATCGATTTTATTCGCCGGTCGCAATCCTTGCTAAACGATCATCCTATCAATGTTAGGCGCAGAGCGGCTGGCCTTGCCCCTGCCAACACCTTATGGCCCTGGTCTCCCGGTAAAACACCGATTATGCGCCCGTTTCAGCAGATTCGTGGCTGCACAGGAGCATTGGTGGGCGCTGTAGACGTTGTAAAGGGTCTTGGTAAACTCTGTGGGTTGAATGTGCTTACCGTGCCTGGAGCAACGGGGTACTTCGATACTGATTACTCAGCGAAGGCGCGATACGCCATAGAGGCTTCGCGAACTAATGAGTTCGTATGGATTCATGTAGAGGCCCCGGATGAAGCCGGACACGCTGGCAGCGCGGAAGAAAAGGTAAAGGCAATAGAAGCGATCGACCGAGAGATCGTAGGACCGTTGGTCTCTCACTTTACAGGTAGTGATTGGAGGCTGATAGTAGTACCCGACCACATGACTCCTGTGTCTACTACCAAGCATGGCTATGGTCCCGTACCATTTCTTTTCTACGACTCTCAAAAGCCAACCCACAACAGCAACGTTCTGTTTGACGAAAGCGTGCATGTCAAACCCATGGTGATGGTACCCCGCGGCGAATATCTCATGGAGATGCTCTTCGCGTAGGCTGGATCATAGGAATCCACGTATTCTATCTATCGCCGCAACACGTTAGACCTTGTGTTGAAATAAAGGCGAGGAGGCTGTAATGATACAACCTCCTCGCCTTTTTAGTTCTACGCCGTACTCTTTACGGTAGCATGCCCGGACCAAGCGGCATGATCTTATTTGGTACAATATTCGCGTCTGTAATCGGGCTTCGCCCCATGATTTGATCGCGGCTCACTTTGTACGTAATCATCAACATGCGTTTCGGTTGGGTGTATTGCGGCCACGGCGCAATTGCCGGATCCCAGATTGGGCCAGTCGCCCCGAAGCCATCAATATACTTGTTGGCCATCTGCCCCGGTGTGTAATCAACAATCAGCCTGTCAGGATTGTCGTCGGTCATACCTTCACCACTCCAGCCAAACCTGTCTTGCATGGTGGGTGCAGTGGTACGTGGATCGTAGCTTACGACAATTCGGTAGTAATTATGAGCAAAGCTGTACATCTTTGGATCCTTGCTCATATCCATCTGCCTATCATACGCATCCTTGCGCACAGCAATGGAGTCCATCAGTATTGTCTGATTGGGATCCACCGCGAATGCCGTGCTGGTATCCTTGTCAATATGCGGTTTGTAGTTCCAATCCTCAATTAGAACGTCAACACGAGCTCCGTCTGCACTGTTGAAAGTACCAGTGAACTGGAGAACCTTCGGGCGTACCACGGTGATCTTGTTGGTAATGTGTACGTTCCATGGCCCCGGCTTGTTGGAGCCGCCAAATGGGAACTGAACCCCCGGATATTTGGATGGATTTACGTGATCGTGCCCCGTGGCGGTGTACCGGTTATGAAAGCGCTGGTACTCCTCTTGCAGATTATGTAATTCCGCCTGGCGAAGCATCCAGTCAGAAAAGTCCTTTGTTCGCCCACCATGGCTCTTGATACGCGACGCACTAATGCTCATTGCCTCGTGCCACACGTTTATGGCGTCTGGTATCCGTCCCATTTTCTCGTAGGTATGTGCAAGAATGTGCCACGTTTTCAGCGGTGCACCCTGTGGCCAGGAATCATGGTTATTCCGGTTGGGTGGAGTGTCGATAGCTAACTGGAACGCCGCTGCAGCCTCGGGGAAGTTTTTGATTTTGTCAAAATTTTCCCATCCCTTTTCGAACTTAACATCAGGTATGAACATATTGTTCTGGATACCCTCTGTTAACAGTGCTTGGGAAGGATAGATGTACCTGCGATCCGAGCGCTCCTGCGAGTCAGTGAAGTTATACGCCATGTGCCACGCACCTGTGACGTAGACGTTGGAGTCATGGGGATCCAGCCAAGTGATAACACGAACCAGTGGCAGAATAGCATCGTAATCGCCGCTATCGAAAAACTGGTCGCAGCGCACCCACAACAAGCCCGCAGCCGCCTCGCGGAAACCTAACAGAGGCAACAATAGAAACTCATTGTTAAGCCCACCAATAACTCGTGTAGCATTCTTGGTCTCTTGCATCTTGTTGCGCATGGGTAGTATAGTGGCTTGAACGCGCAACGAAACAAGATACATGATCAATGCAACCCCTGCCAGTACGTAAGCGCGGTTCTTGACGGAGGCAGGGTAAATCTTGCCGCCACTTACCTTAGGTGCTGGAGAAGAATTGGTCATATCATACCTCGCGACGATCAAACAGGATGATCGCGACAGCCAGCACGACGGCAGAGTACGCCAGAGAGTAGAAGATATTGTGTATGATGTACACGTTCATGTTCACGATACTCTCGTCGGGATGAATGAGTCGGTTCTGAACATTGAAGTTTCCAAATTGCGGCAGGATGTAGTATATGAACTGTCCCACACCGTGCGCAATTTTGTTGTGCGAGGTGGTGAGAGTATCCGTGACCGAACTTAGGTTTCCAACAAGAAAAACTCCAAACGACAGAAAGAAGTTCACTACCGGAGTTGTAATTGTTGAGAAAAAGATCGTGATTGCGGCAAGTAACAACATCTGGAAGAACGTTAGCATAACTCCTCGCGCCATCTCTGGTGCGATGTGGTGCCCTTCCTGAAAATAGAGCATTGCCAAAAAGACTACGCCCATGGCAGCAATATTGATGAACACCGTAAAAAAGCCGCCCAGAAACTTGCCAAGAAGAAACTCATAGCGTTGGACAGGCTTACTGAGTACCGTGTAGATGGTTCTTCTTTCAATTTCTACCGGAATCAGGTAGATGCATGTCACGATGGTAATGAAGAGACCGGCCAGTAGGATTGCTGCGAGCCCAAGACTTCGCAAAACTGTCTGACTGTCTTTAGGGCTTAAAAACCCGAAAACTGGGCCTAGAGAGATGAGAAAAACGCCAATGACGAGAAAGATCCACATGATCTTACGGCGCAAAGCCTCGCGCACAGTTTGGCGGGCGATTGCGTAGATAACACCCATTTACAGACCCTCCTCTTTTCGCACCGTCTCAACAAAGATCTGTTCCAGCGTGCGCTTATGCGGTACGACCGATATAACGCTTCCTTTGGCGTTTCTAACCAGATCAATGACTGCGCTGGTCTGGTTGTCGTCCTCGCTAAACAGCTTCAGTGCCTGCATCTCTTCCAGCTGTTCAATATCTGGAGTGATTGCGCGAAGGTTCTGCAGTGTGCCGTTCGTCAACCCTGCACCTTTCACCACAATCTCGGTGCGCTCTCCGGCTGTAAGGTCGGTTATTTGCCCCGTGCGCAGCAGCTTACCTCTATGGATAATAGCGACGCGCGAACAGATGAGTTCTACGTCTGCTAATTGGTGCGATGAGAGGAAAACCGTTTTACCCTCATCTTTTAGGCTGGCAACAATGTCGCGCAGCTCTGCATGAGCAATAGGATCGAGGCCGGAAGTCGGTTCGTCGAGGAATAGGACCTTTGGATCGTTAATCAAAGCCTGGGCAATGCCTGTTCTCTGCCGCATGCCCTTGGAATAGCCGCGGATGTTGCGCCGCCAGGCCTCGGGTTGCAGGCGTACCTTCTCTAGTGAAAGCTTGATCCGTCGTTGCCGCTCTGCACCTGGGATTCGGAACAGTCGACCATAAAAATCCAGCAGATCCCACGCGGACATAGAGTCATAAAAATAGGTCTCCTCCGGAAGGTAGGAGATCATGCTTTTTACGACGTTATCGCCCATCGGCTTGCCAAGCAGAGTGGCGTCGCCGGCGGTGGGAAAGATTAGACCGAGCAGCATCTTTATTGTGGTCGTCTTACCGGCGCCATTGCGGCCTAGAAAACCAAAAATCTCGCCTTCCTGAACCTCTAGATTGAGGTTGTTGACAGCGACGACTTCTTGTTTCGCCCAGACATCCACATACTTCTTGGTCAGGCCCTGGATGGAGATCGCAGTAGCCATGTATTATAATACCTCCCTGGTGGTCACCCATTTAGCAGGGGACTCTAGTTGGAAAATTTCAATGAAACCCAGTATTGCAGTACGATGTTCGTAAAATAGAATTCAGCATATGAAGGTCAGTTTGCCTCTACTTAGAATACATCGGGATAATGCGATGTGTCTGCTGACGCAATTGCGAGTTTAACCTTCTTAGTGCCTATCATTGTACGTAAAACTGAGATCAATACGTCACAGCAACGGTCCTTTGCTGCGATAAATGATGCTTTGTTGTCTATAATTGTCGTTATGCAGGTGATTTAATTTACCCAAATAAACGACACCTATACGTGTCGCCTACTTACCGTATGTTGATCAACCAGATGATAGAGTACCGCATTATCAACAGGTTGTGCACCAGCAAGCAGTAACAGGCGCGCAATTTGTCTGTTTCGTTGCATTACCGCCAAGTGCAATGACGTAAATCCGTGAAATGGCGCATCGGGAGTAACTCCGCTGTCCAACAGCAAGCGGGTCATTGGCACACTGTTTTCAAGGGTGGCAAGATAAATTGGTGGCCTCCCGTCGGGATCCGGCTTGTTCACGTCGGCCCCACGCTCAACAAGCTCCTTAGCGCTGCCATCATCACTCATCATAAGTGCCCAGCTTAACGGTGGCATGCCCATCTGATTAGCGCTGTTGGGGTCACTGCCCGCCTTCAGCAACATCTGAGTAAGGTCGGGGCGTCGTTCGGATATCGCCATGAACAGGGCAGTAAATCCGTATTCATCGGTTGCGTTTACTTGAGCGCCATGTTGCAGTAGCAGGCGCACATTCTGCGCATTGCCCGCAATCACCGCTAGCATTAGCGGAGTAGCGCGTGGTTGTCGGTTACCGTGAAGAGCACCTCTAAGCGCGTTGTGATAATAAACGGCAGGCGTAGGCTTGCGAAGCGGGCCGGGCACGACCTCATTCACGTTAGCACCATCGCCGATAGCGGCAAGAACACCATCGGTGTCCCGCTGGTTAATGGCGCGTATTAGCGCCCGATCTGCCATCCACTGGCGAATGTGAGGCACGACGGCTGCGCTTGCCAGTGCCAGGGTGCATAGGACAATCAGTGCCGCCCCGGTTAATGGGCGCTTCCTGTTCCTGCCAGCAAAATTTTCCGACTGTCCAAACGCAGGTTCATGCACACTACGAGTTTTACGGTGTTGTGAATTTGTGCTCAAATAGAAACGCTCCTTGCGAATCCACATCCTATTCTATCGTTGACCTCGATACCACCACTCGCCAAATTTCATAAGTAAACGGGAAATTCCCTCTGCTGCCATGGGTGCTGGCCTATGGGTAAGCGGCATACCACTCTGTTGTAAGATGTAGTGCGCTGCATTGATTCCGCTAATGGCGGCACCCTCCATGGTGGACGGCCACCCCGTATTGGTCCACTCACCGGCTAGTACTACATTACTGTAAGGTGTTGAGGGCCCACTACGCTTTAAATGCACGTCGGACGACGGCGAAATGGTAGCCTTAGGCCAACGAACCACCGAACTATGCACCAATTCTGCGTCGGCAATAGCTGGAAATGCATCACCAAGTTCCCGCAAAGCCAATGCAACCACATCTTCACGGCTAGCGGTATCGAACCTGCTCGAGGCGCTTATGACCAGCGACAAAAATGCAGGTTCTCCACTAAGCTTGGGATACAGAGAGTTTCGATTGAACACCCACTCAAATGATCGGTCTAGCAACGCCGTAGCAGGAGGCATCTCGATAGGACGATCGAACCAAAGATGTACTCCCATTATGGGTACGAGAGGTATACCTGCCAGTTGTTCCCACTCGTGGGCGGGTGATAAGCAATCTGGAGGGAGCAGCCTCGTAATTTGGTCACACTGAAGTGCGCTTACTATCCAATTTGCTGAAATCATCTCGCCATTTTGGAGTATTACGCCTGTGGCGCGGCGGTTGTCACGGTCAAAGGTGATACTCTTGACGGCAGTTTTGGTTCGTACTGTTCCGCCCAGGCTGCGGATCGCCTCAGCTGCTGGCTCGTTGTAAAGCTCGCTTAGGGGAACAGTAGGTACCCCAAACTGGTACCCAGTTCGAGTTGTGAGAAAACCTTCGCGAAACACCTTAAAACCGTATGCACACGAGATATTGTGCAGCTCGTCATTGCATGCGCTCACGAGTATTGGTCGCCAAAACCTCGATATCGCGCGTTCAGTCTGGCCGACAGAGCACAGCCAATTAAGCATGTTCTCTTGCGCCGGCGCCTTCCAGCCGGGACAGACCAGAAT
>DAIDKH010000027.1 GCA_027450145.1 Chthonomonadaceae bacterium | reverse complement strand
GAAAGCTTAAGACAACAGTACCATTAATGGTTTTATATTATAACCGCAGAAGAAGGTCATGGTCAGTATTGACGGCAAATACGCGCGAACAATCCCAGGTGTGCTCTCATTCACCCTGTACGCAGGTTCTTATTGGCATGTTAAATGCTTCTTAACCGTGGTTACATTGGCTGAAATGGCCTCGTGCGGAACAAATTGAAGCTTGAAGCTTGACACATGTACCAAGCTTTTTCTATAATGGCTTAATACTTTAGTACATGCGGCAGCCAAGCGTATGTCGTACAGGAGAGTGCCAGCCAATGGCCAGTGTGGTCCTAAAAAGTTTGTGCAAGACCTTTAACAAGGTCAATGCGGTCAATAATATCAATCTTGAAATTCGAGACAAGGAATTCATGGTTCTCGTTGGCCCATCTGGATGCGGCAAAACAACAGCGCTAAGAATGATTGCCGGACTAGAGGAATCCACGAGTGGCGAGATCTGGATAGGCGACCGCGTGGTAAATGATGTTTCACCCGCAGACCGTGACATTGCCATGGTGTTCCAGAACTACGCACTGTATCCGCACATGAGCGTTTATGAGAACATGAGTTTTGGGTTGCGGCTAAAGAAAGTACCTACAGGCTCAAATGTACCGCTGCTGAACCAAAAGCGTGCGTTTACAAACGAACAAATCGATCGCAGAGTTCAGGAAGCAGCAGAAATGCTTGGCTTACGCCCACTTCTGCAGCGAAAACCTAAGGAACTTTCGGGTGGTCAGCGTCAGCGTGTCGCATTGGGCCGTGCAATTGTGCGTGAGCCAAAGGTCTTCCTGATGGATGAACCCTTGAGCAACCTGGACGCGAAACTGCGTGTTCAGACTCGCGCAGAGCTGATTAAATTGCACCGAAGGCTCGGCATCACTACTGTCTATGTTACCCACGATCAGGTAGAGGCCATGACGATGGGCGATCGCATTGCCGTAATGTCCAATGGAATCATACAGCAGTGTGATACGCCGCTTAACCTGTATCATCATCCTGCCAATCTGTTTGTAGCAGGTTTCATTGGTTCCCCTGCTATGAACTTCCTTACCGTAAACGTGACAAGCATTGGTTCGGATGTCATCATTGATGGCGGCAGCTTTAAGGTGACCCTTCCTCCCTCGCGCGCTGAAGCTGCTCGCTCGCATGTAGGTAAAACCTGCTTGTTCGGAATTAGGCCAGAAGATATCTATGACAGCACGTTACCCGGGCTTATAGCCGCCACAGACACAAATACCATTGCTGTTGATGTGGATGTGGTTGAGCCTTTAGGAAGCGACGTAGTCATGTACCTTAAGGCTGGGGATACGAACTTCATAGGTATAATCGACAGTGCTTCCACCGCGAAGACCGGCGACAGTATTCGGGTCATCCTCGACTTGGAAAAATCGCACTTGTTCGATAAAGAGACGGAACAGGCCATCTACTAGTTTAATGTTGTTGCGCACACATAGTATTAGCTTGAGATACGGTGACGGAGATACGCTAACCTATGCTGTGCGCAATGTAACTATGGAGGTACCGGCAACGGGCTTCTTTGGCATTATGGGCCCCTCCGGTTCGGGTAAGAGTTCTTTGCTCTACTTAATGAGCGGCTTAAAGAGGCCAACCGAGGGCACCGTTCATTACGGTGATCAGTGTGTCTCTGCCATGTCCAGCCGGGATCTAGCTATTTTGCGCCGTAAGGAATTTGGTTTCGTTTTTCAGCAGCCCTTTTTGCTTAATTACCTCACTGCCCGCGAGAACGTACTTACTGCGGCTTCTCAGGGCGTCGCCGCCACTACATCCGTTGATGAAATACTTTCCAGCCTATCCATCCTGCATCTTGCCGACAGAGTGCCAGCACACCTTTCGGGCGGTGAAAAACAACGAATTGCTGTCGCCCGGGCAATGGTTAATACTCCCCGTGTGATCTTTGCGGATGAACCCACTGCTGCGCTGGATCGTACAAACGGGCTAGCCGTTATGGAACTGCTCAAAAGCTACCGCGATAAGGGACTTGTTATAGTAGTAACGCATGATGAAACGATGCTTGCAGGCGCAGACTGTGTATATCACATGGATGATGGGCAGCTTCACCACATCGCGCGACCGGCGGCATAATATGTCGAAACTGCGACCGTGGATATTGCTCGCGGTTTTGCTAACTCTAACGGGCCACAGGGCGATGGCCAGTGGGAAATTGCCCGCTCAGTTCATACCACATGTGCCAGCGCGAGCTATTACGTACCAGCGCATTGAAGAAGCACTAGGGCTGTTTTCATTGCTGTGGCTGTTAATTGGCATTTGGGCGTTCGTGAAGTCTGGCGCTTCATCTCGATCTGGTGCGATCGCTGAAGGCACAAGGCGCAACCCGGGGGAAGGTAACGCCCCGCAAATCAGGGTAGTTGCCGTATACTACCTGCTATTCTCGCTTTGGCAACTTATCTGGATGTTGCCGATATCGATATCCGGGCACCTAGTAGAACGTCATTACGGCTTCTCAAACGAGTCCTGGCTGCTTTATAGCAGAAACGAATTTATAAACTGGCTTTTGAACCTCTCCAAAATTGTTCTGATCTGGGGCAGCTACCGCATTTATAGTAAGTGCGGCGCAAGCTGGTGGAAGTGGGTATTTGTTGTACTTATTCCGATACAGTTTGCTGCCATTGTGTTATCCCCCATACTTATTGCACCAATTTTCTACCGTTTCACCCCTCTGCAAAATGGAACGCTTCGCTTGCGAATCGAGCAACTTGCCCAACGTGCAGGAATTCCACATTCAACTATCCTCGTAGAGAACACCAGCGTTAGGTCTAACCATGTAAATGCCTACGTTACCGGATTAGGCCCCTCGGCCAGGATCGTGATTGATGACAATGCGCTTCGGCTCTTACCTCAGGAACAGATACTCGCGATGGTTGGACACGAGATGGGTCACTATGTTGAACACCACATCTGGATTCTGTTTATTTCGAATGTGATTGGCAGCGGATTTTTGTTGTGGTTGCTAGCCCGTTTAATTCCGTGGCTCGACGTACTCGCTAAGCAAAAAATGGGGCTCACCTCCATTTTAGATATTCGCGCACTTCCTCTGCTTCTTACTGCCCTCTTTGTCCTCATGCAACTGCAGATGCCTGTAGCGAACGCGGAAAGCCGCATGCTTGAGCACCGAGCGGATGCATTTGGCCTAAGGCTGACGCACCTAAATGTGCCGATGGCCCAGCTATTTGTAGGCTTCGCTGAGCGAGACTACGCAGACCCTAACCCTCCTGCCATACTGCAATGGTGGTACGGGACACATCCGACACTGGACAGCCGCATAAAGTTTGCGCTTTCCTACCACCCGTGGCCTCCCAACAATGCGACGATTTCTCACGTGCGGTAGGCGTAGTTAATCAGCGTTTCAATCTGACGTACCGTTTTGCGCCCACTTTTAGCACTGCACCCTCCAGTACCCCTTCGGCGGGTTCCCAATCCGGGCTTAATACCTTCTCACCATTAACCGAGACTGCTCCCTGCTGTACCAACCGGCGAGCATCACCTGTCCCGGTGGCGAGTCCCACTGCAACAAGAAGCTTGCAGACCCAAACAGTACCTGTCTTACTAATCGCGCTCTCGTAGGATACGAGCGGCATTTCCTGAGGAACTTCGCCTGAGGAATGAACTCGCATCCACTCGTCGTCCGCGTATGATGCAGAAGGCACGCCGTGGTAAATCGAAACAATCTCGCGTGCGAGGCGCCGCTTTACGTCCCGTGGATTGCTTTTACCGGATGACGCTTCCGTTAGAAGTGTGTCTACTTCTTCTAAATCGACGTCCGTACACAGTACAAAATACTCTTTCATCGCCTCGTCGGAAAGAGACATAACCTTGCTGAACATAACCAACGGATCTTCTGATATGCCGACATAATTGCCGAGAGACTTGCTCATCTTCTTATGGCCATCCAGCCCAACGAGTAACGGCATAAACATAGCGGCCTGAGGAGCTTGCCCCATTTCCCGTTGAAGGTCTCGACCGGCCAGAATATTAAATGTTTGATCTTGTCCACCCATCTCAATATCTGCCTTGATGGCAACTGAGTCGTACGCTTGTGCAAGTGGATACAGCAGCTCGTGCAGGCTTATTGGTTGGTGTGTACTAAACCTATTTGCAAAATCGTCTCGTTGTAGTACTTGGGCGACGGTCATGCGGGCTGCAAGTTTAACCACCGCAGCGAAGTCGAGTTCACCAAGCCATTCACCGTTAAACCGAACTTCCGTGCGTTCGCGCTGCAATATCCGAGCGAGTTGATCGACATAGGTCTCCGCATTCTTTTTAATCTCCTCCGACGACAGCATCGGTCGAGTTACGGACCTGCCGCTAGGATCACCTATGAGCGCCGTGTAGTCGCCTATGATGATTACAACTTGATGCCCCATGTCTTGAAACTGGCGCAACTTGCGAAGCACCACAGCAAAGCCCAGATGGATGTCCGGAGCCGTCGGGTCAAGTCCCAACTTTATTCGGAGCGGACGACCTTCGCGCTTGGCAAGTGCTAACTTGTCCTCTAGCCCATTTTCTGGAACTATTGCCTGAACACCCCGTCTTAGCTGCTCCGCCTGAGCCTTAATCTCCAAATCTGGCTCCGAAATATTAGACTCCAAATTAACTCCTCCTTAACCTTCAGCCCAAACATGATACCGTATAACCAACACAGGCGTTAAAGCATAGAATATGGGTCAATATCCACCGTCAGTCCTTGCTTTAAACTTCGCGGCGCCGCTGAAAGAACATCGCGCATAAGGTCAGGTACATTCACACTTAGTGGTGCGCGCAATGCGCAGTGAAACCTGTAGAGGTCTTTCAGCTTTGCGAGCGGTGCGGCGCTTGGCCCAATGACGTCTGCCTTCTCATCCGTAACACGCCTGACCAGCCGCGCAAGTTCACCTGCTTGAGCGCATGTTGCGGCCTCGTTGGTTCCCGCAACGATTAGATTGACAAACCTGCTGAAGGGTGGATATTTTAACTCCCGGCGATATAACATTTCAGTGTTGTAGAACTGACGGTAGTCATGGCTTAGCGCGCACCGTATAGCGTAGTGCTCAGGTGTAAAAGTTTGAACAAACACCTCCCCAGGCAGTTCACCGCGCCCTGCCCTTCCCGCTACCTGGGCGAGCAGTTGAAACGTACGCTCGGCAGCGCGAAAGTCAGGCATGTTGAGTGTGGTATCCGCACTTATAACTCCCACCAGCGTTACAAACGGAAAATCCAGCCCCTTCGCGACCATCTGGGTTCCAATGAGAACGTCGGCCTCGCGTTGCCGGAACGCTCGTATTAACCGCGCATGATCACCCCGGCGAGAGGTGGTATCACGATCCATTCTTAGCGTGGTGATCTCTGGAAATAGCGCACGCACTTCCTCTTCCACACGCTCGGTGCCAATGCCAAAACCTCTCACTCTGCTCCCACCACAAACGGCACAAAGGGATGGTGCGGGTCCTATAAACCCACAGTGATGACACCTTAGGCTCCTATCATGGGCATGGTATGTAAGGCTAACATCGCACGAAGCACATCGCGCTGTCCAGCCACAGTCTCGGCATAATATGAACTGTGCATACCCGCGCCTGTTTAAGAACAGAATTACTTGCTCTCGTTTCGCAAACCTATGTGCCATTTCGTCCAACAGTCGCGCAGAAAACATGACCGGCTTGTTCTTGAACTCTTCACGCATGTCCGCAATATATACTGCGGGAAGGGGTCGATTGCTTACGCGCTCTGGCATCTCAACCAGTGCAGCCTGCGGTTCAGCTTCAGCAACTGCCTCGGTTTCATCCGCTTGATAGAATGATTCGAGGGAAGGCGTTGCGCTGCCAAGTACAAGTACGGCCCGGTCTTTCTGCGCCCGCCACTGCGCGGCAGCTCTCGCATTGTACCGCGGGGTGGATTCCTGTTTGTAGGAGGTTTCGTGTTCCTCGTCTACAATAACTAAACCCAGATTCTGAACGGGGGCAAATACAGCGGACCTGGCACCTACAACGATTTGTGCCTCATTCTTCTGTAGCCGGTGCCACTCATCCAGCCGTTCACCTTCACTTAGGTTTGAGTGAAGAAGCGCAACCCGGTCACCAAACCGGGCAACGAAGACATCGGCTACCTGGGCAGTCAACGCAATTTCGGGTAACAACACCATTGCACTCTTACCCTGTTGAAGTATTTTCGATATTGCGGAAAGGTAAACCTCAGTTTTGCCGCTGGCCGTCACTCCAAAAAGTAGGATTTTACTGTATTCGCCTACATTCAGGGCCTTATCGATTTCGCCCACGGCAGTCGCTTGGCAGGCGGTCAATTTCGGCGTAGTGGTAAAAGGACCAATGTGTGTGAGCGGCGCGCGTCTCACTTGGCGATTGTCGACTGTAACCAGCCCTTTATTGACAACAGCCGCAAGCACAGACGGTCCTACGTCGACCTGCTCTAAAAGTCTGCTAACCGAGACCTGGGCAACACCTTCGGTTGCCCATTCCGCAAGCTGCGAAATGAGGTTCCGTTGCTTTTCGGTTAGCATAGCGCTTTTTAAGGTTGTGGAGTCCGCTTGAAGAACGGCTACTCGCTCGGTTTTCGCACTTACACCGGTGCGCACGATACGCCGTGTTTCAACGAAGACACGTTGCTGAAGCAACTGCCGGTAGGTATTGCCGAAGGTAGGAATATCGCAAGCTCTCTTGATCTCATCGTATTTGGCAGTACCACCCAAATTGATGAGCGTAGCGGCCAGGTGGCGCCTAGCAACCGAACTCCCGAGTGTATCCGGATCAAGATATGGATCAACTAGCGACGTGGTAATTTCTACACGCGCCCCCATCCATGGCGGCGTTACACACTTCATCGCTGTCCCAATATCGCAGCAACACTCCTGCGCCAGCCATGCTACCATATCAAGCTGTTCGGGTTCAAGGTGAGGCGCATCATCTAACACCGCTTTGAGCGGACGCAGACGCATTGAACCAGCATTTACATCCCCCCAGATAATAGGGGTCCAAACGGTTCCAATCACCTCTGCCGATCCAAATGGAACATGCACCAAACGACCGGGCTTTACCTGGTCTACCAGGTGATCGGGCACGGAGTACGTATAGAACGGCTCCAAGTCCGGTATTTCGTGGTTAATTACTACATTGACTGTACACGTGCCAACTGTTGAACTGACTTCATTCATCGCTTTTGCTTGCGTGTCTTCTCCACGGCATGCGAGCTTTCGGTTCGGTACCGTCTAACAGCCTACGAATATTCGCTCGATGCTTATATATTGTTAGAAGGCTTGCGCAGATTCCCATAGTAAGTAAATAAGGATGGTGAGGATATTCTACGTGGATAAGCAGCGGAACAACCAGTGCAGCGATTATATTACCCAACGATACGTACCCCAACAATAGCATTTCTAGCACGAAAATCGCTGCAGAAGGAAGGATAATCTTAGGTGCTGCCGCTATTAAAACTCCAAGGCTGGTGGCGATGCCTTTGCCGCCTTTGAACTTTAAGAAAATGGAGAACGTGTGCCCCAAAATCGCAAGCATTCCGGCAAGAATAGGCACCAGATCATTACCGTGTACCAAAAATCTGCCTGCCATAACGGGGAGCAGGCCCTTTAAAACATCCAGGGTAAAAGCAGCACTACCAGCCTTGGCGCCACAAACTCGCCAAACATTCGTAGCGCCGATATTTCCGCTACCTACCGTGCGAATATCTATGCCCCGGGCAGCAAATGCAATCCAAAGACCAAACGGCAATGATCCCAGGAAGTAACTTCCTATAAGTAAAAGGTAAACAGTCAATGAAGTAGTAATTCGCTTCCTAAATAGTAAAAACCGGTACGTAAAACTCTAAACGGGTGCGCTACCCTGATAGAAGCGCCGCACGAAAATCGCACGTACGGTGGCCATAGTGGCCCGCAAGTCCGCTTGAAGCAAGTTGCCGCAATTACCATCTGAGTGAAGGTATCCAAGAAGGCGCGCAATGGCCACAAGCTCCTTGCCAACCTCGGGAATGGTATCTTGGGCGGCTCCGGTGTATAACCAACACGCATTCCGGACCCGATATAACAACCTGTATGCGTCGCACAGGGTATCAGCTTCTGCGTGATCCAAGAGTCCACATTCTGCAATCTGCGACATGGCAACGATGGTATTACTATGACAGATAGCTGGATACTTCCTGGCGAATTGAAGCTGAAGCAGCTGTGTGAGCCACTCAATATCGCTAAGTCCACCGTAACCGAGCTTCAAATCACTATAACGAAAGTCGGGCTGCAACCGCTCTGTTTCTATACGCTTTTTCATCTGTATCACCGTGTCGCGATCAAGTGCAGTGAACTCGCGGCCGCACGCGGCTGCTTTAAGCACCCGCACCAATCTGTTGCCCGTCGTAACATTCCCTGCTATACGCCTGGCTTTGAGAGCAGCCTGACGCTCCCAAATCTCGGCACCCCTGTGATGGTAACGTGCGTAAGCATGCGGTGTAAGGCATAGCAGACCGTCACTGCCCCACGGGCGCAGCCGCATATCCAGGTTCACTGCGGCACCTGCTCCCTCAACAGCATGGGCATCTGCTAGTACGCTTTCTACTATTCCCTGTGCTAACGTGCTCGCGTCAATACAAGCAGCCTTGCGCCCATCATAGGCTGTTACCACATCCCAATCGCTTGCATATCCAGGTTCTGCTCCGCCTATTTTACCTAGTCCCACAATGCAAATTTGTACGTTATCCTTGTCTGGCTGGTGCGCCAAAAGCGCGCCAATTGCCAGGTCTGCAATCTCTGTCAATCGCAGCTGTACCTGCTCAGCTGTTACCTCGCCCCAAATATCCTGCGCAGCCGTAACCATTCGCTCACGCAAAATCCACCTGGCGAGCCACTGGTAGAAGCTAGAGCTATCCTTCGGCGCACCGCTGGGAGGCACGGGCAGGGAGCCGGGGTCAACCTCCGGATTGAGCAGCACCTCGGTCCATTCCTGATGTCGAACTAGTAGCTGCATTAGGTGAGGTGAACCACCGGCTACTGCGAGTAGACGATCAAACATATCTGGCGATTCAAGACAAGCACCGTCTAAAGCTGATCTGTTTGGATGTGCTTGAGCCAGTGCGTCATAGCCGGCTAATGCCGCATCCGGATCCGGAGTAGCACTTGCCTTGCGCAAAAGCTCCGGTGCTAATAACTTGAAGGTTCTAGCATTTTCTGGCTGAGCCCGACCAAATTGATTTCCCTCTACCGCTAGCGACAGAATCACGAGGGCGTCGTCAACATTGGTAAAGCCAGCAGCCCGAAGTTTATCCTGCAATATTTCCCTCGCACCGGCTGTATCCATTGCGTCAAGAAGGTCCCTTACCCTGTCCCATTGCGATTCGCTTACAACCGGCGTTGGGTGTGAGTTCTGGTGATAGAAGAGCCGATCCAGCGCCTGGTGAACAGCCGTTGTTCTGGCAGTAAATTCTTCGCGAAACGTGCGAATGTCGGGCAGGTTCATACTTCGTGCTAACAGTCGCCACTCTCCAATTTGCTCCTCCGTGGGGAGAACCTGAGTTTGGTGGCCGTGAACGAGCTGCAGACGGTGCTCTACGTTTCGAAGGAAGACATAGTTGTCCGTAAGCATCGCAGCATCTTCCTCAGAGATTAACCGTGCACGCTGTAACCGGCGAATGGCGGCTAACGTGTTTGGTGTGCGAAGTGAGTGCAGTCGGCCGGCATGAATAAGCTGCAGACGCTGCACAATAAACTCAACATCACGTATACCGCCAAATCCCGTTTTCACGTTAGTAAACCACTCACCTTGAATATGCGCTTTGTTCTCAATTCGGCGCTTGTTCTCTTCCATTTCGAGCAACAACGCACCAGAGGCCGACGATGCAAAAACAAATGGGCTAATTGTGCTAAAAAACGATTCAGCAACGGTTCGTGCACCAGCAACAAATCGTGCCTTCAGCATGGCTTGCCGTTCCCACGTTTCAGCCCAGCTTTCAAAGTAGGATTTGTAGCTTGCAACGCTTCGAACGATAGGTCCGAAGCGCCCTTCGGGTCGAAGGCGTAGATCGACTCGAAAAACCGTTCCACCGGTTCCCTGACCTGTGAGCACCCGATTGATGGTTTCGCACAATCTCGCCATGAAAGCCGAGGTCTCCCATACTCGGCCATCGGCAGTTGTTGTTGTAGCAGGTAGGTTGTCGCCACTTACGAAAATGAGGTCAATATCGCTGGCATAGTTGAGTTCCCGTCCTCCCAGCTTACCCATCGCGATTACGGCAACTTGTGGCAGACACTCAGTGCCGACCATGTTGCATGCAATCGATAATGCGGCGCCAACCGCGGCATCGGCAAGGTTCGAGAACTCCATCGCGGCCGAGCTCATGTTCGTAAGACCAGCGAGGTCCCGCGCACCAATCCGCAACATCTCGCGAGCTTTCCAGCGGCGTAGCGCCTCAATTTTTAGTTCTGGCATGCGGCAGGCATTCAGTAGCTCGCTTATTTCGCGGATAAACCAGGGGGCAGAGCGGGAGGAGTCTCGAAGGTGCGGGTCCGCAAGAATATCAAAAAGTTCAGGTTGATGCACCAGCATGTCGGCAAAAAGCGCGCTGCTGCCAGCAACAATGCAGAAGATGTCTAATGCAGCGCTGTGGCTCATCAATAGATTGCGATACGCGGCGGGAGCGGAAAGAGCAGAAAACCAGCGGGCAAACGCCTCGAGGGCCATGTCGGCATCCGGTGCTAGTTTCAGAGCGGCCAAGAGGTGAGGCGTAAGTTCCGCCACATCATCATCAGTGACCCCACGGCCTGCCAGGCCCTCAAATAGAGCCGTTGCACGTGCGGTGTTAACAAGGCTCACGTCGATGTAGACATCCTCGACTATGGCAACTTCCCTCGCAAAAAATTCCGGAACTATTTATTTAAATTGTACCCTAGCTGTTAACAACGAAACCCGCAGTTTACGTATATAAAGCACGCGCATGTAAGTTCGGGATTAACACACTAAATAAATCTTGCCAGTTAATCATCTATCGCGTTAACCGCTTGTAACTAACACCGGCGATCAAACAGCCGCGCAAGTGGTAACAATACATCGAACTGGAAGGGTGAATGTATGGCCGCAGCAACAAAAGACCGTCGAAGGAAATACCTTGGCGTAGGTGGTGACCACGTACCATCGTTGGGTGTTTTAGAGGGAGACATTCTGCGAATATTGTGGGATGCTGGCAAGCCCCAGTCCTCGGTAGAAGTCTATGAGGCTATGTTTCAGCTTCGTCGCACAGAGGAACGCGAAATGCAATCGCCTTCCACTGTGGCAGTCACGCTAAGCCGAATGGTTGAAAAAGGCTTGCTCTCGGTCAACCGCAAGACAGGCACCGGCAAGGGATACTACACCCCCACACAATCTCGTGCACAAGTTGTAAGCAGAGTCATCGACGACGTTTCTCGCAGACTGACTGGCAAACCGCTCTCTTGCATTATTGACCGACTTGACGCGCAAGAAATTGGTCGCGACCGCAGTGTTAACCCTGAGCGACAACAGCCCATCATCGACGATGTCCTCGCTGAACTGGTAAAACTCGCAGCTGTTGGCTAGATCGTGAATTGTAACTCTTGCGACACCATTAAGCCAAACTGCACCGTTCGCTCTCTTTAGACAGCAGCTCTGGAGGCTGGCCCAAGTTGATATAACTATATCATACGGGGTATAACCTGAATAGTTTTGTAAAAACGAGAGGATATATCTTGGGTTGCTAATTGTGAGCCCAGAAATATCCTCCGTCTATATCCCAAATTGATTGCCTAGTAGAGTAAAAATTTGACGAACAGTCACGGTTCAATGCCTCCGGATTATTATCAACAGCGTCCACCAAGCACGCCGCCTCAGTCGTCGGTAGTTCAGGATATTCCCGCAACCGTGGGGTTGTTAGCGGTGCTGGTTGCCATATTCGTGGTGATGATGTATCAGGGACACGGCCAAATCACCAACGCTGTAGCGTATAGATGGGGTGTCAGCGATCCTCAACTCATCCACGATGGACAATGGCAGTTGCTGGTAACCTCCATTTTTCTGCATGGCAGTATCATGCACATCGCCATGAACGGCCTATCTCTGTACTGGTTTGGCGCCTCCATCGAACGCATATTCGGATCCCGAAAGTTTCTCATCCTCTTCATGGCCACCGGCATATTGGCGAACATCGTAAGCTTCGTGCACCTAAAGGAACCCAGCCTCGGAGCGAGCGGCGCCATTTTTGGTCTTGTTGGTGCAGGACTCATCTTCCCAATTCGATGGCGGAGCCTAGTTAACGAGCGCGCACGCAGGTCTATTCTTACGCAGCTTACGATCATCACGGTCCTTAACCTGGCCATCGACTCTTCGATCCCCGGTATTGATAACTGGGCTCACATAGGCGGCCTGGCAGCTGGAGCAGTGATCGGTTTCTTTATCCTTCCAGAAGCTCTGGACGGTAGACCACTAAATAAAAACCGTGAAACCATGACGACAGCACTGGCAATTTTCTTTGTGCTTGTAGCCGTGGCCGCAGGGATCATTCAGTATCGGGTAGGCAAGAACATTGGGAGTGGCTCAATGCAGCCCGCGCCTACCGTGGAATATCGCTCACCGCATCGCAACTGGAGCTTTAGGCTTCCTGCTACATGGCAGGCCGGCGTGCTCCCCGGCACCAACGAGAGTGCATGGCGCAATGCCGACGGTGCGGTGATCACTGTGAAAGAGGTAAAAGCCGATGGTTCTTTGGCGTCGTTTCAGCAAGCATTTGCATCCCGCGGACTAACAACGCGCCCTGTCACGGTGGCAAATCTACCAGCATTCAACGTGACCGTGAATCACAAAACATCCCGACAGATTATTACGGTATTCAATTCATCCAGCAACACCGTAATCGTCATGCTAATTAGTCCTATAAACGCCTATAATGCGTCAGTTGCGACCTACAATACGGCATTGGCGAGCATCCGCCTTCTACATCCCAATTCCCCCTAACCGCGGACAAATCACTCCCTAAACCCCTTAAGGTTGACAGTTTTGCACCGATAATAATCCCTGCATCTCTTACTCTATCGCTGTTGCAGCGCTACACAGAGATGACGCCAAAGGAAGTATCTAGGAGATTACGAAATTGTCTGTCGATAAACCAGGGAGGGAATTGGCCGACAGACTTCATAGGACTGCCGGCAGTGAATTTGTCCGCAGGTTTGAAAACGCACTTCATGAACTGCGCCAGCAGCCAGGAACGTATTACAAAACCACGCAGTTGCTCAATGAATTTGCGGACCTGCATCCTAACCTTCGTGGGTCATATATCTCGCGGGAGGTCGACCCTAGCTATTTCGCAAACGGACAATGCGGATGGGAAGCAGGCGCCCGAGGCAAGCTGCAGGCACTTGCCCTTGAAGGTGAGTGTTTATTTGAATTCCTTGCATTCACCAATGGTATCCGAATGCACAGCACGCCCTTAGCCTCGGTAATGAACGTTGAAGAAACCTGGCTGGAACCCAGCACTGACCAGCCGTTTGTGTTTAAGGCTTGCATGTATCACAGCTTTCCAGCAACGACGCTGCTTACCGCTTGCACGCCAGAGGGCGAAGAATCGGCACACGAATTTCTTGCTCGCGTGAAATATCTCCGAGGTTTCTAGCGTTATGCCTCAATCGCTTATACCGCCAGTTGGCGGACCACATGCTCCAAGTGCCCCTCGCGGCGGCAGTTATGAGACCATGACCACAAATCCCGTTATTACGTACGGCTCGAATGTGGTCTCAACTACACCGGATGAAGGCACCCAGAAACATGGAACCGCAAGCACCGCAGCAGTTTGGGGAACGCTTGCGCTTTGTGCTGCTGCAATAGTGTTTACAGTGGTTGCCCTGCGCGGTATGTTCTAAAAAAAAACGGGCAGCATACGCTGCCCAGTGGAGGGTACAAACTCACGCCCTCTTGTCGGGGCGCACACATTTGAGGATGCAACCTACACGGGAGGTGAACGCTTTACAACGTAACCCAGCGGCTTTTAGCATCCAAATCGTCAAGAATTCAGAGAATATTTAAGCCATTACCTTAGCTTCGCTATATCTTACGGACAAGGAAATAATCGGTTTCAAAAAAATTTTAATCAAGGTGGTGCATGGTTAAACAAGGACAGCATACACCACCTCGGTTCGGTTTTAGGCAGAAGCAATAAGCTCACGAATGCGAGAGTCAAACGCATTTTGATCGACAATAAACGACTGTAGCGCGGACTCCGTCATCAAATCATCAAGCTCCGCCCGTTTCTGCCATTTCGAAGCCACCGGTATCTTGCCATCGGATTTAATCGTTGACTGCTCCTCTGGCGTGAAGTGACTGAACAGCCGCGTGCGATGATGGCTGTCTGCCTGGCGAAGGTCATATCCTGTTAGCTTGTCACCACCCAATTCAGCCAGTTCTTTGGCCATTTGCTTGAAATTATCATCCACTTCCCAAAGCCGCTCGACCCATCCGCGATCCACCCCGTTCGCCAGTGAAACGTGGTAATTTTCCTGGACTCGACTAACCAGGGACTGAGGATCATGTTTTTGGTCGTTGAACTCTTTTAGCGCTTTTGGAGGGATCGTGAATACATCAACACCGGCAAGCGAAACTAACTGCTCACCATTACGCATAGAAGCCGCAATCTGGCGAGTATGAATGGATGCATGCGCCGCGCGAACCTCATGCAGCGCTGCTTGCGAGGCTAAGGTTACCTTCTCTCCAACAAACTTACCATCGCCTAGCTGGTTGTCGGATACTACCGCATTTAGCCTTCCCAAAAATACGTTTACAAAATCGGGCGAGGAAATAAGTGCAGCTAGATAGTTTTGCCGCGCAGAGAAACCAAGCGTAAAGTTGATTGGAATTCGGCGTGCCCTAGCCCTTGCAACGGCACAATAACCCTCAGGAGTCAGTGGAATTTTGACGATAAAGTGCTCTGGGTTAATCGCAAAGTATCGCTCTGCATATCGCACGGTCTTTTCGATATCGTGAGCCACGGCAGGATGAAGTTCAACACTGACCTTGGCTCCAAACGCATGAACCAGACGCAACGCGATATGACAGTTGACGACGAAGACCACATCTAGTACAAGCTCATCGATTGCAATACCTGGCTCGAGGTCCTTAATACGCTTTACAGCCTCCTTTATATCCTCATCCATAATGCCGGACTGAACTACCTGATTGGCTAATGTATTATTCGTAGTGAGTGCAGATGTCTCCGCGCGCCAAAGTGCGGCCGCCTCTTCTAGATTCCCTGTATCGAGCCAGCAGCTTGTTCCTAGCGCATTTAGCCTGGCTAACGCCGGATCAGATGCAGGCGCGGCCACGCGCGCAGGCGGGTTGTGTATCTGTGCTGCAAGCTCAGCAAGCAGCACCTCCTTGCGTGTCATAGCTGAGGTTGAGAGCGTTGCCATTTACTGGTCCTTTCAACGCGCCTGCTGCGGGCACGGCGCACATGAATTACAATGAGCTATGGTACGTAATCAACTAAGCTAAAGGCCGTACCACGCCTTTACGTTGCCAAGTGAAAAGAGTACTGTGATGCCAATTGCAGCGATCAGCCAGATAACTGCAAAAACCGCCCCATGAGTTTGCCAACATGCTGGTATGGTAACCAACATGGCAACGATTCCAGGCTTCCATGCTACCGGCTTTTGAGCAAACATCGCCCAAGCTAGTATACCGACGACTACGGACAGTGGAATCATCAACGCAAGAGTAAATATGGGTACCACAACGCTTACGGCATGAGCCATATAGTTAGGGCTACTTGCCGTACTTTGCCAGTTGTGAACGGAATTCATTCCTATATACACAGGAACAAACAGGATAAACAGAAGTAGAAGCACTGTGGCAGCCCAGACGGCCGCTGGTCGTACGGTGAGCGACTCCACCTGTCCAGCAAGCTTGCGGTCAAACACTTCCTCCTGCCCAACCTGTCCGCCATATTTGTTGAGCGGCCTCGCACAATTCTTACAAATTGATCGACTATCGTCATTGGGTTCGCCGCAATTAGGGCATAACCGTTCTATTGTCTTACTCCCTTTACCCCGCGTATTGGGTGTAGTATACCTGCTTATATACCTCTCAAATGAACCAGACGTCAGCTTCAGAAACCGACGTCTGGCCGGCGGATACCTGGTTAAATCACTAGCTCACCCGTGACCTCATAGGTGCCTGATCCCAATATGAAACTCCGGTCTGACGGATCCGCGCTAAATGCAGAAACAGCGCTGCCATCTACCTTTACGTTAGAACACGGTGGAATCAGTACCGCGGTAGAGTTAGGAGGAATAATCACAGTCCAAACAAACCTGGATTGCTCTATCCGCCAGGAAGATCCCACAGTGCCGTACGCGGACTGTATAGTGCCGCGAGCATATGAGAGATTTCCACCTGGTTTTGGCGCCATCACGATACGCTTGTAACCTGGCTGTTCTTTGTCGATATCAATACCGGCCACATCGGTGTACAGCCAATCGCCCACAGCTCCGTACGCGTAATGGTTGAAAGAGTTCATGCCTGGATCCTGAAAGCCGTTTTCCTCTGTCCAGCCATCCCATCGCTCCCAAATGGTCGTAGCCCCGCGAGTCACCGAATACAACCACGACGGCCAGGTGGTTTGTGCAAGCAGCTTGTAGGCTACGGCAATTTGCCCCCCGGCCGTTAGCACTTGTTGTACGTAAGGTGATCCAACAAAACCTGCGGATATATGATCGTTGCGGCCAGCAATGTCGCTTATCAACGCCCCGGTAACATACTCTTTCAAATGTGTGGGCACCAGATTAAAGTGCAGCGACAAAATGCAACCAGTCTGTGATTTGAGAGCAATGGGATCATCGCCCATCAGAAATCGCTCAATGTACGCGTCTCGTACCTGGTTCCACTCTTCACCATACGCTTTGGCGTCACTCGCATGGCCTAAGACCGCTGCAATTTGCCGCATTAAATCGAGACAGTAGGCATAAAATGCCGTTCCTAGCAGGTCATGAGGAGTACCAGCCTGAATGTTTAGCCAGTCACCGAAACAGTGGTAATTTGGCCCATCGGGATTACACCGTATAAAATTGAGTGACGTTTCCCGTAGCCAGAGCATAAATCGCTGCATGCTTGCATATCGATCACGCAAAATGCGTTTGTCGCCGTAGCACAGGTAGATCGTCCACGGACAGATGACGCCCGCATCTGACCAGGCCGGTCCTCCGTCGGAATTGTGTTCGGCTATGTTCGGAGCAAACATCGGGTACTCCCCGTGATCGCCCTGGGAGTCTTCGACCGTCTGCAGCCACCTATTAAAGAATCCTTCTACATCCATGTTGTAGGCGGCGGTGCGGATAAATACCTGGGCATCCCCCATCCATCCAAGGCGCTCATCACGTTGAGGACAATCGGTTGGCACGTCAACGAAGTTTCCTTTTTGTCCCCACAAAATGTTGTGCTGTAGCTGATTTACCAGGGCGTCGGAGCATTCAAAGGTGCCGGTGACTGCCATTTCGGAATGAAGCGTCACGCCGGTTACTGTTTCAAGATCAGGTGTACCATGAATCCCGCTGATTTCGACGTACTGAAAACCGTGGAACGTGAACCGCGGTTCGTAGACCTCCTGCTCGTCGCCGCGTGCGGTATAGAGATCAGTTTGCAAAGCCCCTCTCAAATTGACAGTGTAAAGGGACCCGTCGTCATTTAGCATCTCCGCGTGGCGCACCTTCACTACAGTGCCACGAGGCTGGTTTTTCAATCGCAGCCGAACAACTCCAACCATGTTTTGGCCCATGTTGTATATCCACTTACCGTTCACATTCCGTGGTTCGGCAACTGGCAGCACTTCCTCAATCGGTCGTACGGTTGGCCCTACTTGAGCGCAAATTTCAATGCCGGGATCGTCTGTCGTTTCAACCGGGACCCAGGTACCGGCTGGCTTCTGGGGCTCACTCCAGTGCGCTAATTCCTTACGCGCGTCATAGCTTTCACCCATTAGGATGTCGGCACCCAAAATGGGCCCAAGAGCAAACGACCAACTGTCGTCCGTACCCACTATGGTGCGCTTGCCGTCATCAGTAACAACCTCAAGCTGCATCATTAAGGCAGGCTGCTCCCCAAAAAACTGCCGTTCTCGCCACCCCACATAGCCGCAGTACCAGCCGTCACCTAACATGGCCCCTACTGCATTCTCTCCTGGTTTAACAAGCTCCGTTACGTCATACGTCTGGTATTGGACGCGTACTCGGTAATCAGTCCACCCGGGAGCCAGGCGGTCATTGGAAACCTTATAGCCATTGATCCAGCAGTCGTGCAGTCCAAGTGCAGTCACATAGAGCCGCGCCTGGGTAACTGCACCGTGGATGTGGAACGGCTTTCTAAATAGCGGCGATGGCACGATGTTTCGAGGTGCCCCGGCTAGCCACGACCGTATCCAGCTGCTTTTCCAGTCGTCTTTTTTTAGCAGCCCCATCTCCCAGAATGCCACCGTGGATTTGGCGCAGATGTTGCTGTTATCCCATACTTCAACCTGCCAGTAGACTTGCGCTCGCGAATTCAGCTCCTGACCAGCGTACTCCAGAGCGATAGACGTAGCATCTTGGACCTTGCCGGTATCCCACAGGTCAAATTGAGACTCTGCAAGCTTTTGCGCCGTACTTGCCGCAGTAATTCTATAGGCAGACTGAACCACGTTGCGCCTATCTGTCACCAATTTCCAGCAGAGCAGTGGTTTAGATCGATCGATACCTATAGGGTTTTCACGATATTCACAACGCAATGCTTCCACAGAGAGCTCAGACATCACGAATCTCCTGACATTTTCAAATTAAAGCCGCGCACGGCTTTTTGTTCAATCAATCGCACAATGAGCCTGTGCGCGTGCTACGCTCACATGCTTATTCAAAGATGGAGGATATTCCTTCTGCCCGTAACACGGAAGCATTAACCATCTGTGTTGACTACGCCGGCGAAACTTCGTGACTATATTGCAAACTTTATTGAATAGTACCAAACATGAACTCGTCTCTAAGGTATGCATGCGGACCTTATAAATCATGTGGGTATTATTGTATGACCGTTTCATACCGAAGGTATCCTGCGGTGTCGCGAACCAATCACCGTGGGAGCCCGACTGCTTTAAGAGTACGTGCGGCCTTTCACCATTCCAAAGCTGAAAGGCGCTACCTAGTAGATGGCCACCAATGTCTTTATTCAGCTCAAGTAAACGCAGGCAGTTTGAAAAAGTTGCCATGCCCTTCTACAAATCACTCTTTCAGGCTGCGTACAGGCTTACTCGCCAGCGCGAATGGGCGGAAGACCTCCTTCAAGAGACCATGGTTCGCGCTTACGAGCGATTTGAATTGTTTAAGCCGGGAACCAACTGCAAAGGATGGCTGTTAACTATATTGACGCGCTGTTATCTTAACGATTTGGATAAGGGGAGGAGACGCCCTCTTACGACGTCGTTTGATGCAGTAGGACCAGAAAGCAGGTTGTGGGACTTCGCAGCACCGGAGGATTCCACCAACCCGGTATCAATTGTGATGAACCAGGTTATCGATCATCAAATTGAAGCCGCATTAGACAGTCTTACCGAGGACTTTAGAGTCGCCGTGCTCTTAGTGGATGTCGAGGAAATTTCGTACCAGGAGGCAGCAGATGCCCTCGAAATTCCAATTGGCACCGTACGGTCGCGCGTATTCCGCGGCAGAATGCAAATCCGGCAGGCCCTTGTTAGGGAACTACAGGATACTGAATTAAGCTGATCCAGCAGGACTAATGGCCATGACCATGAAATGTAGTGATGTACAGGAACTTCTCGCGCCATATGCCGATGGTGTATTGGTCGACGATGAACAACGACGAGCCGAAGAGCACATTTCACGCTGTGAAGGCTGTCGGTTGCGGGTGGAAGCACAGCAAGGTATAGCTACCGCACTACGTTCACTTAAGCGATCTCAGCGTTCTGAGGCCCCTTCGGAACAGGTTCTTCGCGAAATTCGAGCGCAATGGAATCGATTGGATGCTCGCCCACGACGGCAGTTCCGTTTACAGTTCGCATCCGTTGCGGCCCTCCTACTCGTCTGCGTATTCGGTGTCGTTTGGGCGCGTCTAGCCGTGGATCGAAGTTTTCCTGCAAGTTTGATTCTTGATAACTATAAGCAAGTTTCCACGCAGCCACTTCAGCCAGATTATCCAACTACTGATCCAGCCAATGGGGCAAAATGGCTGCGTAGCAGGCTACACGCCCCTGTACCGCCGGTGAATTTATCGTTGGTCAACGCTCACCTCGTAGGCGTTTCCGTGGTCATGTTGCACGGCACGCAGGCCGGGCAGATGTTCTTTCACACCCCAGCCGGTATGGCTGCGGTTTATGTCGTACCAGGAAAAACTGCGCTTCGCTCTCTTAGCGCTGCTCAAATGGACGGCAACCACTTCTATGCTCTAACCAATGTGGGACAACCAGGGCTTTACGCGTGGTCGTACAACGGAATGGGATTTGGAGTTGCAGACAACGTTGCTTCGGAAGCAGAAGCCTGCGCTGTCGCCGCGCAACGATCTACCTCTATGCCATAACAGCAATGGGGTGTTCGATGCGAATGCTAAATCCAACCAGTCCATCAGTACGCCGGCAGCCTCGTTTGCACTGCTGAACTATACTGGCCACGCCTGGCACTCCCATTTAAGAACCGCAAGGCGAGTAATTCAAATTTGCAGTGAATGAACGGTGACATTAGTTCAAGGGTTACCGCAAAGATATGGCCAATTTTAAGCGCCCGGCTATCGGATGGGCTCGTAGGCCGGGCGCTCTTCTGTCTGTAACGACTACATTCAACAATAAGCAACGAACGAATGTCACACCGTACAGCACTGTGCATTATCGTCGGCCCAAAACCTCGTAAACTTGATAGCAGCAACTAATAATGCCAGCCTACCGGTGAGAATCTACGGTAATCTCTGCGCCCGAAGCTGGCGGCAGGTGGAACGGTGCACGGATAAGCCGGAACTTCACCCTGAAATTGCGGCCGTCTGGTGAGGCAACGGGGGAAACCCAGCTAACTACCGCATGAATTGGCTTGTAACCGGATACCTGAATTATTGCGCTATCACCCACAAACAGGCTAGCCATGTCGCGCATGGGCGCCAGAGCCTCCGCTCCCGGGTCAGTTGTGGACACGATTGTGACGAGCGGCATGCCCGGTTGGGCAATTTCGCCAACGTGAATCGCCGTACTTGTAACCACGCCACCAATGGGTGACACCACCCTGGTCATAGCTGAGGCTGCTTCCGCACCTGCCTGCCCTGCTTCCGCCTGCTGTACGCCTGCACGCGCAGCATCCAGTTGCGAATGTGCTGCACTTAGCGCTGCACTCGCCCCTCTCTGGGCAAGAACCAGTCCCTTAGCTGCAGCGCTAACCCCAGCACTAGCCTGCTGTAACTGCTGTTGAGCATGGGAGACCTGAAAAGGAGGCCCATTCTTATAGCCAGCGTTAAGTGCGTGAAGCTGCGCTTCCGCTGCTGAAAGGTCCTGTTGAGCGCTCATATACTGTGCCTTGGCCCCGGCCACATCCATGACAGAAGCACCACCAACAGCCGCAATCTTTTTAAGCCCAAGCCAGGCAGATCTCGCCTGAGCGACACCGCTTTGGGCTTTGGCGACATTAGTCTCTGCACCTACAAGTTGGGCATGCTGCTGACTTCGCGCTGCGCTTACGCCTTCCTGGGCGGCGGCCTCACCTGCTTTTGCCTGGAAAAGCGCCTGACGAGCCTGTTCGACTTCGCTTTCACCTTTAATTACGGCGGCTTTCAGCCCGGTTTGTGCAGACGCAAACTGCGCCCTGGCCGTAGCTACGCCTGCGATGGCCTGTTGAAACTGTGCTCCCGCGGCACTGTCGTCTAAGGTTACTACCGTCTGTCCCGCGGTGACAATGCTGCCAGAGCGTACAAGAAGCGCAGTCACCCTGCCGGGTTGAATAATCCCCAACGATGCCTGAGCCGAGGGTACGATGGTACCGGCAAGATGGATAGAGTAATTGGGAAGCCTCACCGGTTGTTGTTTGGAATTAGGCCTAGAGATGGCCGGAAACACCGCAGGCGGGCGAGGAGTTACGACTGCCGGTCGCGACCGCCTGGGCACTAATAACAGAACGGATGCAGCAATACATACAATAATTCCGATTCCAGCGCCAAACCTAACGGTCAGCTTCATTCTGCCACCTCTTTAGCTGGAAGATCCTGCCCCATTGAGTGCTGCAGATTAGCAACGGCATCAAATATAGAGACTTTTGCCGTGTCAACCGCGTCGCGACTCACCCATAGGGTATGCAGAGCTTTTTGCAGATCCATTGCAGAGCCCTTGCCAACCTCGTAGCTTACCATCGCCACTCGCTCCTGAGCTTCGGCAGAATCTCGAGCGACAATAGCTGCACGCAGATTGCCTTTAGCTTCGTCCAACTGTTGTTTGCGGTGCAATACGTCTAGTGTGATTCCGTTAACCGCCGTGGTAAGGAGAGACTGAAGCCGTACAATCTGCTGCTGAGCCGCCTCAGTGTCCCGGCGCGACTGCCCACCATCTAACAAGGGCCACTTAAAGTGCAGCATGACCGCCGCGTAGTGCTCCCGCTGAAGTGCTGTTGGTGTCTGTTCATCTGCCTCGGCACGTAAACTTAATTGCGGCATCGACTGTGCGGTGGCAAGAGCGCGACCTGCTGTAGCTTCCTTCAATCGCGCACGTAATATAACTAGTTCTGGTCTCACTTTTAAGGCTGACTGAATGCACTCGTCGGTACTGCCAAACGTCGTGACAAGTGATGCGGGTATCTCACAAGTTATTGCCGTATTGAATGGACGGCCCATTAAGTTGTTCAAATTGTATCGCGCAAGAAGTAGGCCATCCTTCGCTCGCTGCACTCCGGCCTGAGCCTCCGCCACTGCGGTATCTGCGTCACCAATATCTACTGGCTTACCGAATCCTGCCGCGATCTGTTGCGCAACGACCTGATGAAACTGCTGTGCCTCTGCCAGCCCCCTAGTTGCCCGCACCATTCCCCACTGTGCCTTAATTACATTGTTGTACGCCTCTGCCACGGAGAGATCAAAGGCACTAATTTCCTCGTTCCAGTTGGCCGTGGCAGCTTCGCGAATTGCTATGTAGCGCGAGCGTGCCGCGCCCAACCCTGCCCTGTATAGAGGTTGATCTAGGCGTATCCCAACCCGTCCCGATGTTTGGGGCACTGTAACGTTCTCTGTCATTCCAGGAACGTCAAGCTTACTGCCGGGACCTTGTATACCGCCGGATGCGATGAGATTGACCACTGGCCGCGCGACAGGTCTATCGGATTCCGCGCTGATTAGCGCGGCATTTAGTTCAGCGTTGTAGGCGCGGATCTGCGGACTTTGCTTAACTGCAATGGCGATACATTCGCTCAGCGGAACGACATGGCTTCGCGCCTGGCCCAGCGCAACCATGGGCACGGTTAACACGCCGAGGGCAAGGAGAGGTTTCATCAGGGCCTGCCGCACGCGCTACGGATTTCATTTAGCGCTTTATGAAGTGAGGTGGTTGCCGCGCTAGATCTACGGCCAAGTTGGATAAGCCCACTAATAGAAGAGGGTTTCATGAGGCAGGCTAACACGATTTTAAGCAAATGTGGCTGCCCGTTTCGGTCATTCAATGCGTTAAAATCAAGGGGCATCTCGTCATCCACAGAGTCTGTTACTACTCTGAGAACCGCCCAGGGCACGTTAAGTTCCATGGCTGCCCTGGCGCATGCGGCTGACTCCATATCGACAACAGCGGGGTGCTCCAACGAGTATTTCCGTGCAGCCGCCAGCTTCTCCTCACGATTTAGCAGAACCCGGCTGCCAGAAACGAGCACGGCTCCGCGAATGATCTCCTGGTTTAAGGTCTTGTCCAGCGCGCTCAACATGCCATTGTCTGGTGTAAGACTCTGGTACACTACACCGTCGTAACCAGCCACTACGGTGTTGGGAAGAACTACGGATCCTACGGGCACATCCGACAATGCACCGCAGTAGCCGCATATGAGCAGACTGGCAAAATGGCCTGATCGTAACAGGGAACTTGTACGGGTGTAAGCCGCGGTTTCGCCTGCACCGGTAACTAATACCTGCGGTCCGCCTGTTTTACCATTCGCAACGAACTTGCCGCGCTCCTGTGGCAACGCGAAGATTATACAAAGCTCCGACAAATTTGCAGTCAATAGGAAACTATGTTCAGCTAGCTGCAGCCGGCTCAAGTTCAGAGGTAACAACCTTAACGCGTACCGCCTCCACGAGGTCTTCGGGGGTAGAAAGCCCGGACGCAATTCCGATCACCCTGAATCCATCCAGGTCCCGCAGTTCCAGCTCGTCCGCGTTTTGCACCTGTATCGTGTTCGGATTGTGATACCTGCACAGCGCAGCCAGTTCTACTGTGTTTGCGCTAGTGCGCGAGCCAACAACAATCATAAGATCGACTTTGCCTGCGAGTTCCAGTGCATCGTCTTGACGATTTTGAACCGGCCTGCATATCGTGTTTATAATGCGTATCTCTTTGCACATCATAAGCATCTCGTTAACGATGCTGTTACAAAGCTCCAACGCGTGCGTCGTTTGAAAAATCACGCCCACTTTACGCAACAAGCGATAACTCTTCTTCGCCTCGTGAAGCTCCTCAATGCTGTCGATGACAAGAGCTGGGTTTTCTAGTGCGCCCAAAATGCCCTTAATCTCAGCATGATTGCTATCGCCAATGATAACAACCTGGTAGCCATCACGCTCAAGCATCTGCGCAGCTTCCTGCGCGCGCAAAACGATCGGGCATGTGGCATCCACTACATCCACGCCCCTGTTTTTCGCCTCCTGCAGGCGAACCTTAGGAAGGCCATGGGCGCGAATGATCATGGTACCGGACTTTTCGTTTCCATAATCCTCAATCTTCCGCAAGCCCTTCTCTTCCAACTCATCAGTTACACGCTTGTTGTGAACTAGATCCCCCAGGATGAAAACGTTATTTCGCTCTGCAAGTGCCTGCCGGGTAAGGTTTATAGCTCGCTTTACACCAAAACAGAACCCTACCTCGCGCGCCATTATGACCGTTCGACGTGAACCCTCACTCATACAAACCTCCTGAAATTATCCCGGCGGGCCAAGTCAACGTTTGCTACTTAGCCCTGATGTAGCCATTAGACCGAAACCATTCCACTGCCCTCTGAAGTGCGCACTCTACCGGTGTCTGGGGCATCCCAAGTTCATTAACGGCCCGCGAGGCGTCAAAAAACATAGGATGCCGCGCCATTCTAACACCATCCAGCGGATGTGCCGGCGCACTGCCACATGCTCGGGCAACAACATTTTCTAGCGCAACTGCTGCAAATGCCGCGGCATAAGGCATCCGCACTCTGGGGGCACGTCGACCGGAAATACGTGCAAGTGTATCCAGTATATTCTTTAAAGTAAGGTTTTCGCACCCCAAAATATACTTACGGCCCGAGACACCGTTTTCACCTGCAAGTAGAATTCCTTGCGCGACATCCCTCACGTCTACGATGTTCAGGCCAGTATCCATGTACGCTGGCATCCTACCGTTCAGGAAATCGACGATGATCTGCCCGGTCGGAGTCGGCTTTATATCGTGATCCCCCACTGGCGTGCTAGGATTAACGATAACTATATCCTGTCCCTCGGCAGCCAATTTAAGCACTTCCTGCTCTGCCCGATATTTCGACAGTTTGTAATGCCCCACCATGTCTGCCTCACAAACGTCGGTATCTTCGTTCGCTGGACTACCGTCTGATGTGTGACCTAGCGCGCCCACAGTGCTGGTATACACCACGCGCCTGGCGCCTACCGCTCGTGCAGCGTGCATAACGTTTAGTGAGCCTGTGACATTTGCTTCGTAAAGATCGGTGGGATTTGCAGCCCACAGTCGATAATCAGCGGCCACATGGTATACCATGTCACAACCCGCAGCAGCCTTTACAAGTGAGGCACTGTCGTTAAGATCACCGAACACGACGTCAGCGGATGACGACGAAAGCTCTCGTACGTTGTCCAAACGGCTCGTTGATCGTACCAGAAGGCGGACCTTTTCACCTCGTTCGACAAGCAAGGCAGCGGTATGAAAGCCTACAAATCCTGTCGCACCGGTCACCAGCGATGTCATCTAGACAAGCCTAACCCGTCAGAGACCAGGCAGCCAGCTGCAACATCCCCTTCGGGGTCTTCATGGCCTCCTCGACCGCGCTGTGCTCAAAGCCACTATGCATCTTGCAGTTCTTGCATTTGGGATCCTGCCTAGACTCCCAATATTCCCAGTTAGTCTTGTTCCAGAACGTATCCCAATCAGGAATGAACTTCTCGCCAACCAGATAGCAAGGCGCCTTCCAACCCATGGGCGTGTAATTCACTGTTGACCAGGGGGCACAGGGAAGTTCTCGCAAACCAGCGGCAAATTCAAGGAATGCTGGCGTCGCGCTCACCTTGTATTTACTCGAGAACTCACGGATCTTGCCAAACTTCTCGTGAATCTGATCCTGCGTAAGGAACATATTGCGCTCAACGCTTTCGTATTCGTAACCAGGGGAGATGAGAATACCTTTTGCCTTCAACTTATCTACAAGGCGGCACAGCTCCTCAACCTCGTCGACCGAGGTTTCCTTAAATACTGTGGTGTTGATGTAAATGGTGTAGCCAAGCTTAACGCCTTGCTCAATCATCTTTATGGCATGATCGAAAACGCCCTCACGATTGCATACAAAATCGTGCGTTTGTTTCATGCCGTCAAGGTGAATCATGAGGAAGAGATTGGGGCTGGGCGGAATTACGTTGAACACTTTGGAATCGAGCTTTAATGCATTTGTGCAGAGGATTATGTACTTACCACGTGAAATAAGCCCTTCGCAAAGCTCTTTCAACTCAGGATAGAGGGTTGGCTCGCCGCCACAGAGGTTGATGATCGGGGCGCCACAATCTTCGACTGCCTTAAAGCAGGTCTCCAAGGACATTCGGTCTTTCAGCTTACCCGTATGCCGCTCAACCGAACAACCAAGGCAGGCGAGGTTGCACGTATACAGTGGCTCCAACATGAGCACCGTTGGGTAGCGGGATTGCCCCGATTTTTCCATCTTGCGCCGATGTCGGTATTGGGCCATAGTAAAGCCAATGGGATATCGCATGTAAAAACCGATCCTCCTACAAATTGGATAAGGCGGAAACCTATTAATAAAAGTTTGAGATACAACGCATCAATTATACCTTGTTATACGATTTACCAACGACAAAGTTGACCTGATCGTCGATGGCGGTCATGATGAGTAACGAACATCCCGCCGCCCCATCTGCCACATCGCCCAACATTGTGGTGTGCCGAATGAATGGGCGATGGCAGTAGGCGCGCAATACTACACAGCCTCAGCCGCACCGTTGAGTGTCGATTTGATAACGGACGCAGGGAGCAGCACAAGCCATGACGGGCGACCAGAATCTTATACAAAACTCACGCGAGCAACCGAAGCATCTCAGCACTTACTTCGTGTTGTAGTGGGTCCCCATTTACGAACCGCTTAAATTCCTCAAGGCAAAGGTCCGCCATACGGTAGACCTCGGTATTTGTGGCGCCCGCAATGTGAGAGCTAACAATAGCATTAGGCAAAGAATTCAACGCACTGTTCACTCCCATTGGTTCGGGGAATGTTACGTCCAGTAAAGCAGTAAGGTCACTTCGGTGCGCAAGGCATTCAACAAGTTCTCGCTCAACAACCGTAGCCCCGCGGCCAGTGTTAATGAAGGTAGCCCCCGGCCTCATTGCTGTTAGAAGCGATGAACCTATAGTACCAACAGTTTCAGGTTTGTCAGGAAGATGGTTAGATACGACGAGAGACAGGGAGAATATCTCGGCGATAGTTACCTTACGGACTCCCAACCGCGATGCCTCATTCTCAGCAAGGAATGGATCGTAAACCATTACATCGAGATCAAATGGGCGAAGCAATTCGATGACGCGCCTACCGACAGCTCCACAGCCAAGAAGTCCAACAGTTTGTCTATACACTCCGGGCCCGCGCCACGCACCGCGAAAGGCTTCTATACTTCCGTCAAATTCTCGGACGTTACGGTAATAGCCTTTTAATGACAGCAGTATTTGGCCCAATGTAAAGTGTGCAACCGGTTCCGCATTCGCCCGCCACGCGCTGACGATGCGTACCCCGGCGTTTATAAGAGGCGCAGCAAAGGACTGCACGCTACCTGCTGCGTACAGAAGTAACTTCAAGTTCGAAAGAGAGGCGACCTGTTCCTCGGTAAGTAGAGGCATACCCCACGTGCTGAAAATCACCTCTGCCTCGCGAAGCGCACCCAGGTGTTGGTCAAAATTTACCCGGGTCACTACCTCGTCGTAAAGAGATGATATTTTCGACAGCTCTTGCATTCTGCTCCGCTCGTAAACCATCTCGATGCGGCCCTTGTCACCAAAGAAAAGTGAACGTAACGGTCGTGAATTGGCAGTCAAGGTTCCCTCCCGGTCGTAAATTAAAAAACCGACAGCCTATTATACAATACCTATTACCGGTTAATCAGCCTCTGGCGCAGCAGGCAACAGTCATTCAGGAAGCAGACCACGACAACTAAACCTGGATAGTCTGAAAGGTCTACCCAAGCAGCAAATTCAGGGTGCAAACTAGGTAGATTTGCCTAATGTATTACCTAGAATAGAGGCCGTTAGGGCCACTTGCCTGTATCGCTTATTGACCAATAATTCGTATCCGAAAGAAGGGAAGAGGTCACAACTGCAGCGACATGCCCATCGCAAAAGAGCGTCATGTTACGAGATTTCGGATCCGGAAGGCGCAATAAGTCTGAAATCTGGTTCTTTACCCATCGTGCATTATGTCTACCTGCCAGAGTGGCTGCGGCGCCGGTCTCTTGCCCAGCTACGGGACCGCCAGTAGGCCCTTCAAGATTACTTAGGGCGAGCCCGGCGCCAGGTTCACTGCCGTTGCATAGCCAGTCAAACGTCTCAGTGATAAGTACAGTACCAGAAGGCGTGCTAACCGCTGGTTGAGCTATAGGAAGAAAGGTACGCAACGCTGCAGAGGGAGTTCGCCAGTTTACGATATCATCGCTCACGCCATAAGAACTCACGTTACCAAGGCCACCGCATGCAAGCTGACCGTTTCTGTTTGGCGTCGTATCGGGACAGACGAAAATTCCCGGTAAATCAGTAATAAGTGCTTCACCGTGGGTACCGGTCCCGGTAACAGGCTGAATGTAGGCACTCACCAGCTGTGGCCAGTACTCGTATGGCGCTCCAAAGGTTATTACGCCTACGTCGTTGTGAACACCACTATAATACGGAAAATATACGCCGTCGAAATCCTGAGTATACATATCAGAGGCCATTCCAATCTGATGCAGATTAGACAAACACACTGTCCTTCGAGCAGCCTCCCGTGCCTGCATAAAGGAGGGGAAAATGAGAGCGGCTAATATCGCTATGATGGCTATGACAACAAGCAGCTCAATAAGGGTAAATGCATTGTAGTTAACTGGTTTTGTCATGGCTGTCTCCCGGTCTGCGCATCGTCGGTGCGCGGTCCCTTTACTTCGCAGTGAAAGTGAGTATTGTGCCACCTTGGATCGGATCGCCAATCCACCACAGGGTTGAAGTATCTTCTCAATTGCTGCTCTATTGCGAGCAGCTTTTGGCACGCGGATTTGTGGCTGTGCTGGGCTACCAATAGCTGAGTGTTGTTCGCAAACCGGAAACCTGAAATATCGATGGCCTGGCCGTAGGCATGACTTGAGAGAATCGTAGGATGCCCGCGAACCGCTCGATCACAATAGACGCCTAGGTCGTCGATGCCTGTAAGGCCGAGGTGTTTGCGAGCAAACAATACGAATTTCCTTAGCTGCGTCTTCAGGTAAGGCGAAACATTACTGAGGGCAATCGGTTGCGATGGTTCACTAAATGAGTAGAATGACACACCGTGCCAAACCGGTGGAATAACATCCACAGCCCCTCTATCCAAGGCATCCTTCCAGGGATAGACCAGCGATGTTATGGGAAGAACCCGTGCGTCTGTTATTTCATCAGGGGAGTACCGCTGAGGATAGGTTGCTTGAAGCCGCGAAAGTGCGATATTACGGCCACGGTCCAGTCTGGCAATGGGAGGATAAGGTGGTTCACCGTCGTTGGTCGTATAAGTAGATAGACGCGGTGGCCGCGGTACAATGCCTACCAGCACCGCACTCTGGGCTAATGTCAGTTGCGAGGGCAAGCGGTGAAAATAGCCGAGTGCGGCAGCATAGATGCCGCGTCGCCCCATACCATAGTTCACCAGGTTGAGGTAGAGCTCCAGAATTCTGTCTTTCGTCAGCATTCGCCCCAGCACTAGCGCATAGACCGCCTCGGTAGCCTTTCTTGCAATCGTCTTGCGTTTATTCAAAAACAGATTGCGGGCAAGTTGCTGGGTAATCGTGCTTCCACCTAGGACTGGTCTGCCCGCGCGTAAATCTGCCCGGAGAGCATAGTGCTCCGCGGCAAAATCGATCCCGCAGTTCCTATAAAAGGAGCTATCTTCCATCGCAATGGTTGAGTCCTTCATTTTCGTGGATACTGCCGCTAATGGCACCCAGTGGTTTTGCCATTTGTGTGGTGAGCCACTAACTCGCAGCGGCAGTACCTGATGGTAGGCCCTAAATGAGACAGTTGCCACCCACAGGCTTATCGGTATTGCGATTACCGTAAGTGCGACCGCGCTAAAGCGCATTATGAACTTAAGTCGAGTGATCGATTTACCAAGCTCGGCTGATGATCGAACGTCGAGCGCCAAAATCCCTGCTGCCACTAAAACAGAAAAGGCTAGAGTTCCACTTGTAGCACTGACAGACAGGAATGGAGCACCCGTATGTGCTAACAGCATTAGGCCCGCAAGCCCTCCACAGGTTACGGCGGCACTCTGTCTACCCTCCCTGGTCACGGCAACATCTGTCAGTAAAATCAACGATGAGATTAGTGCGATGTAACTGATTGCAAACGCGCACACCAGTCCGATCACACCCTGTTCTTCTAGCAGCAGCGTACCGATATGATGTGAATGCGACAGACCTAGCCCCAGGCCCAATATTGTCACGTTGCAATTGGTACCTGGCATGAAAGTGAGTGCCACAAACAGCGCAAGAACGGCGATGACAAGAGGCGCCAAAACATCACGACGTAGCCGTCCCCTCATATCTGGTGCGGCGCACAACCAGCTCACTACAATAGCTAAAGTGGCCGCCCCAAAACCTGTTCGCGACAGGTGCGATAGCGCACAGTACGAAGCTATCGTGCAGATGAGCGCAGCAACCCGACCTGGACGGCACAGCTCTACATCAAGTGCGAGGGCCGTGCATATGCCTGCGAACGTAACCAGTAGCGGAGGTGACAGCGTCCATACCGCGCCAACCGCAATTATTGACCACAGAAGACGAAGCTTTGGACCGCGGGTGGCAGGCCATAACAGAATGGCCCCCACGACCAATATGCTGACTGCCTGCTTGGCAAATATCCTCTCTGGATATTGAGTTGCCTCGGAGGTGAACCAGTCCTTTATGAAGCTAAGCATCCACAAAAGGTAGCCAAGCCTAAAAGTCGCAGCCAATCGATTGCGGCCACGCGACGGACTATGTTCTAACATTGAGGGACGTACAGGTGTACTAGTCATTAGTTGGTGATGCCGCCTCGGTGGTGCCCGAACCTGATGTAAACGCAATACCTCCAGCAAGACCTAAAAGTGTTAACAGCACAACCGTTACAGGAAGAGTATCGCTGTGAAAAAACAGTGTGTCGTCCACTAGAGACTCAAGACCCAGCCCGATGATCGCGAGCAGGCACCACCAAACGATCATCTTGTGTGCATGGTTCATTGATGGCACTTTGAGCGTGCGCAAGCATTTCCTCATGATCGCGGCGAACATTAGGACCAGCAGCATGAGAGCTGCCACACCATAATCTATGGCGAAATCCAGGTACGTGTTCTTTGCGGATAGCGAGATGTCCTTATACCCTTGTGCGGTAAGGAGAATGACGGTACGTTGCTGAAGGGTCTCTTGCTGAGTGGGGTTGAGCCCGTAGATGGGATGCTGAAGGACAGCACTTCCTGCTAACGCCCAGGTCTTCGTGCGCCCCGTAAGGGAACGCTCATGCGCAATTCGTGATACTTTTCCATCAGCGCGAACCAGGAAGGCTCCTACCATGACGACCACCGATAATGTCAACATCCATAACCTTGTGGACTTACGCAGGTAGCCTATACCTGCAGCACTAGCAATAGCCGTGGCGATCCATCCCGCGCGCGTAAATGTTAACAGTAGCATGACCACGGACATTATTGCAACTACTTGTGCCGCTAACCGCACCCAGCGTTTTGATGTGCCTAGGAGCGCGGCGCTGCCGAAGAACGTTAACATACAAAGCGGACTAAATAGGATTGGAGATCCGGATAGACCAGAAGCCCTTACACCAACTACTGCTGCAGAAAACTGGTGAAGGTGTATTGCATAAGCAACGGCTCCAACAGTGACATTCGCAATGAGCATTATATACAGGAATGCAGCAATAGTAAGACGTGCATCTCCCATAACTGCCAAACAGAGGATGAATGCTAGCCAAGGAAGAATCATTGCGCTGTCGTAACTGTAACGAATAGCAGTACATGCCGCGAAAAGCAGTCCAATAAGTGAGAGGGCGCCCGCCTGGCGCCCCTTAGTCGCATAGACGGCTACCGTAATTAGAAGACCTACAACAAGCGCGACACCGGTCATACCTGGGCGATTGACAGTCGCGCTGAGAAGCAGGGACAGCGGCACGTGGCCGACATTAGGACAAAATCGCAGGTATGGCCAAAGCAGGCACGGTAGTATACAACCTAATGTAAGTACTTCAGCCGCGAAGTCAACGGCGTGCGTCACTATCGAATAGCCGCGCTCACTCATTTGGGCACTACAAACGCGGAGACGGGCACACGTGCAACGGCTCTTTTGCCGACCATTACCGTAATATTACCAGCAATGTTTCCGGGTATGTGGGAGGAAAACTGTGCCACAACAGTTAGCGTTCCCCCTTTATAACCGGCAATATGGCATTGAAGACCAGGTACGCCGCACTGTACGCTAACCTGTTTAGACGCCCCAAGGTTACCACTCAAAATAACAGGAAACTTTCCGCTCATCTGGCCCGCATGCATTACACCAAAGAACAGATTGTGAGGCTTGACGGAGACGGCAGACCGTACAACGCAAACGCACGGCATTTCTCCCTTGGCGCTGTGGCCATTATATTGAATTACCATTCGAGCAATAGTCTGAGACGTACCTTCCGGTGCATCTCCATCGGCGTAGAGCATGGCGTGGAACATCCCATTCCTCACGGACGCTTGTCGTACGTGGAGCCAGGGTATATCTGTGCGTAGATTGAGGTTCGTGATACCGGGAGCCACGGGCGCGGTGAATTTCAGGGCGGCGGTAGGGCTGCCATATACAGATCGATGCAATATCGGAAAACTGAGAGTGTTCCCGTCACATACAATCGGATTGAGTACACGAACTGCAATGGGTTGCTCGGTCACCGGAAAGGGCGACGGCCCTTCAGAGGCATTGATACTCTCCGTCATTATCCCTGGCTTTATGCAATCTAAGTGAAACCTAATGTTCTTTGAGGCACCCGGTTGTAGTGTGCCGAGGGATTTATTGCCGTCAACATGGGTACAAAAGCAGCTTGTTGTGAGCCGTACATTAGAGACAGGCTTAGCGGATTTGTTTTGCAGAATGGCCACGTCATTATATGTTCCAGGCAACACCGAAGGGATCTTTGATGATGGATCGACAAAAGTAAGGCCAACCTTAACGGCGGGATTTGCCAGTGGCGCGCGGCGGTGCATCCACAGAAGCGCCAGACAGCACCATAGTGCCCCAACTGTGAGTATCGTTACTACGCGCATTTTCATTTGGGTTGTTTGCCCTCTCGGCCGTTCTTCGTGCTTATCTGCATCATAACCCAGGCGAATAGTATGATGGATAATCCTGCAATGATCACGATTGCTCGAACATTCAAACTGCGCCTTGGTGGGTAGCCATAGCCGGACGAAGCGGCAAAGTTACCAACCAGTTGCGTCCCTGGTGGGAAGTTAATCGTAAAGTCGGAAGGAGGGAATTCCTGGTTAACGTCGCTAATGGCAATTGTGTACACACCACCAAAGCTTTTCTGAGGCACCCATACCCGATTGTGACTAGGACGTGCGCTCCTACTGGTTGACATTGCAACGGAGACATGGATAACAGTGGGAAACCATACTCCCGCGTACCGTGCTTCATGCACAAATTGGATGATATACCGAATGCCAAAAGCGCTCGTGTGATCGCCGACGTAGGTAACGAAGTTTACGGGCACAAACGTGCCAGATTTCTCAACAAACTCCACGTCGCAAGGCATGACCAGTCCCGAAGGGATGAGGCGAGCGGGTAACGAAAGGCGATACCGCGTATTGTTATTTGTACCGCGCGAAAGCACCTCATGTACGGCAAGGTTCCTAAGGTTCTCAGCGTAGTAATCTACCAAGGGCTTTTGATATTCCACTGGTGAGTCGGCTATCAGGAGGTGTGGATACTGACTAAAGTCCTGTACATTAAACGGCAACCGTTGAGCGAAAAACCAATGCAGGTACGGTTGGAGCTGGTCGTGATCATTCTGGTAGTTGGCGCCTGTAAGCGGAGCGGGTACACCAAGAGTTTTCTCTTGGTGCTCCAGGCAGCTGAATCGTGAGCCGTTAACAGCCAGTGTGTCGGACCAAATGGCCTGATGAGATCCCTTTACCCGCGGATATCGATACCACCAGCGATATCGTGTGCCATCCACAATTGAGTGCCATTGGACAGGCTTTGCAGAATAAGCAACCAACACCGTTCCATCAAGCCTGTAAGAGCGCATGTTTGCTACCACTAACTCGGCCCATTCCTGCCAGGCACCAACTAACACCTGAGGCGATGGTGCGGTCGGCAGGCGTGCGGCCCGTGTTGAACCGGGGAGCAACAGCTCACTGATCACAATTACTATCCACAGCGTGTTAGTACGCGCAGAACGGGGGTTCACCGCCGCACCCCGTTTCTTCGAGGATACTGTGTCAGAATTCCCGAGGTATGCGCTACCTGGGGCATTGTACAGACACCGCAGTATTGGGCAGGAACTCTGCTCAACGGTGAATTGGACGCAGAATACATCAGTCCACAGATCGCAACCGCCATGCCCACACCAATCATGATACGGTAAATCATTGTTTTCACCTACAGTTTCATCCAGTTTGTGATCTGATTCAGCGACCACAACTGCAAGCAATTGGGCAACCGTTCCGCGCGTTCAGAAGAAATGTCCTCGAGAATGTGCGACGTCAATGCATTTCGCTTGTAGTGTCTGCCAGTAACAAGGCGCCAGGCCCAAGTTGTTCACCAGCAACTTTCCGGCTGCAAACAGGCTGGAACTGAAATCTCGCTGGCAACTACAAGCTGCAGTCACGACCACCCTATTGGGCGTAACTGCCTCGGGATCGTGCCCGACGTAATGCGATTACCGCTATGCCGATCACAAGAACTGCACTAATTGCCAAGAGGGCTCTCACCGCAAGCACCTTCCATTTGGGTTCCACGTGGTTCAGCGGGATAACTTCACTCACGTTGTTGATCGTAACGTGCGTACCAGGTGGGAAAGCAATAGTAAAGTCCGATTCTGGAAATGGCTGGTTCACCTTGCTAACGTCCAAACTGACTCTACCATGAAATGTTGGTGACCAGAACCGAGCATACGGGTGTGTCCGGTAATACGACACAAAATCTGAGTCTGCCGCAATTTGGGTAGGAAACCAAACCCCAGCGAACATTCCGCCGCCAGTGAAGTAGACTCGGAGGCGCATCGACCCCATTGTTTTTAAATTGCCAACATAAACAACGAGCCGCACTGGGATGAATGTACCATTCAGCACCCGAAAATCCACGTACCTGGGCAATGCAAGGTCTGATGGAATATAGCGCTGAGGCATTGTGAGTCGGTATCTACTGCTCTTAGAGACGCCGCGCGGTTTCACCACACTTACAGTAAGGTGGCCCAACTCTCGTTGATAGTATGAAATGAGCGGCAACTGGTTCTCAAGAGGGAAGTGTGACCATAGTATTTGCGGATACCGAGCGAAATCGGCCAGGCTGAATGGCACATTCTGCGCATAAAACCAATGAAGTCCACTGTGGAGGCTTGTGAATGACTGCGTGTACTGTGTGCCCAGGTAACTCTTGTCTGGCGGCTTAGCGCCAGTTTGGTACGTTAAAAACGACCACCCCACACGGTTCACTGCTAATATAGCGCTCGTCTGCATTGCGGCTTGGGGATTCACTATTGGGTTTTGATAGGACCAACGATACTGTTTGCCATCTACAATAGCCTGCCATTGATTTTTCGAGTGTGCCTCAACACAACTGGAAGTTGCATTCAGTTGATACGAATGTAACTTCGCTCCAACATTGTGAATCCATGCCTGCCAGGAGTTCAACAGCACCTCTGCTGAGGGGGTCGTTGGAGTTTGAGCTGCATATGCGCCGATTGGCCAGAACCCCAATGTAAAAAGAACAGTTAAGCAAGCAACAATTTGCATGCGAGCAATTGACATCATTCGCGCACCTCTTAATGGACCAGGAGCCGCTATCGTTAGAACCTTCCGCTGAGGATGCCCCTTGGTACTCGCGGCAGAACTTTCACTTAATCCACCCAGTAGAAAACCAACACTTGCTCACACAATTCAACAGGACTACGTGGTCCGCATTTCCCAATTAGCTACAAAGGCTTGAGGAGACTAAATCCTCGACGACCTTTACTTAGCCATCAATCTAGACCAGGCAGCAGATAGATGCTAAACTGCTGCCTGCCAGCGTATTTACCAACCAGACTCGCCACCTAATTAGCACGAGGACAGGTAACCAGGAAAAGTAATAGGATTTACCAACGGGATAATCATACTACAGTTGGGGCCAAGGTAATCACCATATTGCCCGCAAACAAGCGCTTTACTTACGCATTGTTGAACCGACACGTCGGTGCCCATGCAGATTGCACCTTTTGCATTTACATCCTGAACGAAGTTTGAGCTCAAAGGATACGAAAAGCTTCCGCCAGCAGTGCCAGAGATGTTGAAACTAAATTTGGTACCGGGAACGGCTATAACTGCCTTACCTTGCCCGTTGAAATATCCGGACACAGTCATGTCAATGGCGCACGGGATATTCTTGCAGGTGTACCTTCGCATTGGCGAGCACGTAGCGTAGTACGAGGTTGTTGTGGGTGGTGGGGAAGGCATCGGCGGCTCGGACGCAATCGCCATCGCAGGGCAAAAGCTTAGAAGAAGCAGGGTTGTACGAATCACTTTAGAACCTGGTTGATTGATCATGGTTTGTCTCCTTTTGAGTATGATCACGGCTAGGTTGTGCTTGGCTGCAAAATTGTGGATGATATTTCACCAACCACCAACCACCAACCACCAACCACCAACCACCAACCCATCCTATCATATAATTTCAATAGTGTCAATACATTATTCAATTAATTTCGATTATTTTTTGCACAACTACTTTTGCAAATCCACACCGTGGCAATATCTCACGCAACAGTCTACAAAAACATCGTAGTAGCATCACAGCAAACGTGTGCTCATGCTTCAAGGGGCCAGCGATGCGTTTATCGATTAATCAATGCTACTACGGCATAAGCGAACTGATGGGAGGTTTAGAGTACACGAAGCCACCATTCTAGGCTGACAAGTTGCTTGTGACACCCGCGCCATAACGAACTGCAAAATGAGCCAAATAGTTGCGCGGTAATAACTAAAAACGATGCGGTAACAAATGATTAATCTGGCACCGTGCTCAAGGTAGGGTGTCATAATCGTCTTTAATCCAAGTTGAGCTGATACCATGTGGATAGTTCGGCTCATTGGCTGGTGCAGACAACTGCAGGCGGCAAGTGGCTCGTGCATGTTTTCGATTGCGGCACAACCATTCCTGGTTGCAGTTGTTGGAGCACCCGGTAGCCCACGCGCAAGCAGAGGCAAAAGCACTTACATTGACAAACGTCTCTTCACTCTACTATAATGACTCCATGGCCATTATTTATACGCGCTCCGTACATATACTGTGTTTGCACGCCACTGAGAGTACACCTTACCCACATGCGGGGGTTTAGTTCAGCATATGTCCTCTACCACACCAGAGATACAAAAAATTGTTGTAACGCTATCTGAACCAGACCTAATCGCAGAGCCTGGAACGTCGGTCAAATTAAGCGTCACGATGGTCAACCAGCAGCCGGCGCCAGATCGGTTGGTAATTGAGATCGAGGGCGTTGACATCGAGTGGTACAACATTCCTGTTCCCGCAGTGAACGTAGCTGCCGGAGCAACTGCCGAGGAGCGTGTAAATTTCCGCATTGCAAGATCGAGTGCAAACAGGGCCGGTTCATATCCATTTGTAGTGCGCGTTCAAGCCATGGAGACTGGCGAGGTGGGTCTCGCGCAGGCCATGCTTACTGTTAAGCCGTTTGGTTCATTGCAGGCCGACATGGCACCGCGCCGTGCCGCTGCCACCTTCCTGCGGCCTCTAAACGACTTCGACGTACAAATCACCAACCTTGGAAATTCCGAGCAGGTTGTAGAGCTATCTGCAAGCGATCCAGACGACGAGTGTGCCTACGAATTTGATGTGGATAGGCTCACACTAAAACCGAGCGAGGTCCGCACGGTCCCCCTTGCTGTGCGTCCCAAAGTATCTGCATGGCTAGGTAATCCGCGCCTGTTTGGTTTTACTGTATGGGCGCGTTCGATGGACGACTCCTACGTCGCGGGAAAAACCCAGGGTCAGATCGAGCGGTACGCCCTGCTCTCGCCCGTGGTTGGACTGCTTCTACTTGTTGTAATGCTTGGTGCCGCAGGTTACGCGCTGTTCCGACCGCCGAAACCACCTGCCACTCATATCGTCGCCTTTAACATTACACCTGCTGTCGTAACGGCTGGAACTCCGGTCACTTTGTCGTGGAATGTTCAGGGTGAACACCTTAAATTCACGCTCAGCCACCGTGAGGTTCCTTTACCTAACGCTCCGTCCTCGGCAAGCGAGACTACCAACCAGTCAGTCTACGATGTGCCTCCCAGTACCAGCAGCGGTAACATGACCGTTACTCCCGAGTTGTGCAGTCATGTGGAGATAATACGGTACACCCTCTCAGCAAGTGGAGCTGGCGGCAAAACCGATGCTTCCGCTCAGGTTCAGGTAAACCCGGCACCACTGCCGCCGCCACCGTCTCTACAGTCATTTGCTGCCGACAGTACAGAAATTCATCTGGGCGAACCCGTTACATTCACGTGGCAGGGCAAAAACAGTTCAGGCTATATTTTGGACCCGGGAGATAAACACCTATCGAGTTTCACGCTATCAACCGATGTCAAACCCGCGCCGCCCACTCTCCCCTCGTCCGTGACTTACACGTTACGAGCAATGCCGCTACAGGGCAGTAAAGGATCTCCCGCACAGCGTAGAGTCACCGTTGTCGTTGTATCCGCGGATACAAGTGTCGCCAAAATTGTAGGTTTTAATTACCAACCCAAAAAGGTAACTACGGGTAGTACCATTACACTTAAGTGGTCTGCAATTCGAAGCCAGGGTGTCACTATCACCAGTGATCAAGGAGCCTCTTTGGGCACCAACCTGCCATCCTCCGGTTCGGTGCAAGTACAGGTTAATACGCCCACCACCTTTGAGCTAACTGCCGCCGATAACCTGGGTAAAACGGTAAGCCAGTCTATTACGGTGACACCTGTTCAGCCAGTGCAGCCGCCCCCTAACAGCAGCTCAACTCCGCCTGCTGGGAGCATTCCGACCACCACGCAGCCATCTACACCGCAGGTTCCTGGTGCACCTGGCGCGAATTAATTGCTGAGAACACACACTGGAGATACGTATCTGATGGCCGATTTCAAGGAAGACGATTTCAAACGGTTAGTAACCCTCTACGCTCCGGAGATGGTGAGCAGTATTGCGTTCTCTCCGGACGGTACTCTACTGGCGATAGCGGCCGGTGACAAGGTGCACTTGTACACTGTTCCAACGACAACTGCCCGAGACCAAGAGGAACTCAAGACAACTAAATAGACTGCCGCGCTATGAGTAAATGCCTCTAACCTGCCAATAATGCTGGTAACGCCATGGGAAGTGGCGATATCCACGCTTTAGCAGGAGGTCGGCACATTTTGGTCGCCTGTCATCGGGGATTTTTCGTCTGCCTCGTTGCAGGCGTTATTTCGCTCATGCCGACAGCACTGTTGGCTCTCGCACCGCCGCCGATCTCCGCCAAAGCTGCGGTAGTGATGGACGCCGAGACGGGTACCGTGCTGTACGGCCATAACCCTGATTTGCCACTTCCACCAGCAAGCACCACAAAGATCGTCACCGCGCTCCTCTTAGCACAACTCCCGCCCACAACTCCAATCACGGCCACCACCACCGCAGCTTCAATGCCGGGACTTGCCCTTGGCGTACAACCCAACAGATCCTATTCGGCTCGAACCCTGCTTTATGCCATGTTGCTTAAAAGCGCCAATGATGCTGCCGAAGCCGTGGGTGAGGCACTAGGGCCAGGTATTCCCGCTTTCAGCGCCAAAATGAACCAACTCGCCGCCAAAGCTGGTGCAACTCATTCCCATTTTGTCAATCCGGACGGTTTGGATGCGCCTGGCCACCTTGCAACAGCACGGGATCTTGCGTTGATCGCTCGAATGGCGATGAACAACCCGGCATTTGCACGGGCAGTGGGCACTCATTCAACCAAAATAGACCTTCCTGGCGGCCGCATCGAGACGTTGGTCAACACAGACACGCTGTTGGGGTCAGTACCTGGGATGGAGGGAATCAAAACAGGTTATACGGCGAAGGCCGGTTACTGTTTTGTGGGTGAAGCTCTAGTTCATGGCCGACAGATCATAACAGTTGTGCTGCACAGCACGAATTGGCAGACGGATACTCGTTCATTACTTCATTATGCCGGCATACTTAAACACCCGTCGGCACACCATACCGCACTAGCGGCCACGCGCAGTGGTCAAGCAAATCCCCACAACTCGCCGATGATCGGCCGCGCAACTCCACCAGGAATCGGCCCCAGTGGATTTACTGACAGTTCAGCGGCCTCAAAACGCGCGGCTGCAAGCTCAGCCTCGACAGTACCACCGCCAGCGCCGCGCAGCAAACACTGGACAACTCGGGACCCGAGTAGAGGATCACAATACCCCGTGGCGGAACAACCTGCCACAGCACCCCCAAATCGCCCTCTAGACACGGCTCCTTCGGGGGGCAGTCCATTGTCTCCTGGCTCTGGTAGCACATCCACGTCATCCAATGCAAACGATCGCTCTACACCAGCCTTACGTTCCATTGGCGCCGCTCCTAACTCCGTGAAGGCATCGACAGGACCTACAAACTCCTCTGAATCGGGATCCACCGGTGTCACCAGCGGCTCGCAACCCTCCAATGTTAACTCGACTCATCCACATGACATTTCGCATCATGCCAGCACCGTAAAGGGCCAGGATTCTGGAGCCTCGTCCCGAGGCATCGCTGTCAGGCTAAATCGTTCAACCCATCGAGTTCCGTCGTGGGTATGGTGGATGTTGCTTTTGTTGCTCGTTGCGACATTATTGCTCTATTTTCGGCGACTGTATGCTGGTTTTCAGTTCGCCCTACGTTGGTTACTAGCATTTGCACCTAAATGGAGATACAAGATGAAAACGAAGGGATTTCCATGGAATCGCTCGCAGTCGGCACCGCTCCTACCGGTCGAGACGCCGGTGGAGCGGCCGGCTAGGAAGGCTAAATCTTCTACACCGGAGACACCGCCGCTTATCTACGATGCACAACCACCCATACGCTGCGACAGTAAGGATTGGATGAGCAAGCTAGTTTCCACGCCTGCACGCCTCCTGGAACCCTCCGTCCTGCGGCATGCTCGTGCGGTATTGGAATGTGTGCCACCCGCCTATGCTGCGGCGCTATTGCCGCTTTTACAGTCACCAACAACCAAAATCCGAACCTCCGCGGCAACTCTTCTAATGCCATACACTGCACGAAAGAGTGAAGAGATCCTCCTTGCCGCTATGCAAGACGAGAAGAGCGGTGCGGACCTTCGTGCAGAATGTGCTGCCACTCTGGCGCGCCATACCAATGACCGTTATGAGAAAACGTGGGTACAGCTGCTGTTGGGTGACGGCTTTCTGCCTGCCGCAGCAGCACTCGCATCGCTCCCATGGCTGGATGAGGGCACCACAAAGGCATTAAAACATGTTCTGGACCAGGAACGGCAGTTGCAGACAGACAGCGAAGTCGTGCTGAGAACAAACACGCGCGATGCAGCGATCGCGGCAGTGCTTACCGTCCATGGTCACCTTGCAAACGAAGTGGTAGATAGTAAGTTGCATGAACTACCGGCCCGCCAGCGAGAGAATATCATTAGTGCATTGTTCCTAGAGAGCGACCATCCCGTCGCACTGCACCACGCGGTGCATGCCGCTCTTCACAGCAAGAGTGGATATGCCCTGCCAGCCCTCATGCGCGCTAATCCTGAGAGTGTCACGGAGTTGTTGGACGCTGCCGAGGAACGAGCCGACGCCGCGGAAAAGACTCGCATCATGATAGTGAAATGGCTCCTTTTTAACGAGGGTGAGGAGGAACAAGTGCAGAAACTTGCCGGTGCCGGTAACGACCTGGCAGTTGCAGCGTCGGCCATCGCGCAGCATTCGCACTGGAAGCCTGAGAACCAGGAGCCAAACGTCCTGACAGCAGCAGCAAGAATCGTTTCACTCCGGCTCGGTTATGGTGACTACACCCCCGAAGAGATCTCCCGCGCGTTCAGGCGAGCCAGTGCCGATGATGAAGCCAATGCAGCAGATTTACCTGCAGGTCTGCAGGAGCTTTCACAAGCGTACCAGCATCCCGAGGTGTACTCGGCCGTGCAAAGCGCGCTAAAGTCAGACGACGGGATTGAACAGTTGGCGATGTCCTTGGCAAAGCATCATGGCTGTGAAATGGCAATGGATGAATCGGCGTTCTGGAGTGACAAGCTCGGCAGAGAATTTAGGTTGGCCCATCTTAGCGAACTAGGTCAGGAATCTGGCGACGCGCAACGGAACGCCATGAAAGCACGGACTCTAGACCCAGACCCCTACATACGAGCCGCAGCGCGCAGGGCACTTGTTGCAATGCCGGATATAGAGCAATCCCAACCCGCTCAAACGGAACCCACAGAGAATCAGACCAAACCTAGCGCTACGATTGATCAACAGCCGTATGAAAGCGGCGATGCCATTGACGCTGCCGCGTAATTCAATCGCAACGAAAGCGAAGAAGGGCTCTGTACATTCATGCTGTACAGAGCCCTTCGTACTTGCAACTAGCCGTGTTAAGCGCTACTGCTTACTTTCAATGTTGATGTGACCCGTTCGAGGATCAAAATGAACGGTTACATTCAATGCTTGCTTCACGAACGACAGCGGAACAATTGAGCGACCTCGATCAATGTAAGGCGTAACCTGCATCTTAACGCGTTGGTTATTGATCGTGGCATGCTTGTGCCCTATTCGGAACACGATCTCGTGGTTACTGTTAATGGCACGCACGGTTTTGGAGTGATTGAACCACTGTACAACCCCGCCGGTATGCTCGAAAATCTGCCGGAACGGAGCAAGCGGTATCCCATTCACTACTCTCGGTGGCACATCGAACACCAGGCGCGTGCTGTCAAACGCGATCTGAATTCCGCCTGCGCTGGTAAACACGTTGGAGTGTCCTACTACCACGTGGCTGGAGGGTCGGAATACACTTCTGGCACTGGTTTGCGCCGTTGCAATCTCCACGCCTTGGGACGGCATTGCAGCGAAATTTCCCGCTCGGTGCGGAGCTAGAAGCGCCGGGGCCGCAAGGTCGGATTCATTTTCGAATGAGACGCTCTGATGAGTATTCTCGAGAAGACCCATAATGCCAGGATGTATTGGTCGAGCACTGTTGCCAGAGTTGGGAACCGCAGTGAAATGCAGCGGGCCAGTATTGTGCTCAGCTACTACGGGAATAGTGTGCGATGGATCATTGAAGCCGGCAATTCGGGGCGCGCCAAGTGCGGCGGACCCTGTGACACTGCCAGTAGCGAATGACGGAGCAGCCACTTCGTCCGGGGTGGCAGCAGCCATATTCCCGGTTATACCTCTAGTGATGTGATTGACCGGTGATGCCAATCCGGCGGGCTGGTTTTGTTTTCCGGTACCAGTGAAATCGTGCCGCATCGTAAGACCGCCCGGATTGTTGACTACAATAGGAATATTCAACGTCTGCACACGTACTTGCGTATTGCCGTCGATCACCTCAATGGTGATGGTGTGAGGGCCATTTGCAATGTGGGCACTGTTCCAGTTGTAGGAAAATGGAGCATAGTTGGTAAGATCCAGAAACTGGTTATCTACGAGAAAGGTGACGAAAGGCTGGCTAACTGAAGGATCAATCTTGACTTGTATGGGAATAACACCCTGTACCACGGCGCCCCGCTTGGGGAACACTAGCGAAACAGGACCGGACTCGATTGGTGACTCGCCTTGAACGGTGGTGCGAGCTTCCACCGAATTACCCTGAAGGTCAGTTGCGGCAACGGTAATGCGGTGATCACCTGCAGGAATGAGACCTGGTTCTATGCGAAACTCGATTGTTCCGTGCCCAAGGCGGGTAACCAATGGCTTGCGGCTCACCAACGAACCGTCAATGTAAAGGGCAATGGTACCGATATTGCCGCCATTGTAGCGCACCTTCAACAGCACTGGGCCGCCGTTAGGCGGCGTGACGGGCGAACTTACCGCCAGCTGCAACGAACCTGCCTTTGAAATCACAGGTTGTTCCGCGGACGCGGGCGCCGAAGCCGCTAGCGGGTAAGCAGCACCAGCGATAACTGCCAGTGCGCATGCCATCCTCTTCATTCAGTATTGCCTCCTTGATAAACTTGCCGAGCCCGTAGATGAATTCATCCATGTGGCAGGCTTCCTGGTCAACCCAGGTGAGTTAAAATGTGAAACCCTGATGCGTTTCTGAACACGGATCTCCATGCAATTGCAACTGTGTTTCAAAGCGCTGCAGCCACAAACGGAAATTGGTATTGGGAACATGATCAAAGCCTTCGCCATGATCTTTCCGAAGCTTTGCAACTTTAACATAAATGAGTGCGTATGTCAATACCTAATTTTGAAATTGGCTGGTGGATCTACAAGTTTAAGACGAGGTTACTATGAGGCATATGTTCGAAAGGCTGGATGCTATCATTTAGCACAACCAGCCTTCCTTGTTTAAGAGCCTATTTGGTTTTTTCAGCCTTTGCCGTTGAAGGATTCGGGACTGGTGAAGCGGTCCTCCCAGGATTCGCCGCTGGTGGATTTCCAGGAGGTCCTGCATCAGGAGGCGGCATCGGAGGAGCCAGCGGATGCGCCTTCAACCAGGCTTCCTCTTTCTTCACCTTTTCACGCTCCGCCTTAATGCCGGTGACTCCCATTTTGCCGTGGAACCAATAGTTGTCGCTAACGTTAATGGAGTATGGATTCGGCCGCGGTTTTGCTGGCTTATTGCCGTGCATTTTGGCGGCCATAGACTTTCGCGCTTCCTCCGCCATCTTGCGCTGCATACTCGTTTGGCGATTTTTGCTGTCGGCTGGAGAGACCGGCGCTTGCTGAGGTACCTCCTTGGGCGGTTGGGGCGGCGGCTGATTCACCCGTACCGAGATGGCATACAGTGCCCCCACCATCACTACGATGAGGATGAGCGGTGTGACACTCGATTTTCTATTCATAAACTACGCACTCCCACGATAAATTGCACATTGGCCACACTGTCTGCGTGCCAACCCTATAAATTGTGCCATAAACACTGCTTGAATTAATGACCAATTTAATTACGCAAAGCGATTGCATTCTATCACCTAGTAAGCAATTAACTATCTCAGTTCCTCCTCGCTAACGCGGTGGGCAAACGCGAACGTGCGCTCTCCGTAAACAGGTGCCGTATATTTCTTGCTCAGGCGATACTCCTCATCTATCACGAATGTAAACGCGTCTGTAAGGCGACAGAACCTCTTTAACTCCGCCACCTCGTCCGTTGTCTCTGGTACGAGCTTCAGAACCAGGGCCACACGACGACCGTCGGCGTCGGTGAGTACAGGCTCGCCCGGTCGCATTCCCTCGATGACTGCTTTCATTGTCGCTCTCCCCAATAGGTCATAATCAATTCGCTCACGCCATTCAGATACCTGTTAAAATTGCCGATTATCCCATTATGACAGATGAGATGCACCCCAATTGACTACAGACTATGTGGATCGTGTAAACGCGCTCATGTCGCGGGCCGTGCTGCACCACGAGAGTGAATTGGTCATTAATGACGCGCTGAAAGCAGCACTGGAGTTCACGGACTCGCTAAGGTCCTTCGTAGCAGGGATAGATCCGGCGACTGGCCTTTTGGAGGTACTTGCAGCGCAGGGTCTAGACTGGTCACCTCAAGACAAGGACAGCCGTCTCACAGTCCACAACGCAACACAGAGTGGAATAACCGCCAGAGCGGCTATCACCTCTAAACCATACGTCGCCCAGAATGTGTTGACAGATCAGTATTACGTAAGCCACTTTACGGACGTGATGAGTGAGGTTGCGCTGCCGGTTCTCGATTCGGAGGGCCTGGTTCAGGCGGTTCTAAATGTGCAGAGCGGCGAAGCGGCCTGGTATAACCCTCAACGCGTGGCTGTGTTACAAACGCTGGCTAACGTGATTGGTACTGCCCTTGTTACGCAGACATTCGTTCGGCGAGAACGTGCACTGGGTCAAATTGGTTTAGAACTCGCGGCAGCAACTACCCGCGAACACCTTACGCGCAAAGTCCTCGACCTTGTGGTATCTACGCTTCACTGTCAAGCCTGTTCACTGTTCCTTATGAACGATGCGCGCACTCAGCTGGTTCTGCACTCCGCGCGAGGATCGTTACAAGAAAAGGTTGGCGAAGCCGCATACAACATTGGTGAGGGGCTTACAGGATCAGTAGCTAGCACTGGCTGTGCGATACGTCTTGAGGATCCACGACAGGACGCCCGCTGGCGAGGTAGGTTCTCGGAAATGACGCCAGACGCCATGGGAGCATTTTTGGCAGCACCGGTTTATTTCCGTGACCGAGTACTGGGGGTGCTTCGCGTATCGCGCCCTCGTAATACTCCAAGCTGGTTTCAAGCACGATTTACCGAGACCGATGAGCGCATCCTCTGCGCCACGGGAGCCCAATTGGGCTCCGCCCTGGAAACGCACAATGCCTTCGACGCGCGCCTTCGCAATGAACGTATGGCAGCGTGGGGAGAGCTTTCTGCACGATCAGTTCACATGGTGGGCAATAAGACATTTGCTATCAAGGGCCATGTTAACGAGATTAAACACCATCTACAAAGCCTACCGCACCGTCACCAGCAGCCGCTCGTTCAACTGACAAACGGCTTAGAACAGAGCATCTATCGCCTGGAAGACATCCTCACCGAATTCCGTGATTTCCTCACGGCAACTCAGCTTAACACCAGGTGCTGCTCGCTCAATACACTGCTTCACGAAGCAGCAAACGAATGCTTCCTGCATCATCAATCAGTGAACCTACATGAGCATTACAGTGAACTATTGCCTGCTATCATGGCAGATGCTTCGCGCCTAAAGCGTGCTATTGGCGAGCTACTTGAGAACGCAGTGTCGTTTATGCCCTGCGGCGGTACCGTTAGCATAAGCACAACTGTTGATGAGATGAAGCCAAGTACAGGAAACACGTCCATGCCAGTGCAGCTATTTGTAACAGCCGTCATCGCTGACTCCGGCAATGGTGTACCCACGGAAATTAAGGAGCAGATATTCCGTCCGTTTTTTTCCACCCGATCACGCGGCATGGGACTGGGCCTCTCGATTGTTAAAGGAGTGATTGAAGCCCACCATGGCACGATACGAGAAATTGGTAAACCTGGAATGGGTGCGATGTTTGAAATCGTATTGCCGGCAATGACAACAGAAGAGGTGATATAACCCATGGCACGAGTTTTAGTAGTTGACGACGAACCAGATGTACAAGATGCACTCAAGAGACGCCTTGAACGCGCAGACCATTCAGTTCACTGTGCGAGTTCAACAGAAGACGCACTAACGATGTTGGTGGCTGGCGGTCCGGCGTTCGACGTCATTATCACAGATATGTCAATGGAGAGTGAAAACAGCGGCGTTGAAATACTGCAAGCTGCGCTTCATCGCGACAGCCTTTCTGCAGTCATAATTCTCACTGCTTATGGGAACGTGAGAAACGCCGTGACCTGCATGCAAATGGGCGCATACGATTACGTGGAGAAGAACATTCCTGATGTGGATGTTTTTGAACTTATCACCCTTAAGGCAAACCGCGCAGCACAACAGGTTCGTGAACGTCGATCCGGGTCTGGCCCCACATTCCGGCTGGGCAGCGCAGCATAAAATACCCGACAGCTATCCGAAATAGCCGTCGGGTATCTTGGTTCACCTTCCAACGCTACTGCTCTTTAGGCAGCTATTTTCATCGATTCTGAGTACACAGCAGCTACTGGCGTTGCTGTCTCTGCGGCAACAATATCAACGATTTTATCAAGTCGGATATCGTCGGTGTCTGTCACGACGTATCCCCCGTAAAGCGGTACAAAGGTTACATCATAGATGAGCGATACGCACGACTGCTCTGTGCCAGATCGATCGAGCCATCGCACTTCGCACAGCTTATTGATAAACTCTTTTGCCTCGTGTAATTTCACCGTTTTTCCCTCCTGACCTGAACCAAGGTTCCGTCGGTTTCAATTATACGGTTGACACCCTTTTCAGCCTCATCAGTGTTAGTACCTGCTTTTGGCCCCAAGCCCTTACAAGGCATTGAAACCAATGTAACTTGCTAGTTCGTATTCCTGCCAGTTAGCACAACAACCTTATATTGTTAGCAGTAGGAGAACACGGATGCAACTTACAGGTAAAACCGCCTTTGTCACTGGCGCGACTTCAGGAATCGGTAAGGCAACTGCAATTTTACTCGCCGAGCAGGGGGCTTCTGTGGCAATTTGTGGCCGGCGGGCTGATCGCCTAGAAGAGACGGCTGCGAGTATTGCCTCGCGAGGTGGCACTTCACTTGCGCTGGAGATGGATGTTACCGTAGAGGAGGATTGCAAAAATGCTGTAGCCCGAGCCGCCGATACCTTCGGAAGCTTGGACATTCTCGTTAACAATGCAGGTGTCATGCTGCTCGGCCCTATCCACGAAGCAAATACCCAGGATTGGCGCCGCATGGTGGAGACAAACGTTATGGGGCTGCTCTACTGCACTCACGCGGCGCTACCTTATATGACGGCCGCAAAAAGCGGTCACATAATTAATATCTCCTCCACTGCCGGACGTACAGTGCGTGCTGGCGCGGGAGTTTACAACCTTACCAAGTGGGGCGTAAATGCATTTAGTGAAGCTCTAAGACAAGAGGTGTACTCCAACAACATCCGTGTCACCATCGTAGAGCCCGGCATAGTTGCCACGGAGCTACGGGACCATATAACGCATCAGCAGGCCAAGTCTAGCATAGAAACTCTTGCCAGCAGCATCACCCAGCTCACACCAGAGGACGTTGCAAGGGCGATCCTTTACGCGGCGACACAGCCTTCTCACGTTAACGTGAATGAGATACTCATGCGCCCTACTGAACAGGCAATGTAACAGATCAAACCGTCAAAAACTATATACCAATCACATCGAATGGGTCGTTACGGAGTTGCCCTCTTCTTTAGTTCGACCCATCGCGATTCCGGCACTTTCAGAAACGTTTCGACCACAGTGGGGTCAAACTGCTTGCCTGCATGGCTAACGATCTCTGCACGGGCGGCTGCAAAGGGTAATGCGGCTCTGTACGGACGATCGCTGGTAATGGCATCCAGGGTATCTGCCACTGCGAAAAGGCGAGCGCCAAGCGGAATATCCGTTCCATGGAGGTGGTAGGGATATCCGCTGCCGTTCCATGCCTCATGGTGGTGGAGCACTATCTGCGCGGCCTGCCGTAAGGACTCAATCCTGCTGCACATGGCATATCCGATAATAGGATGCTTGCGCATCTCTACCCACTCTTCCGGGGTAAGTTTGCCCGGCTTGAGTAATATTCTGTCTGGAACGCCAATCTTGCCAATATCGTGTAGCAAGGCGCCTCGCTCTACGTGGTACATTTCGTCGGAAGATAGCCGTAGGCGTTCTGCAAGCTGAATAGTGTAAGCAGTAACACGCTCGGAATGTCCATGGGTCTCCGTGTCACGCGTGTCGAGAGCGGTTAACAGGGCATCTAGCACAGTTTCATGACTTGAGAGCAAGGCCTGTTGATAAAGCTCTGTTGTCTTGCTCTGCATCGCTTTACGAAGCAGGTTTCTTTCTACCACGATAGGCAATTCACCAGGCCCGCATGGTTTGGTCACGAAGTCGCATGCGCCATGTTCCAGGGCTTCGCGCGCCATAGACGTGTTACCATAACCTGTGATCATAATCACTGGCAAGTCGTCGTAGTCTTGCCGAATTCGGTTTAGAAGCTCCAGCCCATTCATATCCGGCATGAATACGTCGCTAAGAACGAGATCAAACTTGCTGTCGCTCAAACAGGCTAGTGCTTCTTTACCACTAGCAGCGGTCTCGGTGCAATATCCCTCATCGTTGAGAACCGCAGCGAAAGTTTCACGAACTAGGTCGTCATCATCTACAACCAATGTCTTTAGCCCAGTTGACCTATCGGGCCGATCCAATGCATCCATATCCACGCACAACAATGAATCGTGAATGTCCCCTGTACCGCTGCGACCGGGCAGATCAATATTAGAGCTAAGTACACGATGTTTTGGTTGGTACATAGAGCGCTTTACTATTCCTGCGGATAGGTTTCGTCCGCTATTATCGTTTTGACGGTGTCGCTGTGTGTCCACACCCTGCCTGAACCAGAATTTCGAGCCCGGCGAAGCGACGAAACCGCCCTGCTTCGTAATGCCTCCGCGTCCGACGCGTCTAGCGAGAGGCTCGCGATTCCTGCGCTAACCGATAACCAGGGAGTATCACCTCGAGGTGAAACCGCAGTCATAGCCAACTGCAGGCGATGTGTCATCTGTTTAACCTGCTCCTCACCCTGCATAGGGCAAATGATCATGAACACCAGGGGAATTCCTGGGACGCGTATACGGGAAACCACGTCATAATCCCGTGTTTCCTGCCGTATGCACCTCACCATGGCCTTACCTATAAGAGCTGTTGCATCGGGGCCTAAAAAGGTCAACAAGGGTAATTCGTCGGCAGCAACACACGCAAGGGTGAGAGGCTGCTGAACTCGTCCTACCATGTCAATCATTGCGCGCAAATAGATAGACGAAGCATTCTCTTCTACGGCATTCGACTCTTCATCTGATGGCAATAACATATCGAACCGGCCAATAGGCTGGCTGAACCTAGGTTTGTCGGCGGTTACGGGTTCCCCGCTACGTTCACTGTTGGCTTCATCCCAATCCATCCACATAGTACACCTGCTCTCAATCTGCACAGAATATCACGAGAATCAAACCCACTTTCGACCATGCGGTTCTATTATCGGCAGGTAATTTGTATGTCTGTATAACCGACGCACAGAATTATTAAAACAAGAGCAATCCCTCGATTAGTGGCGGATCCACACACGTAAGAGGTACACAGAACAGTAATGGTAGTCCCTACACGTATGGTACAATGCATTATTAGTTTCACAAAAATCCGGTACCAACGCGGCCAGAAGATTTAATGATTCTTACGGTTACACCTAACCTCTGCATGGATAAGACATACAAGATTCCCGGGTTCACGATAGACATCGTCAACCGCCCGTCTCTTGTGCACACTATGGCTGGCGGAAAGGGTGTGAACGCTGCTCGTGCCTACCGCACTTTGGGCGGGGAAGCAATTGTTACGGGTTTTCAAGGGGGGCTCACAGGTGCAACGTTAGTCAACGCGTTGCACAAAGAAGGTATGACCGAAGAGTGTGTTAAGGTGCAGGGCGAAACGCGCACTTGTATTGCAGTTATTAACCCCGACGACGGAACACAAACAGAGATTAACGAGTGCGGTCCCCAAATAGACGCTGGCGAGACCAGAGAACTGTTGATACAGTTCAAACGTCTAGTAACAACGTACCCGTTAAGAATGGTGGCACTATGCGGTAGCCTTCCACCTGGGACACCACCGAACATTTACGTGGAGATGCAGCGTATTGCCAAACTGCATGAGATTCCGTGCTGTTTGGACTCTAGCGGTGAACCGCTCAAATTGGGCGCTGGGGCAGCCCCCTGGCTCCTAAAGCCGAATCGTCGAGAGGCTGAGTACCTCTTGGAAAAGTCTTTGGTCTCCGAAGGTGAAGTGGTATGGGCCGTGAACACTATGCTGGATCGATACGGATGCAAATACGCGATAATATCGTTAGGAGCCGATGGCGCAA
>DAIDKH010000026.1 GCA_027450145.1 Chthonomonadaceae bacterium | reverse complement strand
AAGCACATGTCGTGCGTGACACGACCGCTGCGACCCTGCGTGACAGGGTACAGCGCAACGTGCAGGATGGCTGTTCCCTGTTCACCGACGCGCACCGTGGGTGTGCCGGACTGGATTCGGAATATGCTCATTACGTGGCCGATCATGCAGTAGAGAATGTTCGTGAGCAGATAATCTATTCCAACGGCATAGAGTGCTTCTTGAGCCTGCTCAAGCGTAGTAATAAGGGCATGTATTTAAGCGTTGACGTTGCTCATCTAGACGCGTACCCGAACAAGCAGACCTTCCGCTTTATTGGCCGGCAGGGCAAGGATGCAGACGGTTTTCAAAAATCTTTGTCTCAGGTAGCAGGAAAACGGCTTACCTTTCAAGAACTAACAGACTGGTTTTCGCAATCGTAGTAAGCGGCGTGGGCCGCGCCCAACGAACAATGAAGAATGACAGGCTCACAATTCGAGTGGTCGGCAAGGAGGAGTACGTTCCGCTCTCCTCCTTTCTGGATGTTGTGAATAACACGCTTACCATTTTGGACGGTATTGCCCGCGACCTGACGCCCGATCAACGGGACCGTATCGAATGGCGAATCGTGTCTGTTTCCATGAACAGCCCGCTTACGATGGTTATTGAGGGGCAATCTGAGGAAGCAACCGAAGTCACACATACCGCCATTCACGCCTATACCAGCGGTCTACGTGCTATAGAAGAATCTTCCAGCTTTGCGCCACCGCACTTCACTCTGCCCCGCTTGGATGCAGCTAGACGAATCGCCAACGTTCTTAATGACGGTATAGGTGCTGTCACCTTCTATGAAGAAGACACGCCGCCAGTTACACCGACGCAGCAATTTACTGCAAACGTAAGCAAGCTGATCCCGCAAGAGTATGCTGAAGAAGGTTCTCTTGAGGGTACTCTTGAGATGATTACCATTCACAAGCAGCGCGTTTTTGCCGTGTATGATCGTTTCACTGGCAAGCGCGTTGAGTGCAGGTTTACAGATGAAAATCTTACGGTTGCTAGAGACGCATTAGGGCATCGTGTTACGATTTATGGCCGAATAAGATTTACGAGAGAAGGCGATCCAAAGTCCGTCATCGTTCAGGAGATTGAAGTCATGCCAAGCCAGAGCGAACTACCGCAGTTCAGCGACTTGGAAGGCTTGGACATCACGGGCGGCGTCGATCCAGCAGAATACGTTAGGAGACTCCGCGATGACGCTTGGCGACCGGGTGTATTGGGATAGCTGCGTCTTTATCCATTGCATCCAGCAAACACCGCAGCACATACGAATACTGCGGAACATTACTGCTTATGCCGAAGCTGGTAAGATAACGATAGTCACTTCCGCGCTCACACTTGCGGAAGTTGTCAAATGTGACACGACTCTTCCAAAGTCAGAGCAAGAACAGCTTATATCGGAGTTTTTTAAGAACTCTTACATAGCTGTTCGGCAAGTAGACAGACGCGTTTCAGACATGGCGCGAGGCATCGTAAGGGATCACGGGCTTAAACCACCTGACGCGATTCACATTGCAACGGCATGTATAACCAACGTTTCAGAGTTCAATACATACGAACAGAAAATGTTAGGTAAGTCCGGCTCGATTTCTGAATTAAAAGCTGCAATTGCTATACCCAATTGGGTGGATGGTCAAATAGATATGTTCGATAACGAAAGTGAGTGCTGATAGACGTGGAAGCGTCTGGCTCGTCCGAAGACTGGGATTTACTTCAGAACATAGCCGAACTAGAGCGCGTCCAATCCATGCATTGCGCCGATGCGCATGCAGATGGACTGATCCCGTTCCAACGCTTTGAGAGCCTAGCGCGGGGCGTGTTCAATGCGCCAAAGGCTGAGGTTGATGCGGCAGAGACACAGTGGCAAGCGGAACAGACGTTACGGGAGAAGCGGCCTGCACGGAGGGCGAGGCATTGAACGAACAGCTTGCAATGCATTTCGATCACCAGCGGTTTGCGCCGGTCGTGGCGGAACAGTTCGGCCCAGCATTTGAAAGCTACCGGACGGGCTGCAGCTCGACGCCCCTCCTGCTACGCGGCAAAGCGGAAGACGTGCTTGCGAAATTGCCTTCCGAGTCCGTGGACTTCGTTATGACCTCGCCACCATATTGGGGGATGCGGGAGTACGATAATGGTGGCATCGGTCTGGAGCGTGAATGCCGTGAGTATGTCAAAAACCTTTGTGCCGTATTCAAAGAAATTAGGCGGGTACTCAAATGCACCGGTTCGGTTTGGCTCAACATAGGGGACAGTTACAACAACAAGGGGTTGGTCGGTATCCCCTGGCGGATCGCCTTTTAGCTCACCGACAATCAAGACTGGATACTTCGCAACAGCGTCGTCTGGAACAAGCTCAAAGGTGGCATGGATACGAGCAGGGATCGTCTCGGCAACGTCCATGAAAACGCGTTCCACTTCGTGAAGCAGCCGAAGGGCTATTACTACGATGTTGAGGCGATCCGTGCGAGGCAAAGGTCGTAAAGGGGTGGGTCGTAACCGCGACGGGTGTTTCCGGCGTTCGGTATAGAAGGGAGAAAGAGCTATCCACGGCCCTGACGCCTTCCGAGAAGAACGCTCCTTTTGCACCATTAGGCAACATTCTTATAAACGTTGCGGAAGGTGATCTGCCGCACCTCCGCATGATTATCCGTGGACAGCAGCGGGCAACGCATTCCGATAACGAGCGAGTATCGGGACGCGCTAAGGAACTGCGCGACAAGGGCTTCTACTTCCTTAAGTACCACCCGAAAGGGAGCAAACCGGCAGATGTTTGGACGATTATCCCAGAGGATACTAAGGGCGCGAATTCCACTTTGCCCCGTATTCGATGGACCTATGCCGTATGCCGCTGCTGGCGACATGCTCGGAAAACGGCATCGCCCTTAATCCCTTCTGTGGAACGGGTACGACGCTTGCTGCAGCGCGTATGCTGAACCGTAGGTCTGTCGACATCGACGTTTCGCCCAAGTATCTGGAATTGACCCAGCAAAGGTGCGCCGCGAAGCTATCGGCAAGGTTGTCGATCTGTTCGGCCACTCCACAGAACAACTCAATCACGCCTGGCAAGACATTATCGCGCGGCAACAATGCCCGTATATCGGTCGGAGGTGCTACAAAGTTCGCAAATGCGATCCCGCTATCTCTATCGGCACCTGCGCGGTGTTATACGGGAAACCTGCCGATCCTATAATAATTTGCCCGGCACGACTGCTGGAGCGCAGGCAGATATTCACGGATTGCCTGCACCTGCTTACAACGCATGATCCAGGGAACGAATACCACGTTGTTTCCGAAATCGGCATCCCCGGCGGGAACGTGGACTACTTCCTGGTTTCCGTCAAGGACGGGCGGGTACGCGACTTCGTAGGCATCGAACTGCAACCGATGGACACGACCGGCAGCGTATGGCCTGAGCGTCAACGCATGCTGAGAGAACTGAATGTGTCGCCTGCCGACGATGCCGAAACAATTGGCACACCGTATGGCATGAACTGGAAAATGACTGCGAAAACGATATCGGTACAAATCCACCATAAGATCGAAACATTCGAGCAAGTCAACAACAAGCTGGTTCTTGTCGTTCAAAGCCAACCGCTGGCCCACATGCAGCGAGAGTTCAACTTCAACCACCTCAGCCAACCGGCTTCTGTCGGCGACCCCATGCACCTGCACGCGTCTCAACACGGACTCGGCAGGGATCGCTTCCGCATTAGGCTTTCAAAGCGAAGCCCGCATAGAACTCGAAGTGATCCTGCACCTGTTGCGAGCGAAAATTTCCCCAGCGACTTTGTTTGCCCCCTTTAGTAACAGTTTGCAGCAGCCGACAACACACGATCACCCGCAAGATTAGCCCGTGTGCGGCAGGTCTATTGCCGTCAAAAAAATGACCGAGGTTTACCACCTCGGTCATTTTTCATACGTCTTCCTATCACACAGCTCCGTTAGTCGCCATCAGTCATTATCATCTTTGCGTCCTCGAGCGACAATGAGCATGCGGAGGGGCTACCAGCCCACAGTCCCTTACCCCAGATCAGGTTTTTGCCCCATATCAGGTTGCCATCCGGTTGGGTACTGAATATACCCTTGCCCCAGATCAGGTTTTTGCCCCATATGAGATTGCCATCTGGCGTTGATATGGCAACGTCTTTACCCCAAATCAGGTTGTTGCCCCATATGAGGTTGCCATTTGCAATGGCTGTGCCCCATATCCAGTTGTATCCTTGCACCATACCACTCCCCCAAATCACGTTCTGGAAACTTAGTGAGCCATCGGGATTGAGTGCAACGGTGGGACTCTGCGCGTTGCTACCTGCAGGAACGACGAATGTTGACTTTAGAGCAGCAGGTATGTCAAGGTAACCTAGCCCGTACGTAAATGGGTCGCCGTTGCCCCATGGATCGGCGCTAAGCATTAAGCGGGCTTTCACCGTGTCAGGACTAAGCGAGGGATTCTCTTGTAAGAGCAGGGCCGCGGCCCCCGAAACAACCGGCGCAGCCATGGATGTACCGCTTAACTGGAAATAGGCGCCAGTTGGACCCCAGCCATTGTAGGCGTGGGGATTTACTCGGTTTCCAGGATATTGGGTAAACAGCGTGCTGCCCCAAGCAGAAGCGCTATCGCATTCGTTGCCCGGTGCTACGATGTCTGGTTTTGCAACGAGGTCGACTGCGCTGGGTCCACGGCTGCTGTACGTACAGATCTGGTTGTCGCTACGGTTAGGTGAGTTGTTGGCATTCATTGCGCCAACAGTGATTACGCTGGGATCATTGCCCGGAGCATCAATGGTGCCGTAGGCCGTTGGGCTGTCGGGGTCGTCTGGAATACTGCGGCCCTCGTTGCCTGCCGCGCAGACCACGATGATACCTGCACGCCACGCCTGCTCACATTCCTGGCACAGAGGTTCCGTTTTGTAACTTTGGGTAACTGCCATACCAAGGCTCAGGTTGATGATGCGAATATGGTATTGATTGGCGTGCGCGATGCACCATGCAATACCTGCGATGACGTTACTTTCGGTGCCTTCGCCGTTGGCGTCCAGTACCTTTACGCCGACCAACTGGGCCAGTGGCGCTGTTTTTACGAGCCCACCTGTGTAGTGAAAGATAGAGGCGAGCAGTCCGCTGCCCGCAGCGATACCGGCAACATGGGTTCCGTGACCGAAATCATCGTATGGATATGGCCGGTTATTCACAAAATCGTGCCAGCCTATAATCCTGTTCGGCAATAGGTCTGGACCCGGCTGAATACCACTGTCTACAATCGCAATAGTAATGCCGCGTCCAGTTTTGCCTAACGCCTGATGCGCATAGATTGCACCTACCGCGGGCATTGATTCATCGGAACAGGCGGTTACTGACTGGTTAGGCGAGATGTGTAAGACATTGGGGTTGTGCAGTAACTCATGCAACTGTCCAAACGAAACTCTCATGTTTTGGAAATGTGTACCTGGAATATCAGTCGACCTTATTCCAGCCAGGAAACTACTCTGGAACACAGACTGGTTGGAGCGAGTTGTAGAGGACCCTGCCTCATTGCGGGTCTCAACTATAACGGAAAACTGTCTGTTGGGCGCAGCTTGCATCTCGCTGAGGAGCTTTGTCTGAGCCTTGGCTACACGAGGAATCGCGGGATCCTGAACCGGAGTAGCCGCACTGGAAGATTTTGGAGAAAATGAGAAAAAAAGAACCGCACATAGCAGTATTGGTCGTGCGCAGCCGGTCACCTGAACACGGCTGGTCCATCTTTGCTGCACCCGGGGGTCGGGCAACATTGAATTATAGAAGCACACATCTACCTCCTTCGCGATAACGCGAGGTAAAGACTTGCGGAGAAGGTGTACGGACCGCCGATGGGGAACTCGACAGTGCCTTAACGGCCGCTCTATGTAAACACAACAGTTTTGCGCCGCACCTGATAGAAATGTCGGGATGTGCTAGTAAAATCTACAGGTTATGTAGTATCGCTTCATTATATACCTTTAAAACTTACAATTCCTTCATTTGATTGTCCGATTCGTGAAAGAATAAACCTTTGGTCTCTTTTTCGGCCAATTTGTCGTCCGGTTGAGGAATTTGGCAGTGCAGGAAGAGCAGTTATTATTAGAGAATTATTGTTAGTGTGTAAACATCGTGACACTGTTATCACGGAAGCCGGCGTATTGTGAATGGGGAGTTCATGTACATGCAAACGTTTCTGGTAATCATGGTTGGAGGTCTTGCCGGCCTTATACTCATGGCTCTGCCAGTTTTTGGCCGCCATGCCCATCATTCCGGAGTTGGCCATGCAGCAGTACATTCGGGCCACGTTGCATCTGCGAATTCACACGGCGCGATCCATTCTGGTCTGAAGGCTGGCTCTGTGCGGTCAAACGGAGGCCTACTGCGTCTCACTCAGCCGCGGGTGATCTTCAGTTTTGCAGCACTTTACGGAGCGTTGGGTTACGGGGCGTGTATGCTTGGGGCTACGGCAGGGCTGAGTGCTCTCCTCGCGATCATTCCTGCGATAGCATTAGAGCGGCTTGTGGTGAATCGTGTCTGGGAGATTCTAATGGGATTTCAGGGACGCCCGGCTTCACCAATGACCGATTTGACATTTGAGCGGGCAACTGCCCTAACAGCATTTCACAATGGCAAAGGAATTGTGCAGGTTATTCGGGATGGACGAGCCGTACAACTCACCGCTCATCTCTCGCCGGAGCAGGCAGCGTTGCCGGTAAATGTAGGAGACACGCTTCGCATTGAAGAGGTGGATGCCGCACATGAACGGGTTCAAGTTACCTTGCGCCTGGAGAATTAGTTAGCCGTTCAATCGTTGGGTTAAAAGGAGGCGGTGTTATGCAGAGTCCGATTTTTAGTGTGATTGCGCTCGTTGTAGTCGTTTTGGCTATCGTTGTAGGTCTTATTGGCGTACTTGTCACTACATTTTTACGTGGTGTGGATGCTGGCGAAATCCTGCTGGTCAACTGGTGGAAGGCCGGCGGCCTCCGGATATTTCGAGGTCCCACGAAAGCGCTTGTGATTCCCTTCTTCACACAGAACCGCTCCATTCCTGCTCAGGCAATCAATGTGGATATTGAGATTACTGACCAGACTGCTGATGTCGATACCAATGGCCGCCCGGCTCCCGTAAAGGTAACCGTTCGAGCTTCGGCAATTGTGAGCGTCGGTGAAGACGATTCGATGGTCAATACCGCTGCGAATAAGTTTTTCTCCAAGCCGTCGATGGAGCAGATGTCCACGCTTACAGACGTTCTGTCATCTGCTGGTAGGAGGGCAATCAACCTTCTGAAACATGATCAGCTGTTCAATGCGCGCGCTTCGACGCCCGTGATGGCTGCTTCCACCGCATTAGTCGCCAATGCACCTGCTTCTGGCGCGCTTACTACCCGCGGCGATGACGATGAGCTGGCTGTGATCATCAAAGAGGCCTGTTCTCGCGAATTGCTGGACTTGGGTCTAACTTTTAACAGCTTGAACATCAAGGCGGTTCTCAGTGAGGTCGCCGATGCACGTCGCCGTGAGTCTGCTGCACGCGCAAAGGCCAGCGCGGATGTGGTGCAAGCTCAGGAGCAGCAGCGATCTCGCATTGCCGAACTTGAAGCCCAGCAGAAAGTGAACGACCAGGAAAAGGCGCTCAACATGCAGATCGCCGCCAACGGCGCCTCGGTCGCACGTGCTGAAGCAGAGCGGCAAACCGCGGTGCGTGAGCAACGCATGGCAGAACTGGCAGCGTCACAAATCACGCAGGCGCAGGCAGATGCAGATCAGAACGTGATTAAACAAGAGGCGGAAGGTCGCGCACAGGCTGCGCGCATAAAAGCCGTAGCCGAAGCCGAGGCTGAAGCAATTCGCCTCAAATCACAAGCGCTCATCGAATCCGGCGGAGCTTACCTGGATCTGAGGCGGTTGGAGATGGCGCCAGAACTTACCAAGCAGGTCTCTTTGGCTCTGGCTAATGGGCAATTTGTCAACTTCGGCACCAGTGGTGATGGCGGTCATAGTGCTGTTTCCTCGGGCTCCGATGACGTGATGCGTGTCGTACAAACGCTAATGGCCGCGCAAGTAATCACCGGCGGCGGTGCCAATGCCGTTGTGCAGGCAAACGGCCCAAAGAACGGGCAGGCAGCTATCGAAGCCGCTCCGCAGCCACCATCACCGTCGGCGGCAGCGAAACCTGTGGCGCCACCCTCTACATTGCGACGGTAACGACCCCGTAAACGTAGGCGAAACGTAACAGAGGCACGAACATCCCTCGGTCGTGATATCTAGGGATGTTCGTGCAAGTTAAGTTTGAATAGTACAAAATAGCAGAAATTGAACTGTCGAATGCGCTGTTCGAGCCCTTAGCGCACCCTAAGTCCTTGTACTTGTATTTTTTTTGGCGTTATGTTATTATGTGCAATGAGAAATATCCCCGGTGTGTATTATTCTATGCTCCGACGTGCAGTGAATTCAGTAACAAACTGAATAAATCTCTGTCTAATGCGTCGGTGTTCGTGGCATCTGGCTATTCATTGCACAGTGTTGGGACTGTGCTGCTACCCCGGTAATGTGAAAGGTGAGCGTCCATGTCCTGTTTGGGGAACGGTCTGCTAGCATATAAGCGTCGAAGCGCATTCGCCCTGGTTGCTGCCGTATTCGCTTCTGTCATAAGTTTCTGTTCATGCGCACATGCTGATCCCGTTCCTACTGACCTGCAAAGTGCCTACCGTCAGATCTATGGCTATGTCTCGGCGTCCCGCATGAAGAACACGATAGACACACTAAGTAACATGGGGTCTAGAGTGGCGGGCTACCCGGGCGAGAAAAAGGCCGCGGATTACGTTTACCAACAGATGTGCGGCATCGTAGGCACCGGCAACGTGCATACTGACACGTTTAATGTCACCGTTCCCTACGATGACGGTGTATCCAATCCCGCGAAAGGGGCGTATGCCCAGCTACTTTCGGCCAAAGCAGGTTCTCCGGCGTCGCACTTAAGTATGTACCCGCTATGGCCAAACTTGGTACGTACTTCTACGCTTCCAGTCAATGGCCTGACGGGGCCCGTTATCTACGTTGGAAATGGGGATCTTAACAACTTCAACGGCAAAACAGTGGAAGGCTCCATTGTTCTTGTTAACTTCAACTGCGGGCAACAGTGGCTAAACGCACCGCGACTGGGTGCGAAAGCAGTAATTTTTGTAGCACCTGACTCGACACTTCGAGGTGAGGCTGACTCCAAGTTTATCGGTATTCCCATTTCCATCCCCAGGTTTTACATGACTCAAAGCCAGGCTGCGCCGTTGCTTGCGGCCTGTGCGGCGGGGCTTCCTCCGCAAGTGCGGCTTTTCTGCAACATGCCGTGGCGCAATGAAACGTGCCGCAACTTTACCGCTGTAATACCAGGCTCCGACCCCAAGATGGCGAGCCAGGTTATCGCCGTGGAGAGCTATTACGATTCCATTTCCATCGTTCCTGCGCTGGCCCCCGGGGCAGATACTACGTGCGGCATGGCCGCGATGCTGGAAATGATGCGCTATTTTAAGGCTCATCCACCCAAGCGAACGATGTGGTTTGTAGCTACGAGCGCACACTTTCAGGCACTTCAGGGGATCCGCGAATACCTTAATGCACATATGGACTCGTGGATGCCACCTGGAATCATTCAATCTGCAATGGCCAAGACCAACGAGACGCGCGTGGGGATTTGGCTGGGCATATTTCTCCTCTTCTTTGGGGCAGTATTTGTTTCGGCATTGCGGGCAAGGTCGTCATCGGGCAAGCGCGTCACGGGTGGAACAGTTGCGGCCGGCATTGCGCTTGCAGTTATGCTGGCTCTAAATGGTGGCTTTTATGCAGGTTCTCATGCGGAGTCGCTGCCCAACCCCCCTAAAATTCTGTTGTGGACTGGGCTTGACCTTACAAGCCAGTCCAATTCTTTTGGGATATTCTACAAGGGCTGGTTCTACGATTTTCGCGAGGATATTCAGGGGCGATTCAGTGATATAGCGCGTATCTGTAGAGAGAATGCTGCTCTCGTTGGCCAGACATTTGGGTTCGATTCCACCAGGTATTTCGACGACGGTGTTAATCCCGTTAATGGCAAAAACTGGCGGAACTACATTCCGGGACAACCTGCTTTCGATTCAGAGCCCGTGACTATGGCAGGCGGGAATGGAATAACGTTTGCTACGACCAACGATAGCCGTAACCTGATCGACACACCCTTTGATACCGCCAACCATGTAAATATCGCGAACCTTGCCACACAGGTAAAGCTGATGGACTGCCTTATGTGGCACATTGTCACCGACTCCAATGCTCAGAGTGACACCGACATGCGCCACATGCCCATTTCCGACGCCCCACAATGGTCGAGAATGGCACTGCAGGGTGGCTTTTCAACCGTGAACGGGCAGGTGCAGATCTTCAACCCGAAGAAGTCATTCATCGCCAGCTCGGATCCTAAGCTATGTGACACGCTAGTTGTTTTACGTAACCAGACAAAGAGCTTCATGGGTGTTCGTGGCAACATGATCACCGAGGCACAATGGTCGACCCCCAATAACATGGGCGATATTGCCTTAGGTCCAGACGGTCTACCTCAGCATTACGATGAGGCAACGGGCGAGGCCACCGGTATAAATGGCAAGCTGTATCCCTGTTTGGACTATTACTCGTTCCATGGTGTCGCGCCCCTAACGGCATACGGCTCGAACAAAAATATCAATCTTGCGGCTTATCATATCGATCAACGGTCAATGCGCCCGGATCCGAGCAACCCCGCTCTAACTGAACCAGATCCGCACCGTGGTGAAATAGATTATGCTCCAGATCGTGGTCCCGAAGGTGCTGAGGCAATACCGTTAAGCATTGAAGTAACCACTGCTCGGCGCACAACGCCTATCGTGGTTTTTCGATGCGTTCCCACTGCGATTTACGACCTGGTAGATCAGCAATCGCTGCAGGCGCTCACAGGCATAAGCGTCTACGATGGTGAAACAGACGGCACTCCGCGTATGTACGGGTACACCATGGCGCCACAGGACGATGCCAACTCGTCGTCGTATGTGGAAGACATGGCGGTACTCTTCGCCCAGCCGGGTACGCGGATGAAGATTGCGATGACAAGTGGGCCAGGTGACACCCGCCTTCTGCTCATAAATTCGAAGTACGATCCGTCTGATCCATTTAACGAGCGGGGCCTATCGCCGAATCCTACGGGTATAGGGTATCTGGTTGCAGGTAGCAGTGCAGAACGGCAGGACGCAAGCATTACAGGCGCGACCGCTGCTTCCAGTACTTCGGCAGCTTCTACCGGCACCGGTGGTGAAATTGCGAAATCAGGGGCAATCTACGATACTGCCCTGCATGTTGCGGAAGATATGTGGAAGTTAGACGACTACCGCATGCGCCGTCTTGCCAACTACCGCATTCTCAACATGAACTCCAAAGAGGGTGTGCCAGGCCTTCACAACCTGGCTGCGCAGGAGATTGCGCTGGCGAAGCAGGCACGCGCTCAGAAAAACTGGGAGTTATTTGATGCGCGGTCTAGAGAAGCTTGGGGCCTGGAGAGCCGCGCCTATCCCGATGTTCAACAGACGGCGATGGATGTTGTTGAAGGTGTCATATTTTATCTCGCCCTTCTCATGCCATTTGCGTACTTTAGTGAGCGGCTGCTATTTGGTTTCTTCGACCTTAAGCGGCAGCTAAGTGCGGCGTTCCTCATATTCCTGGCAATATTTACCTGCTTCAGGTACATCCATCCTGCATTTGATCTGACAACTAACCCCATAATTGTTCTCCTCGCCTTCATCATGCTTGCCCTTTCTGTGCTGGTTATTGCAATGATCACAGGCAAGTTCGAAGAACAAGTGAAGCAAATGGGCGAAAGTGCAGCGGGTGTACACAAGGCAGACATTGGTCGCGTGTCTGTAGCATTCGCAGCCTTCAATTTGGGTATTTCCAACATGAGGCGACGGAAGACCCGAACGGCGCTAACCTGCATCACCCTCGTGCTTCTTACATTTACCGTGTTATCCTTCACTTCTGTTGTGCAAGTCATGCGGTTTAACAAGGTTCCGGCACCGAGTGATTATGGTCCTCGATACAACGGCATCATGATTCGTACACCGATGTGGGACCCGCTGCAGGAACCGGCATACCGAATTCTAAGCGACGAATATTCGCGCAATTACCACGTGGCGCCGCGCGCATGGTTCTATGGCACATCACCTGGTGAGCAGTCATTCTTAACACTGCAACGCGCAGACCGTTCGTATGATGCGAGAGCCCTATGCGGCCTTTCCTGGGATGAAGCGTATATAACAAAGCCTCAAGATGCCCTCTTGAAGGACGACAAGGGGAACGTAGTTGGCCGATGGTTCAGGCCGGGTGATCGTTATGACATCATCTTGCCCGATACCATTGCCCAAGCACTTCACATCGGTTTACGCGACGTGGGTACCGCCAAGGTGAATTACAGCGGTGTGCCTTACACCGTGATAGGCATACTCGATTCCCAAAAGTTGAAGCGTATTGACGATCTAGACAACGAGATGCTCACTCCGGTTGACTTTATTGCGATGAGTAAGCAGTCCCAGAGCAGTTCGGGCAGTTCAGGCTCCAGCCAGGGATTTCAGAACTACATTCACCTAGAGCCGGATATGGTTTTCTTCATCCCGTACCGTACCGCGATGGATATGGGCGCGCAATTGCGGTCGATCGCGATTGATTTTAGCAATCCGACCGAAGTTCTGAAACGGCTCGATCCGCTGATGCACCGCTTAGATCTTAATATTTACGCTGGCCAGGTGTTTAATGCTAATGCCACAACACCGGCGAAGATAGGTGCGGTTTACCGGTACTCATCCATAGCGGCGACCTCTTCTAGTGGCTTGGAACTGGTGCTATTCCCGATAATTCTTGCCTCACTCATCGTTCTAAACACGATGCTTAACTCCGTATATGAGCGCATCAGAGAGATTCACATCTTCTCATCCATTGGTCTCGCGCCCTCCCACATTGGTATGTTGTTTATTGCAGAGGCCCTCGTGTACGCCATTCTCGGATCTGTAGCAGGCTACTTGCTGGGGCAGTTCCTAAGCAAGCTGTTGGTTATCACCGGATGGGCGCCGGCGCTGTACCTTAACTTCTCTAGTACAAGTGCCGTTGGTACCACACTTATTGTAGTGACTGTAGTGTTGCTGTCCACCGTTTATCCTGCGAGAAAGGCATCGGAGGTAGCAACTCCTGCGGTAGACCGTACGTGGAAGACACCTGAACCTGAAGGCGACAACTGGAAAATACCGCTTCCGTTCGCAGTGACAGGCGACCAGGCTAGCGGACTTAACTCCTTCCTCATGGAGTGGTTGAAGGCATACGAGGAGTACAGCATCGGTGACTTTGTGACACAACAGGTGGTGACAGACGAGTTTGAGAGTGCAAACGGGCATGCTTATCGTATTGGCTGCATGGCTTGGCTTGCGCCTTTTGATCTCGGAGTATCTCAGATGGTCGCGGTTGAGACAACGCCGACCGATACTGCCGATGTTTATGAAATCCATCTACTTATTACCCGTGTCTCGGGTGACATTTCCAACTGGAAGCGTGTAAACCGCCGCTTCCTGAACACTCTAAGAAAGCAGTTCCTCATTTGGCGTACGCTTAAACAAGCGGATCGCGAGCGATATCTCTCAGGGGACGTTGAAGCGGAGGCAGTACCCGGCTAGGCAACAGACAGACTGAACATTGGAGGACTAACATGAGTGACTTTGCTCAGGCGATGGGACTTTCGATTGTCTTGATGATTGCGCTGGTTATATACATCGTGGGTTCGTTACCAGTGATGGCGATGGCGCGAAGAGTGGGGCATGATATGCCGTGGCTTGCCTTCATTCCAATCGCTCAAATGTGGCTGCTTATAGATATAGCGGGACGTGACTGGTGGTGTTTGCTTCTGATGTTTGTGCCTTTTGTAAACCTTGGCGTGTCAGTTTGGATTGGTATGGGGTTGGCGGATACTTTCAATCAGCCGCAATGGCTAGGTATCTTGATGCTGGTGCCGCTGGTTAATCTGGCAGTGCTGTACTATTTTGGTTTTGGCGCCAATACCAACGTTCTGGAGCAGTAGCTGGAGATAAGGCAAATATATCTGGTGTTGTGCGATACGTGGGCTAGGTGATTTGGTCGGAAGATTCGCAGGTGGTGAAATTCGGTGAGGAGGCAACACGCGTGGCGGTAGACAACGAGATAGCGCTTGCTAGGCAACAGGTGGAAGTTGAGGCCAACGACGAGCAGGGAGAACAGCAATTTGCCGATGGCTTTAGTGGCAAAACGGTCATCGGTACGCTCTTCGTGGCACTTATCATGCTTCCTGGTGCGCTTTATCTGGGTCTAGTCGCCGGTCAGGGATTAGGCCCTGCCGCCGAGTGGGTCACTATTGTACTTTTTTCCGAAATAATGCGCAGGTCGTTTCTCCCCATGAGGCGGCAGGAGATTTACATTCTCTACTACGTAGCCGCTGCACTTACAGGTCTTGCCGCCGACAAGGGGATCAGCGGTGGTTCATTTGGGTACCTGATTTGGGCCCAGTATTTCATACAATCGCCACAAGCGGCCATTGTGGCACACAGCATACCCCGGTGGGTTGTGCCTCCTGCGGGCTCCCCTGCGTTGCTTCACCGAACGTTCTTTAGTGCGGCATGGGAAGTTCCCATTGGGCTGCTGGTGATTGGTGAACTACTGGGCCGCTTTAACTGGATCAGTGCAGGTTACTTCCTCTTTAGAATTACATCGGACATAGAACAACTGCCATTCCCTATGGCTCCAGTTGCTGCGTCTGGTGCAACCGCTCTTGCGGAAGCCGCATCTAAAGAGGAGTCGTGGCGATGGCGGGTGTTCTCTATCGGCGCTATGGTGGGTCTTATTTTCGGATTTCTTTACATTGCCATTCCAGTGTTTACTGGTGTAGTGTTTGGACACGCATTGCAATTGCTGCCAATTCCGTTTCTTGACACTACTGTAAACACCGAATCAATTCTGCCTGGCGCCATCACAGGTTTCAACCCTAACATTGGAAACGCACTCATAGGCTTCGTGATTCCCTATCCCATTGTGGCAGGGTCTATGGCTGGATCAATGCTATTCAGGGTGTTTGGCGCGCCATTCTTCTACCATCTGGGGGTCTTTGGCAATGCGGCGACCGGAGGCTGGTCACCGGGTATGAATGGGATTTACACCAAGCAGGTTACGGACATAAAATTCTGGATGTCCGTGAATATTGGCCTGCAGATTTCGGTTGCGTTGATAGGCGCTACCAGCGTTGTGAAAGTGCTGACTGAGGCGAGAAGGAACCGCGCTAACCGTGGGATGCGCAAGGAACTGCCCAAGGGGCGCGGCGATCTTCCAATGTGGATTCCGTTTCTCATATGGGCAACAGTAACCATTTTCTACATGCTGTTATGTGAATATCTCTTCAGTAAGGACTCGCACCAGTTTCCGGTACTTTTGCTTGTATTCTACGGAATAATATGGTCTCCGTTCAACTCATATGTGTCGGCGAGAATGAACGGACTTACTGGTAGCAGCGTTTCGGTACCCTTCCTCAAACAGATATCCATTATGGAGTCTGGATATACGCACGTAGATGCCTGGTATGCGCCGATACCACTGAACGACTTTGGGTACCTTGCGCAAAGATTCCGCGAACTGGAATTGACCGGAACAAAATTCGTTAGCCTGATTAAGGCCGAGACGCTCATGTTTTTTGTGGTCTTGCCGGCTAGCTTTGTATTCTGGGCGTTTTTCTGGCATACCAACCAAATACCGTCATCGCAGTTTCCGTTTGCGAATAAAATGTGGCCCATCGCCGCCACATTCGAAGCTATGTTCGATCGCATCAACTCAAAGGGCGGCGGAATGCAGTGGGTGCACGAATCTATTAACTATTCTCGTATAGCATGGGGTATCTTCAGTGGGCTCGGTCTTTATGGACTGTTTACGCTGGTACGGATCCCGGTCCTATTCTTTTACGGATTTGTGGGAGGTATAGGTGCAAATCCGCCTGACGTCATCACCACGTTCGTTGGTGCATATCTTAGCAAGACGTACTTCGAACGACGCTACGGTTTGGAGAACTGGCGCAAATATACGCCAGTTCTGCTCGCGGGTTTCTCATGTGGCACGGGGCTTATTGCGATGGCGTCAATCGCCTTGGCACTTATTGCCAAGTCTGTAAACTACCTGCCTTTCTAAGGCAGGCTTCAACACATGTTCTAAAAGGGGGACAGAAGAATAAGTTCGATTTTGCTAAAAGTCGTGTTAGGGCTCTCTGGTATGGCGGTGGTCTGCTTTTTGGGTGGTTTGGCAACTGGGAAGCTGGTACCTGGTAAGCGAGGCGCTACTGCGTCATTACTGGCGGCCGTTATTGTTGCAGTTGTGATCATTGCCGGTACGCACGGAATAGCAGTCAAATACGGCTCACTGGTCACACGTCTTGCCGTGTTGGCATCTATTGCGATGGTAGTTGCCATTATAGGCGGATATGGTTGTGGGCGAGGGCTTCGCACAACAGCCTACCGTACAGCGCTTGCAAATTTGCTCATTTCAATGCTCCTGGTTATCGGAGCGATTGTAGGAATTAAACGAAGTGTGGGACAAGTTCTAACGATTGCTGAAGCTCTTGAGCCCGCGCAAAGCGCCAAAAGCGATCCAGACAGTCCACGTCATGAGACCTGTCGGCAGAACTTGCAGGCACTCTATTCGGCGATGAACATGTATGCAGAAGATTGGGGAGGTCTTCCTCCATCGGCTAATTGGGCAGGGAACAATGATTTCGTATCACGGGTGCCGCACAATAGCGAGCTTCACTGTCCAGCGGTTTCAAATGGACACGATAGCAAGTTTGGGTACGCGTACAATACGGCGGTTGCCGGTAAATCATTGGGGTCAGCCACCTCGCTCAAGCAGATGAAAGGTGCTAGCACTACACCGCTACTTTACGACTCGAGCAATTTGGCGGCATCCGCAGCAGACGCATTCAAAAGTCTCCCTAAGCCTGGCAGACACCATGGCAAGGATTACGTATTGTATCTTGACGGGCATATAGATGCGGTAACACCCAGATGACGGACGAGTCAATGCTAGCGCAATCGCTGCCAAGACCACACAAGAAGCGTACCTTGCTAAACGAACTGCCACCACTGCCGATGACTGTAATTGGCTGGCAGGGCATTAGATGCGTTCTCCCACCAGAGTGGAATCTCACCTCTTTTTCAATGGAGCGTGAGGCTGGATACATACGCGCCGATGCACCTGGGGATGCAGCAGTTACCGTACAGATTCGCTGGCAGGATGCCGCTGAAACAGATCGCAAGGTGGGTACGCTTTACGATGTTTTTGCGCCAAAAGTTCGTAAACTTCTTGGCCGACCTGCGCCGCAGCAGAAGCCACCCGATCTGAGACGGCTCCTCAACAAGGTGCTGAAGGACGCCGGCAAGTCTGCGAAGAAAGCTGGAACGAGCTTTGAGAGCAGCACGAGGCCCGAAAAAGTGGAAGGCGATGAGTTAGAGAGGACCGCCATTCCGTTTTCCTGGGTGGGTGGTGGACGTGGGCAGGGCAAGATATGGCATTGCACTAAATGCAATCGTGTGGTTGTGGCACAGGTGATTGGCATTGCACGTGATGGGGGGCAGGTACAGTCTGTAGCTGCTGGTCTTTTTGCTACATTAAGGGACCACAGTGATGACTCACTCGATCTCTGGGCACTGTACGATCTGCAGGTTAAGATACCAGAAACGTTTAAACTTCATCAACAGCAGGTAATGTCTGGTCATCTAAGGCTTGTCTTTATACGCGGTGGTGAAATGATCGTGATCGATCGATGGGGGCTCGCCTCTATGACATTAAAAAAGTTCAAGCTAGAGGAGTGGCTGGCCACCAACGTTACCGTGCGACTAAAATCGATGGACGCATCCGTTCTTACACTGCAATCGGGCCATGAAGCACACTATTACACCGGCCGTTTAAACCTTATGGATCGTTTCAAAGTATTTCGCAGTGCTCGTGGCCTGGCGAGGCCATTGGCTGTTCGATTTGAGGGTGGAGTGTGGTTGTGTGAGGACCAAAACAGAATCTACTCGGTGCAGGCGCTTACCAGCCGCAAAACCACGGGTCTGTGGAAAATGGTGGCCGATTCGGTGATTTGCTGCCAATGAGGAAAGTATATGCCATCTAACGAACTTGGCAGAAAACTAAAGTATGCTGCGGGTAAGTACCTGCCATTCCTTAAGATTGCTCCGCCTGTTACTGACCGTAAGCTCGTCATGAACTTGCGGCCGTTGCACAATAACCAGCTGACCTGGGAGAAAGGGGCTAACGGTGACGTAGTGCTGATTGTTCCTGCCAACAAGAATGTTGGCCCTGTAACACGGGCGATCGCAAAATGGGCACAGGCCCCCTCGCAGCGAAAGGTTGAACTCGATGAGGTTGGTTCCTTCGTGTGGGAGTTGTGCGATGGTACAAACACAGTAGAGTCAATCGTCCAGCAGACGGGACGACACTATCACATGAATCGCCGCGAGGCTGAGGTGTCGGTTACGCTCTTCCTCGAGATGCTGCATGACCGTCACTTTATAGCGTTCTTCAAGAAGACACGTAAGGCAGGGTAAAGGAGAGACCGCAGAATGAGTACGCACACTGTGCCCGCATCGGTGGGCACTCCAGAGCAGCAGATTACGCTGCCATTCAGTAAGGCGTGGGAGATCAGCATGAAGTCGATTAAAATTCGGCTTGGTCGGTCACTCATTACGGCGAGCGGCATTATGCTTGGTATAGCGTTCTTCAGCTCTGTACGTACTGTTGTATTATTCCCGATTACACAGACTGGCGCCGCCGCAGAAGCTGCACGCAGCCGTCACAGCTTTTTGGCAATTATGGCCCTGCTTGTCTGTTTTGTTGGCATTATGAACAGCATGTTGATGTCGGTTACCGAGAGGTTCCGTGAGATTGGAACAATGAAGTGCCTGGGCGCTTTGGACCAGTTCATCGTGACCTTGTTTATTATCGAAGCTGGCATCATGGGTCTTTTAGGATCCATGATTGGATGGTTCTTTGGATGGTTGATCATGGTCATTCCGCACCTCTTTGGAGGAGGTGCTCGCGATCTAACCAGTGCGTTTTTTGGCGGATCTGCGGTTCAGGCGGTACAGTCCGTGTTAATAGGACTATTTATTACGTTGATCGCCTGCATTCCAACTGCGCGAAGCGCGGCAAAAATGCCGCCTGCTGCAGCACTTCGATCCGAAATCTAATAGAATGCGCTTCGGCATCAAGTTTTGTACGAAGAACAGGGGGAACGTTTACGTATGGCTGCCAATGAGTATGTGGTGAGGACCAAGGGACTGGTTAAGGAATTTCGCATGGGCGAAGAGTCTGTGCGTGCGCTTAATGGGGTAGACCTCGATATTAAACGTGGTGAATACCTTTCTATCATGGGTCCATCTGGTTCCGGTAAGAGTACGCTGTTCAATGCTATCGGCGGACTGGATAAACCCGACTCTGGCTCGGTCTTCATCAACGATGTAGATATGGCCCAACTGGATGCACGGGAACTAGCATACCTTCGCTGCCACACTATAGGCTACATATTCCAAACGTTCAACCTTTTGCCTAGCATGACAGCCCTAGAGAACGTAACGTTACCCACGGTATTTGCGGGTTTAACTACAGATGACGGTATTGAACGCGGCATCGAAGTTCTCAATCTAGTGGGGTTGGGCCATCGACTGCACCACAGACCTACCCAGCTGTCCGGAGGGCAACAGCAGAGAGTAGCAATTGCAAGGGCTTTGGCTAACAATCCGTCCATCGTACTAGCCGATGAGCCAACAGGTAACCTGGATCTTAAAACGGGCGAAGAGATAATTGCTCTTTTACGTGAACTTAATAAAAAACAGGGCGTAACAATCATTTCGGCTACGCACGATTACAAGATGGTAGACGTATCAGATAGAGTAGTGTGGATTCGTGACGGTAAAATCGCAAAAATTGAGGAACGGGCGGACATTGAACTAGCGGTCGGCGCGATAAAGGACGAGTCAGCGCATTAAGCCCGGAAAGTGAGTGGACGTTATGGCTAGATTCCTGGGAAAGGGACTGGGTTCCGGTGTAGCACTCGGCACTGCTTGTGTGGTCACCGTACATAGAGGCTTCGTTCAAGCGCCGTCACCCACCCCTCGTGCTGCTGAACTTCTTGCCGCTTCTAAGGAGGCAGAGGCTCCTGACGTGGTACTAGTCGCTCACGAATACGGTACGGCTGTTAGTCTTGCATCAGCAATCGAGTGGGCCAACGTGGTGGGCATAGCAGCGGTAACGTGCGGGGAAAATGCGCCTGGTTCGGATTTGCCTGCCGTCGTAGACCTACCTGGACTGATGGACGTGGTTCAGGATGATATGCTGGTGGTTGTAGACGCAGAACGCGGAATTGTGATGTCGGATCCTGACGGCATCGCGGTAGCCCAATACCAAACCGAAATTAATCGCCTCGCGCCGCGAACCAGGGTGTTTATCGACAGCGTGCATCTGCCCGCGGAGACCATGGACGGTCGCACCATCGTTGTGGCCGCCATTGCTCAATCGCTGGTAGATGCGCAGGATGCCCTGGACGTTGGCGCTGATATGGTGCTTGCAGTTACGCAGTCGACCGCGTTGCCATGTGAGGTCGACGAACTTCGACAGCGCGCAGCGATGGTGGATTTGCTCGATAGAACATCAGGAAAACCTTTGTTACTTGCAGATCGTTACCTACTAGCACCCACGGTGGTACTGGAGGCAGGGTTGCGTAGCGATATTACACTCGCTGTACCGCCTAGGGCGCACTTACAGAGCCTCGGCTTGGGCGAACTTACTCAGGAACTGGCTGAAACTGAGGCTGACTGCCTCTCCGACGGCAGCCTTGTAGCTGCTCCTAAACTGGCAGCATGGCTAGAGCGGGATGAAGTCGAGCGTCTTCTGCATGAGGGAATACTTAACAGGTATATCGAACAGCTTGGTGAAGCTGGCGCCACTCGCCTACTTGTCTCGGGTCTTACTGTGGAGATGTTGGATGCAGTTTCGGCCGCTGGCACGGCCGCGGGGCTTCCAGTTATTGTGCTGTGTACCGATCGGCTTGAGGATTGCGAGCTAAAATGTATGGTTGCTACGGGTGTGCATGGTGTGGTGGTGCCCGTAAACTCGGTACGTGGTACCAAAGACCAGATTCGTGAGCTCAGTTTTTCGGAATGCCGTGAAACTCTTCTGGAATTGATCGATAGAGACAGGAGCGAAACGCTTGCCAACAACCAAACTGAACGTAACGTTTCTACCCCCTAGCAGGATCCCTTGGGAAGCCTCTGATGCGGAAATATTTAAGAGCAATCTGCTATCAAGGTCTAGCATCCGGGATGCAATAACCCTAAATTTCCCTGAACCGGATGCAATCTCCGGCGCAATTGAGGACTCGGATGTTCTTGTTTGTGGGTATTTATCTGACGCAGAGCTTCATCGTGCCTCCAGGTTGAAATGGATTGCATTTTGGAGCGCCGGTCTGGATGGAAAACTAAAACCTGGCATGTTAGAACGTGGCCTTAGGATCACATCGGCTAATGGTGTTCACGGGCCTAACATTGCTGATCACGTGCTTATGCTGATGTTGATGTTTACGCGGCGCATGGAGCATTTCTTCAAAGCGCAGATGCACGGATCATGGGCCCAAAGCCCAACGGATCCCGAGCCAGACGAACTGTTTGGTAAGACACTAGGAATAGTTGGGTATGGACGAATTGGAGAACCGTTGTGCCTACGCGCAAAGGCCTGTGGTATGCGTGTAATAGCCACTAAACGAAATCCACATCAGACCTACGGCAATACTCAACCAGATGAGATGCTGCCTCCAGAAGAGTTGACAACCCTCTTGCAGGAGTCTCACCATGTGTGCCTTGCCGTACCTTATACACAGGCGACCCACCATCTCATCAATGCGCAATCTTTGGCGGCAATGAAACGCGGGAGCTACCTTTACAATATCGCACGAGGAAAAGTGGTCGATGAACAGGCTCTGATAAGTGCTCTGCAGTCCGGTCACATTGCCGGAGCTGGTCTCGATGTGTTTGAGACCGAGCCACTTTCACCTGAGAGCCCTCTGTGGCATTTGGACAATGTGCTGATTACTCCTCACGTTAGCGGGGCGACACCGCAGTACTTTGCACGCTTTGCTCGCATTTTGGCAGATAATATTGAGCGATGGCTCCGCCAGGAACCACTGATTAATCAATATGATCCTGCTCGCGGATATTGAGTAGCCCACCTGCTGCAATGCAGCGGTTTATATTGGTTTGGTCCTCGGAAATAGGGCCAAACGAGTGCGCCTCAGTTTCCATTCCTCATGTGTCGCCTCTTACTAACCCGAGCGTCGTAGGTATTGCTTTATTGAACCTTTCCATTGAAATTGCTGGGTGTGGTCCTCAAACCTGGCTTTCTTATCGATGAATGTCAGTAATGTTTTGTAGTATTCTGTCCATTGGTTTCCTGAAGTCATTGCCGCTTTAATCCAGGTTGTACGGTGGGCGCAACAGGCTTCTTAAATCCCGAACTATCGTCGTTACCCAGGCGACGTACATTCCATGTGTATCGCGTTGAATAGGCAGCATGTTTGTTCCCTTTGGGACGTAACGGGGCAGAAGAAACAGGCAATTTTAAGGTAAAATATAGTGCTTAAATCTGCCAAATAATTGTATTTGCGGGCAACATTAGGAGACAAAACGTGAGTAATGACGACGTACCCCAGCCACCCCAAGGGCCAGGTTCCGCTATCACATCCATAGACATTGAGCAGGAGCTTCGGCGGTCATATCTGGGTTACGCGGTCTCCACCCTCGTGTCGCGCGCACTGCCCGATATTCGAGACGGGCTCAAGCCGGTCCAGCGTCGAATTCTATACGACATGCGTGAACTCAATGTTGGTCCCGGGTCCGCAAGGGTTAAATCCGCCAAGGTAGTGGGTGATACCATGGGTAACTACCACCCTCACGGCGATGCTGCGCTCTATGGCACGCTGGTTCGAATGGCCCAGGACTTCAGCATGCGATACCCGCTCATCGATCCTCAAGGCAATTTTGGCAGCGTCGATGGGGATCCTCCCGCTGCACAGCGTTACACAGAGTGCCGCCTCACTCCCCTGGCTCTCGAGATGATGGAAGACATTGAGCGTGATACTGTCGACTTCATGCCCAACTACGATCAGACGCGAGAGGAACCGGTTGTCCTACCGGGTAAATTCCCAAATTTCCTCTGCAACGGCGGCGAGGGAATTGCTGTAGGAATGTCTACAAGCGTAGCACCGCACAATCTTCGCGAGATCGTAGATGCCTCGCTTTACGTGCTTGATCATCCTGATGCCACCGCCGACCGATTGATGCAAATTGTACCAGGCCCCGATTTTCCCACGGCTGGTATGATACTTGGCACCCGTGGAATACGAGAAGCCTACAATACTGGTCGTGGGCGCGTAATTATGCAAGCCCAGATGCAGATTGAGCCAATGGATAACGGCAAGAACGCCATCATCGTAACTGAGCTGCCGTACCAGGTGAATAAGTCACGGCTTATTGAGCACATTGCAGACCTGGTGCGTCAGAAACGAGTGGAAGGCATTACTGCTCTAAACGACTTTAGCGATAAGAATGGTATGAGGGTAGTCATTGAACTCCGACGCGACGTTATGCCGCGCAGGATCATGAACTTCCTCTTGAAACATACTTCGCTACGTCAAACGTTTGGTATCATCATGCTCGCTCTGGTTAATGGTCAGCCGCGTCTGCTTAACCTGCCGCAAGCGATTCAGATGCACCTGGCTCACCGGCGCGATGTGTTGGTGCGTCGTACCCGGTTTGAGCTGGCAAAGGCTCAGCGGGATGCCCACATTAGGGAAGGTTTGCAGATAGCGCTCAATTTCCTTGATGAAATTATCGCTCTCATTCGGCGCTCGCCTAGTAGTGACGCTGCGCGTGCCGAAATGTGCGCGACATATGGGCTAACCCAACTTCAGGCAGATGCAATCCTATCCATGCAGTTACGCCAGATTGCACAACTGGAGAGCCGCCGGATTGAAGATGACTACAAGGGGCTACTTCGCGAGATCGCACGGTTGGAAGACATACTTGCTGAGCCAGCTCGTGTGACTCAGATGATAAAGGCGGAACTTAAGGCTCTTCGCGACAAATATGGCGATGATCGGCGCACTCGCATTTTTCTTACCGAAGCCGACGAAATATCAGAAGACGACCTCATTCCTGAAGAGAAGACGCTCGTCACAATCTCGCGTGATGGCTACATCAAGCGAGTTCCCATGGATGCTTTCCGTACTCAGCGACGTGGAGGAAAGGGCGTTGTTGCAGCCAACCTGAAAGAAGAGGATCAACCTGCACATCTTTTTGTAGCGACAACGACGCACTACATTCTGTTCTTTACAAATCGTGGTCGTGTATATCGTCTGAAGGCGTTTGAGGTCCCACAGAGCACCAGGCAGGCCCGTGGTCAGCATCTCAACAACTTTATTCAAACCGAGCCTGGAGATCAGGTTACCGCCATTCTTCCCATCAAGTCCCTTAATGAGGGCGGTTTTCTTGTGATGGCTACCGAGCACGGCGAAATTAAACGTACAGAGTTCTCCTATTTCGCCAATCTGCGTAGCAATGGCCTTAAATGCTTCGATATTGCCGAAGGCGACAACCTTAACTGGGTTCGGCACACCGATGGCAGCAAGGATGTTATTCTTGTTACCCGCAACGGCATGTCGGTACGCATGAACGAAGACAGCATTCCTAATCGTGGTCGTACTGCAGGTGGGGTGCGTGGTATCGAAATGCGCGACGCCAAAAAGGGCGAGCTACTGGACAGTGTAGTGGGCATGGACGTGGTGGACGATACGTCAGAACTGCTTGTGGCGAGCGTCAATGGGTACGGGAAGAGAACGACCATGAACTCCTATCATGCTCAGGGCCGGGGTGGTCGCGGTGTCAGAACGATGAATATCACGGAGCGAACCGGGCCCATTGTAGATGTTGCCGTGGTACAAATTGAGGACAAGCTCATGGTGCTTACCGAAAAGGGGATCACTATACGTATGGATGTGTCCACCATTCGTAATACTGGTCGCACCGCACAGGGTGTGCGCCTGATCAACCTGGAAACAGGCGACCGCGTAGTAACCATAGAACGGGTGGTGGACACCGAGCAGATAGACGATGAAGATGCGTCTTCGGACGCTAATTAGCTGGTGTAGCAGTCGAACCAAGCACCATTCATTAGCGGAGCGATTTGAATTATGCACATCGCTCCGCTTTCATCCAGCGGCATAACCGCATCCACATCAGTCTCCCATATTTCCAATGTACTTACCGTGTTGTACCCAACTACGGATCATGGTAAGGACTCTAGGACGCAGGTAATAGCAATCACTGCGACCAACGTGAATTCCCGTCAACAGTGCCATTAGAATTCATTGTCACATTCCTAGTCTCACGGTTAAGGCAGCCCATGCAGGATTATTTCATGCTGAGCGTGAACACTATACACTGCTAGCGTTTTATTAATCTGAAAGGGCGTTGTAAATGCTTCCGACTCCTGGTTTGCACACTGTAGTGTCTGATCTCCAATTTCCAGAGGGACCCGCATATGACGGCAAGGGGAATATCTATTGTTCCAATTGCCAGGCCGACTATATTACATGTCTCACCGTGGACGGTGAAATAACCACCCCCTATCGCGCAAATCATTCATCGGCGCCGCCCTATACTTTTCGTAAATCAAATGGAATGACGTTTAACCGCGACGGGGCGCTGTGGGTATGTGATTTTGGCCGAAATGCTATAGTATCGATACGCCCGGATGGTGAGCAGATTTTAATCGCCGACCAGTGTGACGGCCAGCCGTTTAGGGCCCCTAATGACCTTGCTTTTGACGCTTCTGGTAATCTCTACTTTACCGATCCAGGTGGGTCGGGCAGGGACAATCCCATTGGCAGCGTTTATCGAGTAGAAGCAGATACCAATAAAGTGCGCCGAGTTGCAGGAGGACTTGCATTCCCCAACGGTCTAGCGCTCACTGCGGATGGACGTACTCTTTATGTTTGCGAGAGCCAATTGAACCGCATACTCTGTTTTGATATACATGCGGATGGAAGTTTGGGTGAGTTGGGTGAGTTTGCATCTCTCGAATCGAGTGGTCCCGGTGAACCGGATGGTATGGCTGTTGACGTGCGCGGGCATCTATGGATTGCGCACTACGGAGCACATGTGGTTCTGGAACTGGATACGGCCGGTCGTATTGTTGGACGGATTCAGATGCCAATAGGCAGCCCTGAAGGACCGACCAATGTTGAATTTGGTGACAGTGATCTGAAAACGCTGTATATAACCGATCCATCAACAAGCGCATTGTTCAAAATCCGAATGAATCATGCTGGCCTTCCACTCTTCTGTTCTCCAACAAATCGGGCCAACTAATACGCACTGGCGGAAGGAGTATGCGATGTATCGAGCGCTTAGCCCCGGGGCAATTGGTATCCACCCAGCGAACCTTGAAGCTGCTGTGGAGGCAGCAGTGGAAGGTTCATTTCAGGGGGTGGAGATCAATGCAGTAGAAGTTGCTGAACGAATAGGCAACGAGGGGGGTGACAAACTGCGACAGCCGTTTGAAGCAGCAGGAATTCAGGCGGCAGGCTTTGGTGTGCCGTTCAACTGGCGCGGTACTGACGAGGAGTGGAAATCGGGCATTAAGGTATTTCCTGCACAGGTCAAAGCTGCCGTTGCGCTCAATTGCACGCGCTGTACTACTTACATTCTGCCAGGTAGTAACGACCGCACACTGGAAGAGAACCTGCAGTTTCATGTTGCTCGGCTTACTCCGGTTGCCGAAATACTTGCCAATGAGGGCTGCAGATTTGGGATTGAATACATAGGTACCAAGTCGCTTCGTAACCAGTTCAAACATCCGTTTCTTTATACCTCCAAGGGCATGCTGGAGCTTGCCGATATGATAGGACACAACACGGGGCTTCTTGTGGATAGTTGGCATTGGTACACGGCGCGTGAAACGGTGGAGGATCTATTGTCGCTAACTGCGGAGCAGATCGTATACGTGCACGTTAACGACGCACCTGCAGGTGTTCCACGTGATGAACTGCTGGACGGAGAGAGAGAACTTCCCAGTGCTACGGGCGTTATACCCATTACGTCGTTTATAAGTGGGCTGCGTACTGTGGGATACAATGGCCCTGTGGTTGCTGAGCCGTTCTCAGCAGAGCTTAAGTTGCTTACCACCAATCGTGCCAAGTTAATAAGGACTTCGCAGGCCATGCGAACAATATTGCCCTGAGGGTACTCTGTGCCCTGCAGGGAGGCACGCTGATTACCGAAAATGCCGTTATGTCGGCGGATCTAAAGTCGACATTGCAGGAGTAAAACAATGGCACATTGGGCCGCCCTAACCGCAGCAGCCCTGTTAGTTAGTGCTCCGGGCTTTTCCACTGCTCTGCCTTCAAGCCCACAGCAGGTGAAGAGGCAGATTGAACAGTGCTACCACCTGCAGGCCTTGGCGCTAGACTCGGGTAGTGTTAAAGGGTACATGAAGTTTTGTTCGAAAGACTATCACGATGTCGGATTACAGGGGCAGTATACTGACTACCAAACTACGTCCCGGCTTGTTCATACGACACTTACAATGGTTAGCCACTTTCGCGCAATCTTCAAAATTTTGAAGATTGAAAATAGGGACAACCGCCAAATAGTGTTTTGTAAATCCACCTTTACTGGAAAGGTGAGAAGTGCGGTTGGTAAACTCAGCCCGTGGGCGATTACCGGTGTCGTGGTAGACGAGTGGGTGATGCAGAAAGCTGGCTGGCGGATGGTTGTATCGCGTAGCGTGCGTGCCAAAACTACTGTAGCGGGGAAGCCCTTAGTTTGGCAACGCAATCACGACATTTGGCGCAGTTCACAGCGTAAGGACAAAGCGTCTACACAGTGATGCTCATTCGGGTAACGAAGAAGCCAAGATGTCTCCACGTTCGTGCTAAATGTTGGCATAAGCAGTCTACTGCGTGGCTCAATCCTTCTGATGGCTCTTTTAAGCGGTTGGTTGATTCCGATACCCTGTACGTGGATCATTTTGCGCAGAGTTGGAACGGCATCTTCATCTGCAATGAGCTCAATCGCTTTCAAAAGCGCTTCTGCACGCTCGCTCCAGCCAGGTGATTGCTGCTCAAGGGTCTGCTCGAGGGCAAAAAGCAGTATGGGGACGTTTACCATGCTGGTTCGACTGGCTGCATCAGCGGCTTCAAGGAAGGCAGTATGGTCGACATCAGGATCCAGGAGGATCTCCAATTGCTCTTGACTATCACTGGCTTCAAGCGCGGTGTAGATCTTTTCGAGGCGCAGTTCACGTCTAATTGCTGAAATAAGCGACGGTAAAGCCTTAGCTACTAGGATTAGGCACGCCAGGCAACATTCGGTTGGCCGCAAAGTTGAGTTGCCAAGTATTGCGCTAATCCCTCCCGTGGTCATTATGCAACCTAATGACGCCGCTGCAATGTAGTCGTTCACGAATGTGCCCTCCACAGTTGCTCAAACAGAAAACCCACAGCATTTTTTATACTTTTTACCACTACCGCAGGGGCAGGGATGATTACGCCCCACTTGTTCGCTGTGTACGAACGGTACGTTTGTTGCCGGATCCCTAATGTGATCGGTCTCGGTATGTTCAGGCTGTGCAAACTCAGGTTGCACTCGCCCCTGCCGCGGAACCGCAGACATCACCTGGATAAGCCCCGGCGCAGTATCGGGTACGATTTCTATATTGAACTCGTCTAGAGTGTCCTGTAGGGTGATTATCTCTGTATCAACCCGGTCTGCCATAGACGCAGCGAGGATAGTATCAATTGCACTCCTGTCTTCCAGTTCTAGCAGGCAAAAGATAGACCACGCAACAGTCTCCTTGGAATTCTCGGTGTTATCCACGGTCCTCTTGAGGAGGTCTGTAACCTCGTCTCTGCAATCGGGGTAGTCGCTAGGCAGAACACCAAGAACCTCGGTCAGGAACGCTGCGGGGTTGTTGTCATCTGTCCATCGTGAATTAAGCCACTCCTCTATAATGGGGAGCATAGCCGGACCCTGAGAGCGATAAAACGCAACAACTGCGTCGGTCAGAGTGTCATCAAAAGTCCAGAGCAGTGGCAATACTCGTTTTACTGCAGGAAACGCATCGTGCCCTAATTCGGTTAGCGCATGCAGAGCCCTGGCAGGCGTATCACCGCGTGGATCGTTTTCCTTGCGACGTGAATAGGTGATATACGACCTGTCGAGTGACATTCGCGTAAGTGCATCAACTACTTCGCTACGGGGCCGGCCCTCAAGGTCTTCTAAAATACCTTTCCAGAAAAGGGGACCATAGGCGTCTGGGCGGCCATCCGAAAAGAGGCGTTGGTACGGTTGTGGCAATGCTTTATGAGCGGCTAGGTCTGCACTGTGTCCTGAAGTTTTGGAAGATTGTTTCATTGCGCAAACGCCCTGAGCCAGCAAGCACATGCTGTATTGCAAGTAATGACGCCGGAAGCATCCGCGAAATCGAAGCGCCTAGCGTAGTTTAGAAATCCTGTTAGCCGACATTGCTTATTTGAGTGTTTATTCATACTCTATTCTACAACACCTCACCAAAAATTTGCCAGTTATTGAACCAAGCCTCTGGTGAGCGGTACTAGGAATATTGGTCCACACTGGAGGCGTGCCTATGTCACGGCTGCGATAGATTAGAGCAGCACCAATTTTCGAGGCGGACGTGCGGTACACGACGAAGACTGACCGTGGCGATGACTAGTCAAAGAGTCCACCTAGCAGCGAATTGGGCGTCTCTAGCGATTTTGCTGCTACGTCTCGTGCAGGCGAAGCAGACGCTACCAGATTCAGACTAGTGAGGAAGCGTGACGGCGCGGTGATCGAATCATTCCATCGATCAATTGATGATACATACAGCCGGTCGCGCGCTCTCGTCGCAATAACATAGGCAATCCTGCGTTCCTCGTCGTAGTTGACAGCCTTGCGGTGTGGCAATATGAACTCTGACCAGCCAACCGCGAAAACGACCTTCCATTCCAGCCCTTTGGCACCGTGCCCAGTGACGAGTGTAATCTCGTCGATATGTTTGTGGCCGCGACGATCCTTGCTGCGCTTCTGCTTGGCCTCTCGAACCATGCGTACTGCCTTAAGGTAATCGGCGGCAGTTGCATAGTGCCCAGCGGCCTCCTCAACGCGGGCGATATTGACGATCCTATCGTCGTCTTCCTGCTCTCGTACTCCACGAGGATCATGTTGTATCCAGCGGTCATAGCCGGTAATGTTTCGTATTTTGGCCACAATCTGACCAGCATTTGTGCACTGCGAAACTGCAGTCTCCAATTGAGCTAGTTGGTCTGCAAGCAGCTTAATGCCCTTAAAGGAGCGCAGGTCAGGAGCAGGAAACTCGCTAAGTATGTCACGGACCTTGCGATTGCGCATTTGGGCGACATGTATCAGTTGTTGTGCGACGTCGCGGTGGATTTTACGATCGGGCACGTTCAACAGCGCTAACAGCCATTCGTCAGCATATGCCTGATTGGTGTGTTCATCGGGAGCAAGATACTGAAGGTATGTGATAAGACCCTGAACCTCCTTACGGGCGTAAAAATCGCCATCCTGCTTAGAGGCAAATGGGATTTCGTGGGCAGCAAGTATGCGTTCAAACGCCTCGCTCTGTGCGTTTACGCGAAAAAGTATGGCTATATCGTTGTAAGGCAGTCCGGCCTTATGCAGTTCTAAAATCTCTTGGGCAGTCTCCTCGGCCTCATCATCTGCATCGTTCAAACGGGTCCACCGCACTGGCAGACCTTCATCTCGTGTGGCTTGAAATGGCAGTGGGTGGCGGTTTTCGTCCTGCTTAATAAGGGAGTCTGCAAACTGCATAATGGATTGTGTGCTGCGGTAATTGTGACTTAGTTCAAACACCTTGGTTGCCTGGTGCTTTGCAAATGCTCTAAAAGTTGTAGCATCCGCTCCTCGAAACGCATATAAGGATTGATCTAAATCACCCACCAGCATCACATTGCGATGATCCCTGCCCAGTGACAGCGTGATGGCAAACTGCGGGCCGTTCATGTCCTGGCATTCGTCTACAATAATAAATCCATACTGAGAGGCGTATTTGGCGCGCGTCTGTTCGTTACTGGAAAGCAGATCTCGCACGGCGAGAATAAGATCATCGAAATCAAACAGGCCTCTATCTGCCTTGACCTTTTCATAGGCACGCCAGGTACGAGCAAATTCACGATCTCCGCCGGAGTCGTCCGGCTTGTAGGTTTTGTGCGTATTGCCCATGTTCTTCGCTAGCGAAACCTGGCTGAGAAATGCCCGACACCCACCTTCAATATCACGAGCGCCTGCAAGGTCTGCCAAGGAGCGTTGCTGGTGAGGATCTGTAACGAGCTTGAAGCTAGGTAACTCCGCCTTCAACACTTTAAGGCACAGGGCGTGGAGGGTCGATACTGTAACTAGTTTCATAGCGGGAGCAGGCAACATTCCAGTTAGCCGGGTCTCCATCTCACGGGCGGCCTCGGTGGTAAAGGTTGTCACCAGTATCTGTGAACCCTGTGATGCAAGCCGTGCTGCGCGTAATGTAACGACCCTTGTTTTGCCACTGCCAGGCCCTGCGAAAACCGCGCACGGGCCATTGTCGTGCAGAACTGCAGATCGTTGTATGTCATTGAGTCCGGACAAAAACCGGGTATTTTCAGGCGTCAATCACCGTTCCCTGTCACAAGTAAATACATTCCACAGCTAGCTAATCAGTTGCACTATGCCACCTTACTGCCGAGCACTTTCGAGTAGGTAACGTAGATTTCTGCTCAGCAGTATTTGGATAACCGAAATTAGACTGAACTCAGATTCCGCTGCGCGAAACCCCAACAAGACTATTAATGGCCACCTGTGGCGATGCTCCGCGGTTTGTTTTTAGGCTCAATTGAAGGTGGGTGCTGCGATGACTTTTCGGGCTGCGAGCTATTAGTTCTGCTCTCCTTAAGAACCGAATCCGGAATGAAGATCGTTGTTGCCTTACCTGTAAAACTCTCGTCATTGGTCCGAGTACTTATAACGAGCGGATCATCTGTAGCCAGCACTTCACCTTCACTGTCGTGGTAGCGAACCGGAGGATAGAGGGTTAGCGTCTGTTCGTTGTCATCGTACACAGCGTATTCAGCGGTTGCGTTCCGTGAGATCTTCTTTCCCTTCTTATCTACGTAGTTTTGTAGGAAGAGAAGGTGGCCCGTGAGTTTTGCTATTCGCGTAATGGAACTGAACACTACCTTGTCGCAATGAACGATGATGTCATGATCGCGGGCTTCCTGATTGCTTGAGTTTCCTGCGGCAGTACTGGGTGGAGACACTGCGGTGCCCGCCGAAGTTCCATTCAATTTGCGAGGCTTTATTGTAAGAATAACCGTACCCTCAAAAATGCGTTCGTGGGTTCTACGGTTGACCTGTGCACTAGAGCATGTTGCACCATAGTCGTTGCTGTCATAAACGAGGTGCCCCTTCGCCGTGAGAAGTTGATCGCGACTGTTCCACACAGCGTAATCTCCCTTGGCCGTTTCATCCTTGTGAACATAAGTGAAGTTATATCCACGATACAGTCCTTTGCTCTGATTTCCAGAGAGTGGGTTAAACGTTACAATGGCATAGCCCGCTAATGGTGTGCTGTTTCCCTTGGTGTGTGGTGATTTGCCAGGGGAATTTGCCGGTTGAGCGCCAGGAATGTTCTCGTGCGAAGGAACCGCCTCCATGTTTATCGAGGCGCTGTTCGCGGCGATGGTATGTACTTTGGCGTTTAATGAGACGTTGTTTGCTGTAATGGCGTATCCGTCAAGCATACCTGTGACCTGATTGGGGCAACGTACTGTGCTGTCCCGCAGAGTCCAGAAGGCAGTGCTTGTGTTAAAGACGCTCTGCTTGCCCTTGGAGGGCCGAATGGTGATGGTGACACCATCGGATGCACTGGCACTCTGTAGTGACGGATGGTAATGCAGATTGACCGCGTGCACACTGGTAGTGCCTTTCGAAATTGTAGCGCCCTGCTGGCAGATTACTTCTTGCTGTACTTTACCAGTTTGGCGGCTTATGTATTGCACGAGAGAGAGGCTTGGCGCGGTGATCTGTTCCCGTTGAGCAGTACTAAGCCTAACACCACTACTCAGCGTAAAATTCCATTGCGCAAGTCCGTACTTGGCGATATCAGAGCCAAGCACACCAGATGCTCCTACGGAATATGCTCCAGTACCGGCGCTAAATGCCATTGCTGGACGGGCATCCTCCTTACTGGTGCCCCGTGTAGATGACGGTGGAGCGAATACCTTTGCGTTGTGTATGTTGTTGAGAACTGCATTAGCAATCATATGTGTTACTCCGGATGCAGGACGTTTGGCAGCAACAAGATCGGCAGTAAGCTGCCATTGCACGTGACCATCGACCACATGCCGGAACTCGCTATTGTGAAGAGTAATGACCTGGTGTTCGCCTCCGTTGCTAATATTGCTAAAGGCGAGTTTGGGTGGAGCAGCCCAGCGATAGACCGCAAAAACAGTGGCGAAAACAATTACCAGCGTCAACCATGGCAGCATTTTACGGTAGTTTTGCCCGCGTTTTATCTTGCTTCTGTCGGCTGGCATTAGGAATGACCTCAATTCATTATATCATACGCCGCAATCCTAAATATGGAGAGGGCGGTGGCCGATAATAGGTCCGAGATATATAAGGTTACGATTGGTTTACAAGTTTGGTGAGGTTGTACGTTTGCCTATCAATTCGGCGTTACCCAACTTTTGTTGGAACGCACACGCTAAATTAGCAATATTCAGAATAGGACTTTAGTTGCCAATGTCGGAGTTAGCGTTTCAAAGCGACGGTGTGGACAGCCTGAAAATAGATGAAACCGCATCTAATGCCACTGAGCAGTTAATTGCGAACAGTCATCTGCTCGCTCTTGCTGCCGCGGTAACGCATGATGGAATACTTATCACCGACGCCTCCGAGCGGATTATTCTGATGAACGCTGCTGCAGAACAGCTGTGTGGTTACACCATTAACGAGATGATCGGTCAGCGGCCAAGCAAATATTTCCAGGGTCCAGATACTGACCCGGCCACACGGGCGCTATTGCGGCAGGCAATAGACAAAGGCGAGCCGGTATCTGTAGAGATCATCAACTATCATCGCAACCGAAGTTCCTACTGGCTGCAACTGCACATCACCCCCGTGCGCAAGTCCTCCGGTGAAATCACTCATTTTATCGCCATTCAAACTAACGTAACGGCACGTAAAAACGCAGAATTAGAGCTTAAAAGCCAGAGTGATTTCCTGGAGAAGATATCGTATGCGATGCCCGTACAGATCTATGTGTACGACCTGATAGAACGTCGGACGGTGTTTCTTAACCGATCCAAGGCGACTACTTTTGGATACAGCGCGGATGAGGTGATCGCGATGGGCAGCGATGTGATATCCCAGCTAATTCATCCCGATGACCTTCCACGGTACGGCGCTCACCTCGAGAACTTAGCCGACCAGCCGGATGGCGCGGTGGCTAATCTTGAGTTTCGAGGTCGTCATCGCAACGGTGAGTGGATTACGCTGCACTGCCGAAACACGGTATTTACGCGGCTTCCAGATGGGCGTGTCTCTCAGGTTCTAGGCACAATTCAAGACGTTTCGGAGTTGGCAATTTCGCGTCGACGACTGTTAGAACTTAATGTACAACTAGAGCAAACAAACAAGGCGCTAGCGGAACTGTCCGTTCAACTGAATGACCGAGCATCGGCCGCCGAGATACAGGCTAGAGAGCTTGCCGAGAGCAGAGCCGAACTCTACCATACTAATCAGCGCCTGGAACTACTGGCATCAACCGATGGGCTTACCGGCCTTAAAAACCACCGTATTTTTCAGGAAGTGCTGCGCACAGAGTACAGCGCTGCGGTCTCCTCACGGGCGCCCCTCTCACTTATGATTATGGACGTCGACTCATTTAAGAGCTACAACGACCGATATGGGCACCCTGAGGGCGACGACGTTCTGAGACGGATCGCATCGATGCTCCCGCTTTGTGTACGCAATCAGGATACTTGTGCGCGATACGGTGGCGAGGAATTCGCTGTCATCCTGCCGGGCGCAGCAGTAGAAGAGGCGCGAGTTCTCGCAGAGAGAATACGTACCACCATTGCAGAGGCAGACTGGCGTCTTGTAAATGTCACAATTAGCATTGGCGTTGCCGAGCTTGTGGGGGAGATTGCATCCCCGTCGCAATTAGTTACCGCCGCAGATCAGGCTCTGTATCACGCCAAACAGAGTGGCCGCAACAGAGTGGCCGTATTTGGTGATATTTCAAGTGACGAACTTCACGAAACCAGAGTCAATGCGTCAATTGAGGCAGCCTATTCCGAGTGCCTTCATGAAATAGTGCTCCAAAAGGAATCTGACCTAATGGAGACCATGGGTGAGACTGACGACAGTCTTATTGAAACGTATGACGCCACCATAACAGCCTGGGCCGGGGTGTTGGAACTGCGTGACCGAGAGACGGAGGGGCACAGCCAGCGGGTAACAAACCTCACGGTACAACTCGCACGGTTTGTAGGCATGAACGAGGAGGAGGTGTTGTTTGTAAAATGGGGGGCCCTTCTTCATGATATTGGAAAGCTTGGAATACCGGATGCTATCTTGCACAAGCCCGGTGATCTTACATCAGAAGAATACGCCACCATGCGCAAGCATCCCGTCCTTGCCTACGAGATGTTGCGCCATATTGCGTTCATTAAGCCTGCGATAGACATACCGTACAGTCATCACGAGAAGTGGGATGGCACCGGTTATCCGCAAGGATTGCGCGGTGAAGCCATTCCTATTGCTGCCCGCCTTTTTGCTGTTGTCGATGTTTGGGATGCACTGCGCTCCGATAGGCCGTACCGGCGGGCGTGGGGCGTTGAAAAGGTTCTAGACTACCTGCGTGCCAATTCTGGTTCGCATTTCGATCCACGGGCAGTGTCGGCCTTCATCGCTATGATAGAGGCATCACAGGCTAGTGCCGCTGCGTAAGCAGGCTCAATCGTAGAAGGTTCAGTGCCGTTTGAACTGCACGAGTACGAACTACCGACCTGGAACCCAGTAAATGCGCACGCTCTACCTTGCAGCCTTGCGCATCTGCAAGAGCGATAAAAACAAGGCCCACTGGCTTCATTTCGGTTCCGCCATCCGGACCAGCAATCCCCGTGATACCTATCCCGTACGTGGTCGAAAAGCGTTTGCGAACTCCGTACGCTAATTCTGCGGCGACCTCGTGGCTAACGGCGCCATGTTTTTCGATGGTGGATGGGTTGACACCGGCCAAGTCTTCTTTCGCAGCATTGCTATAGCAAACCAGGCCAGCTGGAAATACCCTCGAGCTGCCCGGAATATCCGTGATGCGTTTTGCCAAAAGGCCTCCGGAACAACTTTCAGCCACTGATACCGTACTCCCGTTATCCAATAACAATGAAACCACGGCCTGCTCAAGAGTCTGATTGTCCTCGCCGTAAATCAGCCGGCCTAGTCTCGCTCTAACAAGTGCCGCTCGCTCCTCCACTAGTTCTTCGGCCTGTTCAGCAGTATCATGGCGCGCTGTAATTCGAAGGTGAACTTCACCAATCTTGGCATAGGGAGCCAACGTGGGGTTATCATCATGCATTAGATCTTTAACGATCTGCTCCACACTGCTTTCGCCCATCCCGATGACCCTGAGTATGCGCGAACGAATAGTGCCTCTGTTACCTGTTTTTTCTAGTAAGTACGGAGTAACGAAGTCATCCACCATGGGGATGAACTCATTGGGAGGACCTGGTAGGCATATAGCAATTTTGTCGTCCTTCACAAAGAGCAGACCCGGAGCAGTACCGTTCGGATTATCAATCGCTCTCCCGTGAACCGGGACCCTTGCTTGACGAAGGTTACTTTCGGTCATGGGAATTCCGCGATCCGCAAAGAACTTGCTGAGATTTGCGGCGATCGCGTCATCCTGAACTAGCGAGTCACCCAGTGCTTTAGCCACGCCCTCGCGGGTGATATCGTCTAAAGTGGGACCAAGGCCACCAATTGTGACCACAATATCGTTGTCTGCAAAGGCAGTTGTAAGTGCCGCTACGAGGCGATCCATATTGTCACCGACAGTAGACCTGCGGTAGACAGAAACTCCAACCGCGGAAAGTGCTTTCGCAAGATAGGCTGCATTTGTATCTACGATCTGCCCTAGCAACAACTCCGTGCCAACTGAAACGACTTCAGCTCGCAATTTCACTTGCTCCTTCCAGATGCGCCCATCGTGATGACGCGAGTCAATAGTGTAGCATGACAGTTAAATGGAGCTTTAAGTTGTCGCATTGCATCACTACGGTAGCTGATAATTGTTGGTCCAACAAAACCTACCAAGTTGTTTCCACGCAAATCCGAACCCGCGTCAAGATCCCCGCGCGAGTTACCGTTCATTTGCCGATGTGAACCGGTAACAGAATACACGCAAATGAGTTGTTCTTGCCATAATAAACCTAATAATTTTTTAGGTAGTAGAGTTATCGTCTACATACCAGTACCGCTACGACTGTCGGCTAAAGGATGTGGTGGTTTGTGCTGCCATCTTTATCACTTATGACAGGCTAGTTGCCTGCACGTTCTACTCTTACCACATGACTGCAGGTAGACCGGGCTGTGCCGTAAGAAATCGAATTCGTGGTGAGATGTACACCAATCCCTTCTGAAATGCACTGATACCCGCGTTGTTACTGCCGCACAAGGTCGTGTTAGCCCAATGCTGAATACACTTTAAGTTTATAACTGCAAAGTTCGCGAACAAGTTGTCACATACGGGCGTCTATTCCGTATGTACACTCATGAGACAGTAGTGGAGACTCTCGAGTGTATAGGGAGGGGACCGGTGAACCAACTTGAAATTAGAGTAAAATCAGCTCCAACCGGCGTAGCAGCCGGCACTGTCGCGCCTGACATTTTAGGCGCTGCTGAGCTTATTCTCTCTCAGTATGGAGCCCGTACCGTTAGCTACCTTTCGAGCCCAAGATTGATGCCCGATGGCAAAATGATCCCGGCACGAATGAGTGCGAATGACGCTTATTCAGCTCTAGAGGAAGCCTGCATCAAGATGGCACGAGTGGCCGTACGGCACTATTCGTCGCATGCGTCCTTGCAGCTTTATTCGTTTGCTACTGCAGTGGGCAAGATATTTCCCGATCCAGTAGCTTATCTGGCGCGGGCAATAAGGTCCGTGTTGAGTGATGAGGGGAGAGCGGCGCGGCACGAGGTACCTACCGTCTCTTTAGATCAGCCGCTTAGCACACTGGGTGATAACGCCATTTGCCTGAGAGACACTCTGGCAGACCCTTCGAGCGATAGTCGACCCGAAGAAGCCCTGATAGAACAGGACGAGAAGGCGGAGTTCCGAGCTGCTCTGTCAAAGGCGATGGAGCAGCTCTCGCCCAGCTATTACAGCGCACTTCAGTTAGATCTGGAGCGCGAACGACGTCGTGAGCGCGGCGAAGCAGTTGGTCCTGAGACAGATAGGGAACGACAGAACGTGTGTCGTGCTCGTGCGGCATTAGCCCGATTGGTGGCACGGCAGTGCGGCAGCGAAAATGTTTACTCTCAGATTATCGCGCAGCCGCGTGTCAGCCGTCCGACCTCAAAAGTTCGCAGAAATACGGGGTGGAACGTCGATCGTCAAGCTCGCCTCTTCGAGAGAATACTTCAGTACACCTGGCAGCAGCGCGCTGCATGTTCCGAAGGTGACTCGCCAGACGTTGAGGAAGCAATTATTAACGAAGTAAACGCGCCTCGCACGCAGGAGCCGCCTACTCCCGAAATGCGCCGTATGATGCGCGTGATGGACACCTACACCCTCGACGATAATCCTTGTGCAGGTGATGCAGCTGCACAGATGTTGTATGACAGCGCACGCCGTGAACGGCGGGCCGGTAACCTGGAAGCTGCAATTAAGCTCTACCGAGAAGCGCACGATGTTCAGCCAGCATTCTACGCAGCTCTTAACGAGGCCGGTGTGTTACTTATGCAGCTGGGTAGGCTTCGGGAAGCCCTTGAACTGTTTCTTACTATCATAGATAGGCCAGACTCAGGAGCGGAGCGATATATTGCCGCTACTAATGCGGCCGATATCTATCTAACGTGGTATGATTCAGGCAGGAACCGCGATAGAAATATTGAGCGTGCAACGCTTTACGCAAGAATGGCAATGCAGCGGCCCTCACCAATGCGCGCTAGCAACCTCATTTTAGCGTATGTTAAGGATAGATACTACATAGAAGCGAGAGGCGTACTCGAGGCGATGGTGTCGAATGATACTGCTCAATGCCCCGCGCAAAAGCTTCTGCAAACGCTTGCTCAAATTCGAGACAGCGACCTCATTGCCTGGTGGTATTGGCTTGAGGAAGAGTTAGGAAAGGAACAATCACTGTGAAAACATTCCCCCTGAAGTCTTTCATAGCAGCCGGAGTAGCCTTGGCAGGCTTAATATTGTGTCAGCATGCGCTTGTATCCCAACCAAGCGCCAACGTTACGCCGGGTGCACACGTTCAGCGAGCGTTTACCTATGCACGCTTGGCGGATGGAGTCGAGACACACGGCAAGAATTCGCCCAAGCCAGCTTAGCGGGATTAATCGTCTTGGCTCAATTTTAATTGAGATAGTCGGCTAGCATCAGTGGGCTAGCCGACTGCGTTTGTTTCGGTCCCCTCTAACTCACCTTGAGATGGATGGCTGTAGGCGTAGTCGAGCAACTCTACGGGGTGACAGATTCTTACACGCAAACCCTTTTCTTTTAATCCTTGTTCAATCCACGCCAGGCAGCCAGGATTACCCGTCACAATGGTGGTCGCGCCGGTCTCCTGAATATGTTCGATCTTGCGCGCAAGCAACTGCGCAGCCAGGATTGGCTGTGTGATGTTATAAGTTCCTGCGCTTCCGCAACACGTATCTGCCTCCTGCATTTCAACGAGCTGTATCCCTGGTATTTGTTGCAGGAGTAAACGTGGCTGTTCCCGTATCTTTTGCCCGTGCGCCAAATGGCATGCATCATGGTAGGAAATAGTCTCGTTAATCTCGTTAACCATTTTCGCGGGACCGATCTCGGCAAGCCACTCACAGATGTCGCGCACCTTGGCACTAAGTTTCTTGGCCCGATCGCGATAGTCGTCGTCGTGCTCAAGTAGGGCGCCATATTCGCGTAGTGTGGAACCGCAACCGGCAGAATTGATGACGATGGCGTCAATTCCGTCAATGTACGGCTCAAAGCTATCGATGAGCGCCTTGAACTTACCTAGTGCCTCCTCGTGCTGACCTGCGTGGATGTGCAAAGCACCGCAACATTGAACAGACTTGGGGGCTATAACCTCGCAGCCGTTTGCCTGCAGCACGCGTACGGTGGCGTGGTTGGTGGCAGCAAACAGTACGCGCATTACGCAGCCCTCGAGAATGGCCACTGTGTGCCGTTTAGCTGTGAGTGCGGGTGATCGCTCGGGCAAAGGTCGGTCGTTGGCTGATCCATGAGCCTGCGGAAGCATCGGGGGTGTAGCGGTCACACCGGACAGTGCGTGCGCGATTATTGACGGCATTCGTCCGTTCGTGAATGCCTTCGCATATCGGCCCGCCGTTAGCGTAAAGGATAGCGCTCCAGGGTTTGTTAATACTCTAAGGAGTTGCTGGCGCGCTAATTTCTGTAGCGGTGCTCTCAAGTTGCCCGCTTCTACCTGGGCGCGAGCCAGTTCCAGTATGGAGCCATACTCTACTCCACTCGGGCATGCGGTCTCACAAGCGCGACATCCCAGGCATGTGTCTAGAGCATGCATTACGTTATTGTCGAGCTTAATGACCCCCTCGCGCCAGCTTCTTACTAGATAAATGCGACCTCTAGGGCTTAGTGTCTCCTGCCCGGTTAAGCGAAAGGTCGGGCAGGCGTCCAGACAGAATCCACACCGAATGCACCGGTCTGTTTTGCGGTCTAACTCGGCGAGTAAAGTGCCAGCACTGTTTTCCATTCTCTCTCCCAACCAATAAAGTTCAACGGGTTAGGGTCATTATACAACCACCCGGGAATTACTTACCTACGCAGAAGTCTTTAAAAATTCGATGAATGAGTTCATCGGGTGCTCCTTCGCCCGTAATCTCCGAGAGAGCATCAATCGCACCGTGAAGATCAATCGTGATGAAATCTGATGGCATACCGCTCTCAGTGGCTAGCACTGCTCGCTGTAGACTTTCCACAGCAGCACGGCACGCAATTTCGTGACGCATATTCGTTACGTACGCATATTCCCCATCGGCGACATCTACAGGTGCGATGGTGTCTTGAAGGGCAGTAATACCGGTTCCGGTAAGGGCGGAAACCTGCAAGGCCGTGCAATCCTTACCCAGCGACTGGCTCAGCTCCTTAGCGACGCTGCTGGACTGGCTGACCGGCGTGAGGTCGCAGCGATTGACTACAGGAACGACCCGTATGCCTAAGTTGCGGGCGGTAGTAAGAGCGCGCTTGTCGTCGCTGGTTATTCCTGTGACCGCATCCACTACAACGATGACGGCATCTGCTGCAATCGCCGCTCCTTCTGCGCGCTCTACGCCTTGGCGTTCAATGGCATTGTTGGTCTCACGTAAACCTGCGGTATCCACGAGCGTTACAGGGACGCCACGGATGTTTGCGGCTTCCTGAAGCACATCTCTTGTGGTACCTGCTGTATCGCTTACAATCGCTCTGTCATAACCAAGCAGGCGATTAAGCAGCGAAGATTTACCTACATTGGGCTTACCGAGTATGACCACATGCAGCCCTTCGCGAAACAGACGGCCGCTAATACTGCTGGCCAATAGCCGCTCAAGCTTGCGAATCACCCCTCTGATACTCTGGATGATTGAGCCCAGATCAAGTTCCGGTACTTCATCACTGTAATCAATGGTTACCTCTACGGCGGCCAGAATACCAACAACGTCGCTCCTCAACTGCGTACATAAACCCGAAAGACCGCCCTCAAGTTGACGTCTAGCGGATCGTACTGCTGCCTGTGTTCTCGCATTGATCAGGTCTGCCACCGCTTCTGCTTGTGCAAGGTCTAATCGTCCATTCAGAAACGCACGCATCGTGAACTCACCGGGATCTGCCAGGCGTATATTAAAACGTAACACTTCATTTAGCACCATTGCCGTAACGGTATTGCCACCATGACACGATATCTCTACCGTATTCTCTCCCGTGTAGGAGTGGGGAGCGTGCATTACTAACAGGATCACGTCGTCAATTTTATTTCGCTGCTCGTCGACTATTGTTCCGTAGCGCGCAGTGTAAGGTGCTTGAACTCTTTTTTGCGGCCAACGAGGCACAAAGATTGCCTTAGATACCTCTAACGCCCTGGGGCCACTTATTCTCACAACTGCCAGGCCGGCTGCCCCTGGGGCGGTAGCAACGGCAGCAATAGTATCATCTAGTAACGATTTCGTCGTAGAACTTCTCCTTCTGGCAGGGAAACCGTTGGGGGCAGGTCGCCACAGGTTTCATGGTATATAATGTACCAAGTTAATTTCGTACTGGTATTTGGCATGAAAAGAACAAGCGTTTAAATGGATTTTCACTTCCAGGCAGCTTCCACAACTGTAGGAGCTATATTATTGGGGGCTGCCATCATTGCAGTGATGCATGCCATGTTGCCATCCCACTGGCTCTCCTTCGTTCTTATGGGGCGAGCGAGGAAGTGGAGCAGAAGCCGCACTTTAATGTCGGTTGCTGCTGCCGGCACGGGGCATGTGCTGCTTACTGCCATTTTAGGCCTATTACTAGCTCGGGCCGGTGCTGCTATATTGCGTGAGTTACCACCTTGGGCGGAGCAAGCAGGAATATCTCTGGTTCTCGTGACCCTGGGTGCAGTATTCATCGTGACGAACATTCGGGGAACTGGCCACATCCACTTGCATTTGCACGTTCCGGGAGCTACCCACGAGCACCACCATGAAGCCGAACATGACCGTGTTGGGCATACACATGAGCCCGATGGGCCCCTCAGTCGCGCTGATAAAGCTGCCATGGGGGCGCTGGTACTTGGCTTAGTGTTTTCGCCGTGTCTCGATATGCTTCCATTGTACGTAGGTTGCTCTGGCATGAATGAATGGGTCCTTGTAGGAATTAGTTTACTGTTCCTTCTCATTACTCCTCCTCTTATGGTACTGTTGGTGGCGCTATCGCTTTCGGGTCTAGCTCAGCTCAAACTCGCCTGGTTAGAGAGGTACGAGGGGATGCTTGCAGGAGCATTAATGGTGGTTCTTGGAATCGCACTGATGACTGTTATAAAGTGATGGACCAACCAGGGAGTTAGCGCTTAATGAGTGATACGATGCACACGCACGACCATAATGATCACTGCTGCGGTGGCGGTCCTGGCCATACGCACAGTGCACGCGGTATTGCCGGCCCGCGACTGGCAGCTTCCTTGGCGCTCACCTTGGGCTTCGTAGTTTTCGAGCTGATCGCGGCTGCACGCGCGAACAGCCTGGCTCTCCTATCCGATGCGGGGCACAACTTTACGGATGCATTTGCTCTAATGCTTTCTTGGTACGCAATACATGCAGCAACCAAACCTGCATCGCAGCGGCGTACTTACGGCTATCACAGAGTGTCTATCCTCACCGCGCTGGCCAATGCAGTGACGCTGGTTGGTATTGCACTGCTCATAGGTGAAGAGGCCATTAGCCGTTTCTTTCACCCCGAAGCTGTTCACTCAAATATCATGATCGTCACTGCAAGTGCTGCCATTGTCATAAATCTTGCCATCGCCCTTGGTTTGCGAGGCGAGGCGGCGCACAGTGTGAACGTCCGTAGTGCCTTTGTGCACATGGCAGGGGATGCAGTAGCATCGTTAGGCGTGGTTGTGGCAGGTGTCATCATACATTACACCGGTTGGCAGCTGCTTGATCCGGCGATTTCAATATTGCTTGCGGCAATCATTGGTCTATCATCCTGGGCTATCATTTCCGAAACAGTCAACGTCCTGCTGGAGGGTGTTCCCAAGGGCATCAATCTAGAGGCATTGACCGCCGATATGCTCGCCATTCCTGGAGTAGCCGCAGTTCATGACCTGCACGTGTGGTCGATTGCGGACGAGATGAACGCCCTTTCGTGCCACCTCAACGTTGACCCGAACCAGAACGAAGAGACCAGCAAAATAGTTCAGTCGGTCAAGAGCCTACTTGAATCGCGGTACCAGGTCGACCATAGCACTATCGAGACGGAATGTGACGGCTGCACGCACGATGGTCCATTTCACTGTTTGGGTGCCTCGGAGTCCTCTGTGTTGACTACGTCACCAACTCGTGGAGACTCCTGATCTAGACTAGGATCGGGTACGAGTGTGGCCGCAGCGGCAAGCTTAGCCGTGTAGGGACTTCGTGCACGGTATTTTGTGAGCCATGTGGCCATATCGGCTGCTCGCTCCTTTTGACCCATCCCCTGATATGCGAGCATGAGATCGTAATGGGCACCACCGTCTTTATCGAAGCCCATATTTCCCATGCGGTGAAAATGTTCAAGCGCAAAGACTGCATCTGCGTATCGACGTTGGGATAGCCGATTGCTACCTAGCTTGCGCACTTCCTTAAAAACCTGTGCGACACCACGGCGGTACGTAAACAATAAACCCAACATAACCGACATGAAGACGACACCCGGACCAATTGACTTCTCCATTTTTGCGATGTGGACAATTAAGAGCGCGACCAGCATGGTTATGAGCAACGTAATCGCCATGTGGATGAGGTAGCCAGTGAAAACCTTTTGAACCTCACGCTCAATCGATGGGTCAACAGTCATAACACCGGGTCGTGTGGACCGAGTTGCTGTGCCTGCCTGGCTGTTAGGTGCTTTTTTTGAAGTCGACATTTTTTTGATGTGTCGTTTGGCAGGTTTCTTACTCACGTATTTCTCCCAGGTGTAGATTTTCGCAGCAGGGCTGCATAAATTGGAATTCCAAACAGCGACGTCACCACCCCCACTGGTACGTCATGAAGCCAGACGCGTGCGATCAGATCGCTGGCAACAAGCATCACAGCCCCCACAAGGGCAGAGCATGGCAGCAGCCTCCTATGTGCTGGACCCACGAGGCGACGCGCGGCGTGCGGAGCTACGAACCCCACGAAGGCGATTACTCCTGCTGCGGCCACCGCCGCTGCCGTAAGGAGAGTGCCTGCCGAGAGAACGGTTAACCGGAACTTCTGTGTGTCCACGCCCAGGTGCAGAGCGGTCTCCTCACCAAAGGCCATGAGATCCAGTTCTGTGGCAGACTTCCACAATATGAGTGAGCCAATAGCGCCTATGGTTGCGAGGAGTAGCGCGTGCCGCCAGCCCACGGCCTCAAGACTGCCAAAGAGTGCCGCAAGAATTCTTGCCTGGCGATTCTCTCCCGCTTGTGAACCCAACATGACCATGAGCGGTATGAGCGACCAGAAGAATGCACCCACAACGGTGCCAGCTAACAGGAATGTGTGTGGCGACGTGCGGCCGTTAACCTGGCTGAGTTTGTAGACGAGCCATACTGCGCCAAGGCCGCAAAAGAAGGCCGCGACGGTCTGTGCATATCCGCCAAGCCATGCAGAGCCGCCAAGAAGAATGATCGCTACCGATCCCATTCCGGATCCAGATGCAACACCCACCGTATATGGATCGGCCAGAGGATTCATGAGGAGGCTTTGAAACGCGGCGCCCACCAATGCGAGCAGGCTGCCCACGAGCACCGCCCCCAGTGCCCGCGGCAGGCGTATTTGCCAAACGATGTTATCTGCCCATGGAACCAGTGGCTTCCAGGCCGGATTACCCGTCACGTGGTGCATAAGCGCTTGAAACACCACGGTAGGCGTAACAACCTTTTCTACCGACGGCTCACCTAGCCAGAGATCGAGAGTAAGCACCACCAGTAATATGAGGCTGGCGAGCAGAAAGGGCCCCGCCGTTCGCTTCGGCCCGCCTGAGGATTGCGATGTCGCCACTGTGCGGTCCGCGGCCTGTTGCGGTGGTATCTGTACTGTCGACAATGCGCAAAACTCCTCATACGCGCGTATGTGAGCCCGCGCCTGCAGCCTGCCGGATCGCGGCCTTAGGTGAAGTATGACAGGTAGCCGCGCCAAATGCAAATCAGTGGCGCACCTGCCATCGCAGCATCACAGTTAGTCGCTTATTTCGTTAAGCAGTGTGTTTAGCGCTTCAATTGCCTGTTCAATTGTCTTCCTTTTTCCAATTCGCCTGAACTGCTCAATGAACTGGTGCACCTTATCCTGTTCTGCCACTCTTTGCAACTCCGCAATGAGGGCTCGTCGTTCACCGTCGCGCTCCAGAGGTAGAAACGGATTTCCGGTTTCAAGCTCATTAAGGATGGCGACTTTATTGCCATTGCCACCGCTTCGTGCACTCAGTTCGTTTAGCCAATTGTTAGCGTTCGAGGTAGCCATCGCAAGCTTTTTCTCTAGACCTTGAGATATCGAACCTAAACTGGTGAGCTGCGGTTCGTTCAGCCACTCCCCATATTGTCCCTGCAGGTTTGCAAGTGCTGCCTGTAGGTCATGGAACTCGTCAGGTCGTTTTAGATCACGTTGATCGAGTGTGCCTAAAGCCTCGTAGAATTCCTTCAGCTTTCTTACACGGCCAATCGCTTTACCGACCTCGTCAAATTCGGGCTCGTCGCGCAGCGCACTATGGTCGCTTATAAGGCTTTCAAGTGTGGCGGCTGCCAATGCAGCGGAGGTAACTTTTTCCACTGAATGTAGGAGGCCGCGGACTTGCGCCTCCTCTTCCTCAATTCGCCTCTGTAATTCTTCAAGTTTATTCCGTAATGCCGCCTTTGTTGACTCGAGGTGACCGGTGAGGTTGCTAACTTACAGCACACTGGTTCGCAGAGTATGGAGATTAGTACGAGTAGTTAAGGTTTCGAGAACCTTCAAAACAGGCTCGTCTTGTTGCTTTTCCTCCGCAAGTTTTAGAGCCAGGTTGAGTTTGGCAATTGCGGTCTCGATTCGTGATGTGGAATCCTGCAGTTTTAGGTTAGCGATTTGGCCCTTAAGATCTTCAAGGTCGTGAAGGTGCACACGTCATCCATCGAACTCCATAGTCAACGTTCGTGAAGTTAATTGCTCGTCGACACCGCCGGGCGTGTATGTGGCGGCCGAATCCTCTCGGAACTGGCGCCTTGAGGCACTGCTTCTCACTGCATCTAGAATAACCGCCGGTTCAACACGGTCGGGAAATTCCGCCGCACGCAATACGTGGGCTATATTCGCCAATGCGGCTCTTGCACTGTAATGAATATAAACGAATACTCTTTTCTCTGCTATATCGATTACGGCAACCTTGCTAGTCTGGTATTCCTGTGCCAGGCTCATTAAGTTGATGCTGTTTGCCGAAACGTCGCGAAACGGGAGTGCCAGATATGGGTTTTGTTCAAGCGTAAATTCGCATGCTGCCACCAGGACCTCACGCCAGGTTTTCAACGCAAGTTCGCGTTCATCCGGAAGCCGAAAGCGGCTCGGTTTCGAATAGGTGACAATCTCCGCAACTTGCGGTAACGTGAGCCATTCGTCTGTTTGCTTGTTAAGGTAATGGCGGCGGCTTCGAGGTACGGAAGTGCTCTCGTCCAAAGATATTTGGGTAGAACCGCCGACACGCCAACCTGATGGTTGCGATTGACCTGAAGTGGTCAGGCATGGGTGCGATCCAAGGCAGTGATCCAAATAGGACGTTAAAATGGCGGCACAGGCTGGCAATCGGTCGAGGTGCAGGTCTACGCGGAAGTCTGGCTTGTGAGGATTAATGGTTCCAACGTTGAAGAATTTCCATTCCAGGCCGTTTGTAACAATAACCGACTCGATCCTGGTGCTTTCGGCATAGTTGGCGGCTGCAAACAGTATTTCTCTCTCCGTCTCGCCTGCCGTATCCGAGACGCATTGGACAATACTAACGACGTGCGCCTCCTCGTCCAGCAGCGTAAAATGCGCCGTAACACCTATGCGGCTATCGTTGCGAATAATCTGGTCTGGAGCGTCCACGTCCCAGCCTAGGCACGACAAGATGGGTTCAACCAACTCTGTGCTTATTGCGCTTATGCTGGTAGTTACAAGCCCGTCATGAGAACGCCGTTCAAGGTCGTGCAGTAGAGTGGTGAGAGATTGAAGTGGACTGTCTGTTCTCATAAAGTGCTTCCATACGGCGACTATTGGCTGATTGAACAAGCGCCCATATAACTCGATTATACTATAAATTATTGCAACTACTCGCGATATGCTGCTGGCAGGCGGCGGCGTGCCACACCGCAGCAAAAACCTGCTTGAACCGCCCACGTGCAGTGGCTTGCCGCTGCCTCGGTCGTGCGCCGCGCAGTGGCAATGACACCGGACCACGCCCAAGCAGGAATTTAGATACGAAAAAGCGAACAGAAAGTTTGTAAACGCGTTATTGTTCAAACAGCGAACAACCACTAATAGAACCGACCGTCGCGGCTGGAGAATGCCAGTGCCCCGCATCTTCGACAACATAGAGCAGAACCTGCTAAGCGCGCTGCAGGAGACGCTTCATCTCTCTACCCATGCTGACTTTTGCGTGGGATATTTCAATCTTCGTGGGTGGCGTCATCTGGACGAGCGGGTACAGCAATGGGAGGGTGGTCGTGGGAAATGCTGCCGCCTCCTGATAGGGATGCAGAAAACCCCTGCCGACGAACTGCGCGAGCGAATGAGCCTTAAGGCGACGGAGGCGACGATTGACAACCGCATCGCTAACGCCATGCGTGAGCAGCTTGCAGCAGAATTTCGCGAGCAGATCACTCTAGGATTTCCCAGCGATGACGATGAAAATGGCCTTCAGCGACTTTTGCAGCAGCTGAAAACCGGCAGGCTTAACGTAAAACTCCACCTGCGTCATTTGCTGCATGCCAAGCTCTACCTGCTCTACCGTGACGACCCCAACAACCCGATTACCGCATTTCTGGGGAGCAGCAACCTCACATTTTCTGGCCTGAGCGGACAGGGGGAGCTGAATGTGGATGTGCTGGACCAGGATGCCGCGCGCAAGTTGAAAACGTGGTTTGAGAACCGCTGGAACGACCGCTGGAGCATTGACATCACTCAAAGTCTCATTAAGGTGCTGGAAGAGAGTTGGGCAAGGCCTGACATGGTAAAACCGTACCACATCTACCTTAAAATGGCATGGCATCTCTCACGAGAGGCACGCGACGGCATGGCCGACTTCCAACTACCTCGTGAGGTGGCCGATAAATTGCTGGCTTATCAGGAAGCTGCCGTGAAAATAGCAGCAAGGCACCTTGATAGACGTGGCGGAGTGATAATCGGGGACGTAGTAGGGCTGGGCAAGACACATATGGCGGCAGCACTTGCTGCGCTGTTCGAAGAAGATATGGGCTACGAAACCCTGTTACTCTGCCCCAAAAACCTGGTGCCCATGTGGGAGGAGTACATCCATCAGTACCGCCTGCGGGCCAGAGTTGTGCCCTATTCCAAGGCTGTAAAAGAGCTTCCGGATGCGCGGCCGTACCGAATTGTGCTGTTAGACGAAAGCCACAACCTTCGCAGTCGAAAGAGCAAAACGTGGCACGCTATACAGGAGTATGTAAAGACAAACAACAGCAAGTGCATATTGCTGACAGCGACGCCGTACAATAAATCGTACCTCGACCTTTCCAGCCAGTTGAGGCTATTTCTGGATGAGAAGGCGGATTTGGGAGTGCGCCCGGAGCGCTTTTTGAGGGAGCGGGGTGAAATCGAGCTAGCGGACAAAGAGGTCTCTCCCTCTTGTTTGGCAGCCTTCGAACTCTCCGAACATCCCGACGATTGGCGCGAGCTGCTCCGCCTCTTCATGGTAAGGCGCACCAGAACCTTTATATTGGAGAACTATGCGCTTGCGCAGTGTCCCGCATGCGGCAACGAGGCGCACTTTAAGCAGGGGATCTGCAGCAGGTGCCAGCAGCCTGTAGTGCCAGGGCGAAAGTACTTACAGCTGCCAAGTGGCAAGCGCTCCTGGTTCCCGGCCAGAATTCCCTGTAACATTCAATTTCCATCGGGCAGGCAGTATCGTATGCTCTACTCAAAGGAAATAGTCGATTGTATCAACAGTTTGCACCTGCCCAGGTATGGTCTTGATGGCTACAAACGGGCCGCAGCGCCAGCGAACATCCCGCAGGACCAGAAGGAGATACTTGCTGATCTCTCACGGGCAGGAAAGCGCCTGATGGGCTTTTGCCGCACCAACCTCTTTAAGCGCCTGGAATCCTCTGGAGAGGCATTTCTGCTCAGCGTTCACAGGCACATTTTGCGAAATGCCGTATACATTTACGCCTTGCAGCAAAACCTCCCGCTGCCGCTTGGTACACAGGATGCAGAATTGTTAGGCAGCACTGCCGAAGACATCGACCCGGACATCGATATACCAGGCGATGCACTGGAGGAGGGCGCGGAGGCTGTGGATGCGGGTATGAACCTGAAGGCGGAAAATCTTTACAACCTCTATCGCGGCCGTTATGAAAAGCGCTTTCGGTGGCTGCAGCCCGCATGGATGCACCCTGGACTCAAGGACCATCTGGCGCAGGATAACCAAAGCCTGCAACGTATCCTGCAAATGTGCCCGCAGTGGAATGCGGCCGAGGACACAAAATTACTTGCGCTGTACAAACTAATTCAAAAAACCCACCCAAATGAGAAGATACTGGTATTCACGCAGTATGCAGACACAGCGCTGTACCTTGAATGCACGTTGCAGAACATGGGAGTACATGACCTGCAGAGCGTGGATGGAAATTCTAGTAATCCTACCGAAGCTGTCTGGAGATTCTCCCCGGGAAGCAATGGGAAGGAGGAACAATATCCGCCTGAGAATCAACTGCGCGTACTAGTCGCGACGGATGTGCTTTCAGAGGGGCAAAACCTCCAGGATGCGGGCATTGTAGTGAATTACGACCTGCCGTGGGCTATTATTCGGCTCATACAGCGTGCCGGCAGGGTGGACCGCATAGGGCAGCAGTCTGCGGATATTCGTTGCTACTCTTTCTTACCGGACGAAGGGGTGGAACGAATTATACAACTGCGCAGCAGGTTGATGGCGCGCCTGCAGGAGAATGCCGAGGTGGTGGGCACAGACGAACAGTTCTTTGAGGAGGAGCAGCAGCAGAAGATGCTGCATAACCTCTACAGCGAACAGGCCGGCATACTTGACGATGACATGGACACAGAAGTGGACCTTTCGTCCTACGCCTGGCAGGTATGGAGCAATGCCATTGCTGCCGACCCGAGGCTGAAGGAGATCGTGCCAGCATTACCGGACGTTGTGTATGCTACGCGGCCGCACAAGGCATCCCCAACACAACCCGAGGGCGCGCTTGTGTACCTTGAGACTGCTGCGGGAAACGACGCCCTTGCCTGGGTGGACAGAAATCGAAACAGAGTGACCGAAAGCCAGTACGCCATTCTACGTGCTGCTGAATGCACCAGGGATACTCCGGCGCTTCCGCGCCTTCCGGAATACCACGCGCTGATAAGCCGCGCGGTTACGAGTATGTTGCAGGAGGATACTGGCACCGCCGGCGCGTTGGGAAAATCGTCGGGGGCACGTAGGAGGGTGTACGATCACCTGAAGAAATTGCTTGAGGACGAGGAGAGGCAGCGCACTCTCTGGGCGGCATCTGACGAGGCGGCGCAGGTGAAGCGCGTGTTGGAGACGCTGATTCGCTCCCCATTGAAACAGAGGGCGACTGAGCGGTTCAACGCTTTACTGAGGCATCGGGCCCAAGTACAGGAGCTTGCAGAAGCAGCGGTGGAACTTTACAGCACATCACAGTTATGCCTGCCAATTGAAGAGGTGCAGCGACAGGAGCCGCGCATTATATGCTCTATGGGATTAGCGAACGAGGAGGTACCCACCCAGTGAGGATGTCACGAGAAAATGCGCGCCGCTACCTGCTGGATTTTAACTTTGCAGACTTATTTACCCAAGAGTTGGGCTGGAACCAGTGCAGCGCGTCTCTACGAATAGAAGCTGACGGCAATGATTATGTGCTGCGCGCTTGTGCCGAGAAAAAAGAGGTGCTCGCACTGGTGTGCGAATGCAGTGCTGAAGAAGGCCTGCCAGACAGCGCGCTACGCCGCAAAATAGAGCGCGCAGTGACGAGGCAGCGGCACGAGCATATCATAGTATTTTCGTGCCGTGCAACTGGGGAACAGGTTTGGCAGTGGATACGGCGCCGCGAAGGGGAGCCCGAGCAGTGCCGCGAGCGCAGGCTGCATACAGGCGGGAAAGGCGAAGGGTTGCTGCAGAGCCTTTCGGAACTGTACATCTCCCTGGAAGAGGAAAAAAATCTGTCGCTGTATGCTGTTACCAGCTCAATGGCCCGCGCCTTCGATGCGGGCAAGGTAACCAAAAAGTTTTATGAAAAGTTTTCGAGCGAACACAAGGCGTTCCTGAACTCTATTGAGGGGATTGAGGCAGAGGCAGACCGCTCTTGGTACGCATCGGTTCTGTTAAACCGGCTCATGTTTCTCTATTTCATACAGAAAAAAGGTCTACTTAACAGCGAGGTCAATTACCTCGAGAACCGGCTGCACAAGCTGCAGCAACAGGAGCCGGACCGTTTTTATGATTTCTATCGCATCTTTCTGTTGCGGCTGTTTCACAAGGGGCTGGGCCAGAATCCCTCAGAACGCGGTGCCGATGAAAACCACGACCTAGAGGCGTTCTTAGGCAATGTGCCCTACCTGAACGGCGGCATCTTTGCACAACATATCCTGGAGCGCAAATATCCTGAAATACAGATACCGGATGCTGCATTCGAGAAATTGTTTCAATTTTTTGACCAATATATCTGGCATCTGGATGACCGACCGCTGCGAAACGACAACGAGATAAACCCAGATGTGCTGGGACACATTTTCGAGAAGTACGTTAAC
>DAIDKH010000025.1 GCA_027450145.1 Chthonomonadaceae bacterium | reverse complement strand
ACGCCGGGAAACGCCAAGTTCAAACACCTGCCCGGTATTAGTCCAGATACAACCACCACGCTGACCATTGCAGACTATCACATGATACAGGGCTCGTTTCCCGACCTCGTGACCGCGGCATGTCCCTTGGTTCGAGGCATGGTTCAGGTGCGCACGGGCGACCAGGCAGCGAATGCACAGCTGACCGGAACGACACCCTCGTTTCCTTCAGTGATGAACCGCACTGTGCGTGCTGGCAGCTTTATCACCGCGGATGATGAGCAACTTAGAAAGCGCGTGGTTCTGTTAGGTACTACTGTTGTCGCCGCATTGTTTGGCAACCCAAGAGTTAACCCCATAGGAGAGACCGTTGACATTAACGGCGCACTATTCACTGTTCAGGGTGTGCTTCAACCCCGAGGTACCAGCTCGGCCGGGCATGATCTTGACGACATCGTGATGGTACCCATGTCGACTGCAATCTATCGGGTACTAAATCAGAAATGGCTGAGCGAAATCGATATTCAAGTAGCCCATAAAAGTCAGATGTCCGTTGCCATGGAGCAGATTACCAGACTGCTTGAGCGCCGCCACCAAATACACGTGAGCGCCGGGGCCCCAGATGATTTCACAGTTCGAAATCAAACAGCAGTTTTACAAGCTTCGAGCAGTGTGGCGAATTCCATGACGGTGCTGCTAGGAGGTATCGCTAGTGTGTCGCTTGTAGTCGGCGGCATCGGGATTATGAACATTATGCTTGTATCGGTTCAGGAGCGAACACGTGAAATTGGGGTCCGCAAGGCCATTGGCGCACGTCGGCGGGATATTTTGCTGCAATTCCTCATCGAGGCCATGATCATGGCGCTAATAGGTGGTTTCACCGGTGTATCCATTGGAGTTGGAAGTGTATTCTTCTTCGTTAATGTACTTCATTGGGCGGCCGTGGTTACAGCGAGTTCCGTAGTGACATCAATGTTGGTTTCTGCTCTCGTCGGGCTCTTTTTTGGCATATATCCGGCGCGCAAAGCAGCATCCATGAATCCCATAGAGGCACTGCGATATGAATAATGCTGGCGCTAATAAGTCCGTCGAAGCTGGCAGACGCTCTGCCCGGTCGCGCAATTGGCCACTCTACCTGTTTCCAATTGTCCGCCAGTACACCGGCGCAATTACCGGAGCAGCGGTGTGCACTTTATTTAGTGCAGCGCTTGCGGTTGTAAAGCCCTGGCCTCTCAAGATCGTGATAGACCGTGTACTAACGGGCCGTCACACGCGTGTGCCATTTATAGGTCACTGGCTAAACCATGGCGGTTTAAGCCGAATGCAGATCCTGAACGGTGCCTGTGTCACTGCATTGTTAGTTGCTGCGATAGCCGGAACACTCACGTACCTTTCAACCAGAATTATGGGAGAAGTAGGGCAGAAGGTCGTTTTTCAGCTTCGTCAAGAGCTGTTTGGCCACATTCAACGCCTATCGCTTCGATTTCATGACTCGCATAGGACGGGCGATCTAATTACCAGGCTCACCTCGGATATACAGGCAATTCAAGACGCTATTGCTACCGGACTTCTTAGCCTAATCAGCAATATGGCGGTGCTCATGGGCATGATTGCTATGATGTTCTGGTTAGATTGGCGGTTTGCCATCGCTGCAACACTTATTGTGCCGTTACTGTGTATTGCGGTTTATAGGTCCTCCACGTTGATCAAATCTGCTTCCAGACGGGCACGTCAGAGCGATGGCTTGCTCGCCTCGGTTGCACAGGAGACCCTCACGTCGATTCGGATCGTGCAGGGATTGTCGCAGGAGGACCGCCAGGAGCAGCTCTTTCGTGCGCAGGGGGAGAATAGCCTGAACGCCTACCTTGATACTAACCGTTTTCAGGCTGAACTCGCTCCTGTGGTTGACATACTTGCCGCGGTGGGACTCGTGATAGTGATGCGGTATGGCGCTGTTAGGATGATGAGTGGTGCATTGACGACCGGTGACGTCGTACTGTTTTTTGCTTATGTTACCGGGCTGTACCGCCCGCTTCGGCAGCTTGCGCGCATGTCCTTAATCGCAAACAAGGCGGTCATTGGGTTAGAGCGTGTTGCCGCAGTGCTTGATGAGATACCGGAAGTGCACGATGGCGCCGACGCTTTACCCGCTCCCAGGTTTACAGGTGCAATAGAGTTCCGCGAGGTGAGCTTTGCTTATACAGCAGGTCGTACGGTACTTAATGACATATCGCTAAAGATATCTGCGGGGCAGCAGGTTGCGATTGTAGGTTCCACTGGCGCGGGTAAAAGCACACTCGCGAGTCTTATTCCGCGCTTATACGATGCAGACACCGGGGCTGTGCTTATGGACGGCCGAGATATTCGCGCGTATCACGTGCAATCCATAAGGGAACAAGTCGCTCTGGTTCTGCAGGATGCACTGCTATTTAGTGGCACAATCCGCGATAACATTACTTTTGGCTGTAAAGCCGCCTCAAATGACGAAATAGAACAGGCCGCGCGAACCGCCAATATCTGGGACTACATTTGCAGTCTGCCAAATGGTTTAGATACTTATGTCGCTGAGCGGGGATCATCGCTCTCCGGCGGCCAAAAGCAGCGGATTGCAATTGCCCGAGCCGTACTGCGCAATGCATCCATTTTAATACTCGATGAACCAACCAGCGGGTTAGACACTGTATCCGAGATGCTGGTGATGGAGGCGCTGCAACGTGCCTCGGAAGGCAGAACGACGATTATGATTGCCCACCGACTCGCTACTACCAGGTTTGCCGACCTTGTGGTGGTAATGGAGAATGGGAGGATTGTTGAGTGTGGATCTCCGCAGGAATTACTAGAGTCTCGGGGAAAATTCGCAAGGTTGTATGAAATGCAGCAGCACAGCCTGAACAGTGGAACGCTTAAAACTGCGGTAACTGCCTGAGAAGTCTACCACACAAGCACTCGTATATAGACGAATTGCAATTATCACTATTTAAGGAGTTCGTGATTTGAAGAAAGTACTCGTAACCGGTGCCGCTGGATTTATCGGATCTCACCTATGTGAGCGGCTATTGAATGACGGTCTACTGGTATTGGGGGTCGACAACTTTGATCCGTTCTATTCGGTAGAGATCAAACGCCGCAATCTGGGCAGAGCTCTGGCGCAGGATACATTCACATTTATAAATGAGGATATCCTAGAGGAGCCTGAGATGTGCCGTATTGTGGCAGATTTTAAACCCGATGTGGTTGTACACCTGGCCGCAAAAGCAGGAGTACGGCCCTCGTTAAGTGACCCGCGAGGCTACATGATGACTAATGTAGCTGGCACTGCAAGCGTGTTGGAAGCGAGCCGATTGGCCGGCGTTTCACACGTTGTTTTAGCCTCGTCGTCTTCGGTATATGGTGACAGTGAGTACACACCGTTTAAAGAGGCACACCGTACGGACACGTCCGTTTCACCCTACGCTGCTTCCAAAAAAGCGTGCGAATCTTTAGCTCACAGTTTTCATCACGTTTATGGAATGAATACCACGTGCCTACGGTTTTTTACAGTGTATGGACCCAGGCAACGGCCCGACCTGGCAATCGCACGCTTTACCGATCTGATCTCGAAGGATCAACCGGTGCCTCTGTTTGGTGACGGTACCACGAGCCGCGACTATACTTTTGTTTTGGACACCGTGGACGGCATTGTAAAAGCCATGGAAAGAGCGACCGGCTATAGTATCTACAATTTAGGAAACAACACGCCTGTGTCACTTAGTGAGATGGTTGCGGTCATTGCAGAGGAACTGGGCAGCAAACCCAGGATTGTACGGATGCCAGAGCAGGCAGGAGACGTTCGCACAACTTGTGCCGATATCTCGGCAGCCACCCGGGACCTGGGCTACAGTCCCTGCACAAGTTTTAGAGAAGGTATCCGGCGCTATGTGCGATGGTATAGAGCGGCGCAATTTGGTGTGGATACGTTCTATGAGGAGTTACCAGTCGGTACCATAACGGCTGCGGTCGCTGCCGTGCCGCCTTCGACGAGGTGGATGCAAGCAGCACTAGATTAAGAGCGCGGGTACATTTACCGGCTTGCATACGCTGTTCATATAGAGATTCCGTGCCTAATTACCGATAAAATAATGATATTCGTGTCATAATAGTGATGCGAGAAGCAAAATAACCATTTATTTGCGAATAAAGCGATTATCATTCGTATAAAAACTGAAACTTACCAGTTGTGTAACATGTCTATTGTGATGAACCATGGTGATGAGACGAAGATAAGTCGACAGGAGAGCCGAAACCCGCATGCCAGCAATGACATGCATTGCGCGGTGAATACCGGCTCCTGATCGCGATGAAGAGCATTTTGCTCATTATTGTGCTGAGCTGCCGGGCTACCAGGCCCGATAGAGCCCATCGAGAACGATCAATGTTCTCATAGTAGGAAAGGACGGGTAAAGTGACTGCGTTACTGGCCCACATCGAAGACAAATTTATGGCGCGGGGGCTGAGAATGGTAAACGATGCCTCTCAGCAGGAAGCTCTTGAACGGCTAATCAAGCTGATGGACCCTGTGGCCGACACCAATGCAGAGTCAGACAGCGGAGAGTACCGACTGCGGACGATTAAGCGGCTGGCACAACTTCGTGCAGCCCGTGCCCGCTACGTACTGCAGACATCGGACGGCATCCCTGCCAAGGGTTTGCATCCGCAAGATGAGAATATTGGAAATAGCTTGAGTTTAAAGCTGTAACCTATAAAATCAAGCGTCAAACTAGAGTGCGATGATTATGGATAGCGCCCTGCCGAGAATTAACCCGGCAGGGCGCTACTATTTTACTGGTTCCAGCCCAACCTACCATTAATGGAAATACTATAGGTTGGCATGTTATGGTGCGTCATGGAGTATAGAGCCCAAATGGCCTCTGCAGAATATTCTGCGAGGATGATACCGAGCGCTACTTGGTGCAGCATGTGGTGCCCCTTTAGTCCCTGGTACCGTTCAACGAGAAGCTTGATGATATATACGATCAGCAGGCCAAACCAGAAGTAATCCAGACCGAAGTTCATGGCAAGCGCGAAGCCCATGGGATGCAGCGGGAACCCCGGTGCCTGGAATCGAATGGTATCGAGTAGCATGACTACAGCAAAACCCACTACGACGAATAAAATTGCCGTAATGTTCGGTGGTTGATGTCTACTCGTGAGGGTGTCCACCACGCCAGACATGTCTCCCCCGCCGTCACCGGCCCCATAGTGATATCCTTGCAGAATGTGCATGAAGTGGCCAAGAAAACTCCCTGCAATTGTGGCAAGCAAAATGGCAAAAAATAGCGCCTTTTGGTTTATACGTGCAGTTTCACCCATCTTCATTGCTTCTAATTGGTGGGGCATTGGATCTGTGCGATGGATCCTGTTCATAAAGAAGAATGTGCTCACCATTCGTGGTACAGCAGATTGGCTAAGGTTTTGTGTTCCTGCGAAGTCGACTATCATCTGGTTCGGACCCATAAACGCCATCTCATGGGACGGCGCGCCAATTTGCGCCCGCAATCTGGTAAGTGCCGTCGAGAATATAAGGAACAGCACCATGCTTACGACAGTAATCCAAAGCGGCACTCGAAGTGCGGTTGAAACAACACAAAACAGGATCATGCTAAAGACCAAGCCAATGAATGCAACCCGATGTGGAACGCCGGTGTCGCCCTCAGGGTGCCCGTGCAGTATCTGGTCCCATACCTCCTTAAGGTATCCGCGGGCTACATAGGCAGCCGAGACAAAGAGGGCAATGAATGCGCCCCAAGATTGCTCACTAAAGTAGGGAGCACTGGGCACCAGTCCGCCACCGCCGAATACCCCTGCGCTGTCGGTGAAGCCCATTGAATAGGTAGCAACCTGTTCAATCTTGCGGAAGAAGAAGAAGAAGATGCACGAAAAGAGCAGATCGGTCGGCATAAAAAAGCCGATAACCGCCATGTAAGGGAAGATGCCAATGGGGGTCCAACCAATCGCGTTAAACGGCGGATTAGGAAAGTATGTGGACAGATCCCCCAAGAACCTGACCTGAATTAGCGGAATACTGGGATAAAGGTAGTGAAACCCATTCACCATATCAATGGCGAACATTACAATGAATGCACCCACAAAGTATTTGTTGCGCCACAATGGAAGCTTTCCAGAGCCTGCCTGTACGAGGGCCATGGGAAGCTGAATAATGGGAAACGATAACTTTTCACGCGAAGTCCATTCATCGCGCATGAGGCTGTTAATGCACAGCATTGCGAAGCATATAATTGTGACGATCACCGTCCAGCCGATAATGTATCGGCCCCACAGGTGCAAATGGGTGAGCGTATAATCCAGGCCGAAGCCGCCAATCTTAAAATCCTTAAACTTAGGCGCGTCTTTCATCGGTATAACGAGCCATTTGCTAAGATAAGGAAGCATTTTATTCGTATAGGTTGTGTTGTTTGCGCCGTAAAGAGCATAGGAGTATATCTGTGGATTGATGGTGTTCATCCACTCGGCTCCAATTGCCCCTATGACAGTTTGCATACCGTAGAAGATGACGAGTTCTTCTTCTCTCAGCGCATATTTTGGTGCATACCGTCGTATTACGAGGTTTGCGAGAACTACAAGAAAGGTCATCACTACAGGTGGAATCATCAACGAGAAGATGACGTCTACCACCTGATCGCTCGTCCAGTATGCCGTGAGTGGCGCAATTAGAAAGGCCAGAATCATGACACGCCAACTAATCCAAGTTGCTCCTGGACGGTTAGGCGATTTGCCCTCATCATCCGCCGGCAAATTTGGAACAGACATTTAGAAACTCCAGGGTGTTTTAATAGACTAATATTCGACTTCGACGCTCAAAATTCCTATTGGTTTTCTGCTGTAAGCGTCAAAGTTAAAGCTGATATTTAACCAATCTTCTAGATTAGTGTACCATTTAGTGTGAGTCTGGTTTAAACACCAGGATTATGGTTAGCAGCGATTAGTTTTGGTAAATCTGTGGTTTGGTAACGTGGTGGTTCTCATTGTGGAAAAGCAAACCTGTAATGCTTCGATATTTGGGGCGGGGTTGAATTGTAAGGAATAGGGGGTCAGGCTTTTTATCGTCGGGAACCAGTTGCATAAGGTTTGTAAATTAGCAGTTTATAGCCGCAATACTACAGTCATCTCAAACCAAAGCGGGAGCGAGGTTGCTCATACTCGTTCCCGCTTTGCGCATACTAACTGAAGTGCAGTATCGTTAGCTATACTTCCAGCAGAAGTGCCTCTGGGTCTTCCAACAACTCCTTAACTCGTACGAGGAAGCGAACGGCATCGCTGCCATCTACGATGCGGTGGTCGTAAGAAAGTGCAAGATACATCATTGGTCGGATGACAACCTCGCCATTGATCGCCATTGGCCGTTCCTGTATCTTATGCATACCTAGAATCGCCGTTTGAGGTGAATTTAGAATTGGCGTCGACATGAGCGAGCCATAAGTGCCTCCGTTGGTAATCGTGAACGTGCCACCCAACAATTCTGGCAGCGAGATTTTGCCATCGCGCGCTCGACGCGCCAGGTCTACAATCTCCGACTCAATTTCGGCAAATGACTTGCGGTCTGCATCGCGAAGAACTGGAACCATCAGGCCTTTCTCGGTTCCGACAGCGATGCCTATATCGTAGAAGAACTTCTTTATAACGTCGTTACCCTGAATTTCAGAGTTGAGATAGGGAAATGCTTTGAGTGCGCCGACTGAGGCTCGCGTAAAGAAGGACATGAAGCCGAGGTTCACGCCGTGCTTTTCCTTGAAGGCGTCGCGCCGGCGCTTCCGTAGATCCATGATCGCGGTCATATCCACTTCGTTGAACGTCGTTAGTCTTACCGCATCCGTTTCCGATTGCTTTAGGTTGCGTATAATAGTGAGCCGCAGTCGCGAAAGCGGCTCACGCTCCTCACGGCGATTAAGCGATGTAGATAGTAGTGCAGCGATGGGCTGAAGTGCTGGTTGCGGAGGTGCCTGCCTCTCAACAATGGGGGTGACTGTGGGAACGGTAGCCGGCGATGCAACATGCTGTCGTACGTCCTCTATAGTTACCTTACCGTTAGGACCGCTACCTCGAATCTGGTCGATGTTCACTCCACTAGCCGCGGCCATCTTTTCCGCCACTGGTGTTGCGGCGGGCTTATGACTCTCGGCAGGTACAGCGGACGAACTGACGGGAGCCGTGACTTCTTGCGTTGCCGCTGGGCTACCAGCACTTTCAACGGCAGTGAGCGTCGCCAGTAGTTCATTGGGGCCAACGACGTCACCCTCGGGATGCGTAATGCTCGCGAGTATGCCGGCTACCGGTGCGAACACTTCAACGTTCACTTTGTCGGTTGCAAGTTCAGTGATAACTTCGTCCTGCTGTACCGACTCACCTGGTGCTTTAAACCATTTACCAACGGTAGCTTCAACTACCGATTCTGCGAGCTGTGGTACGCGTATCTCTACTGCCATGGTAAAGCGATGCTCCCCTTTATACGGCTGCTGCAAATAGAGTGCAACATTGCCTGCTAACTATTAAAGTATGACCCAAAACCTAACGAGTTGTTTTCACCGTCGCACGCGAAGCGCGGGCAGTGGGTACATCGGTGAGTACCGAGGTAATAATCCGCTCCTGTTCAGCGCGGTGGCGCGGGCTAAAGCCCTCAGCTGTGCTTGCTGCGGCATCCCTGCCACGGTACAGAATAGCGCCATTCCACTCCAGGCTCCTCGCAATCTCTCGCAAATGCGGCTCACAATAACTCCAGGCGCCCATATTCTTGGGCTCTTCCTGCAGCCACACAATCTCTTTAAGATTAGGGAACGCGGCGAGTTTTTCGGTAAGCTCCTTCTGTGGAAAGGGATAGAGTTGTTCAAGGCGAAGCACAGCGATGCGATGTTCGTTGGCCAATTCCTCACGCATCTGCGTACCCTTAAACCGCAGGTTGACGTAGACCTTACCAGAGCAAATGACTACCCGCGTGACGCTGTCCATTCGTTCGTTGCTAGATGTATCTGCAAGAACGGGTTGGAAGCTCCCATCGCTAAGGTCTGAAAGTGAACAGGCGGCGTTTTTGTCTCGTAAAAGACTCTTTGGCGTGAAGATAATGAGCGGGCGCGGCGCCGACTCAAGCAGTGCAGCTTGATGCCGCAAGAGATGGAAGTACTGCGCAGCCGATGTGCAGTTCGCAACCCGGAGATTATCCTCGGCGGCAAGCTGGAGATATCGTTCTATTCGGGCGCTGGAGTGATCCGGCCCCTGGCCCTCGTAGCCATGTGGAAGTAGCAGGACTAGCGAAGGAGTTTGCCTCCATTTAGCTCGCCCAGAGGCGATGAATTGGTCGATAATAACCTGCGCGCCATTCGAAAAGTCACCAAACTGAGCTTCCCAAATCGTTAGGACGCTCGGCGCATGAATGCTATACCCATATTCAAACCCCAGCGCGGCATTTTCTGATAGAGGGCTGTTATACACTGCAAACGATGCCTGAGCCTGGGAAATGTGCTGCAGAGGCACGTATCTCGCCCCATTCTCAATGTCGTGTAAAACAAGCCTGCGTTGGTCGAATGTACCGCGCTCGACGTCCTGTCCACTCAGGCGAATAGGCACTCCCTCGCTAAGGATGGAGGCCAAAGCTAGGGCCTCGGCATGCGCCCACAAAATACCGCCAGGCTGCTTAATGGCTTCGCGCCGTGGCTGATAGAAGCGCCTCTCGGTGTCCTGCTGGAATGTGAAGTTGGATGGTCTTGCCAGCAGCGCTTCATTCAATTCCGTAAGGAGCGTTGCAGGAACTGCGGTTTTCGGACTTTGAATTCCAGTTCCGTTTCCGTTCGATGTCTCGGTGTCCTCGGGCTGCGAGGCGGCATCCAACGCTCCACGCATGCGAGTTCTAACCTGATTGGCCATCTCCAGTGCTTCATCGCGCGAAACCAGTCCCTGCTTTTCGAGCTCGCGAGCCCAAATCTCGCGTGGTCGTGGATGAGCGTCTATGCGAGTGTACATGCGCGGTTGTGTGGTACGTGGTTCGTCACCCTCGTTGTGCCCATAACGTCGGTAACCCACAAGGTCAATTAGAAAATCTTTCCCAAATTGCTGTCGGTATGCAAAGGCCATTCGCGCAGCACCTACGCAAGCAATTGGGTCATCGGCATTCACATGCACTATCGGTATCTCGAAGCCCTTTGCAAGATCACTTGCATATAGCGTAGATCTACCGTCATGAGGAAGAGTTGTAAAGCCAATCTGGTTATTCACGATAATATGAATAGTTCCGCCTGTGCGGTATCCTGGCAACCTCGATAGGTTAAGGGTTTCGGCGACAATGCCCTGGCCGGGGAATGCCGCGTCTCCATGAATTACTACGGGCAATGCACGATGCGTGTCCTGCAGCGGTTCTCCTGCTCGACTGCGACGCTCCTGTGCGGCGCGAGCGTGCCCTTCGACAACCGGATTAACAAACTCCAGGTGACTGGGGTTGGGGACGAGCGTGATAGGCATCTCCGCGACGCCAGATTCTCTGAAGGCACGCTGGTAGCCCAAATGGTATTTCACGTCACCTGACCAGCCTGCAGCATCGGATCCCGAAACCGATGTGGTCGCAGCCGCGAGATTTTTCTTAAACTCTTTAAGCAGCGTTGCATAGGGTTTGCCCAATACGTGGGCCAAAACGTTCAAGCGACCGCGGTGAGCCATCCCCATCACGACTTCGTGGCACCCATCCTCCGCTGAAAGACGAACTATCTCGTCGAGTACCGGAACAAGTGCATCGCAGCCCTCTAGGCTGAATCGCTTTTCACCCTGGAAGTTTTTCTGAAGGAAGTCCTCAAAGATGTCGACCTCTGTAAGGCGCATCAACAGATCACGTTTTCTCGCGGGATCAAAACCTTGTAGAAACCGACCGCTCTCGGAGGCCTCCCGAAGCCAATAGCGCTCGCGAGCGTCTTGTATGTGCTCGTCTTCATAGCCTGTGGTGCCGGAATATGCCTGCCGTAAAAGTGCAACTGCTTCTAGGGCACTGGAAGCATTGGATGCCAGAGGACCGCCAATTATCCGTCCCGGCAGCATCGCGAGTGTTTCGGAGGTGAGACCATGGGTACTAATATCAAGCTCGGCACTGTGCGGCTGTGTGGTCGCCAACGGGTTGATATTAGCTTCGAGATGACCCCTAAGCCGGATGAATCGTGCAAGGCGCACTGCACCTATAGCGGCATCAAGTGGCGCCGAAACGCTGTGTGAAACGCTCCCTGCTGGCACGGCCTCTCCTGCTGCCGGCGGTGGCTGTACGGAGTAAGCATCGAAGAACGCTCGAGACTCAGGATCTACGCTTGAGGGATCCTGCAGATATTGCTGGTACATTTCCAGCATAAATGCCTGGTTTGAACTGTGGAATAGATGAATATCACTCATGGGGTGCTCTGGCCTAAATATTGAGTTGCGCTACGGATCCTACTGATGGAAAATTGTTCTAAAGTTTCTCATCATACCGTCATTATGTGCTTTTAGTCAATTATTCTGGAACGATTTCATGACTTCTCTGCCCAAGCCATATTAGGACCTAATAACTAATATAATTACATGGATGTGAGCCACGTTCGGGACGTAGTTTTATTGCGAGCAGGCCGCGAACATTGATGAGTGTTTAAGATGCACTGCGCTCACATTTTGCGGTCAGGTAACCGGGTTAATATTGGGTAATATGGCTGGTCAATGCAACCCTGCAGCTAGAGCGAAGAGGAACTCACTGTGGTATGCAACCTCCATCAAGAAACGATGGGATGGTCCGAAGGTACGTAACGAACAGCCCCTCAATAGTTACTGCAAAGGTTGTAATGAGGGGCGACCAGGCAACGCTAGTGGGTATACCACATTACTCCTGCTGTCGCAAGAAGATCATTGTCGCCAATAATGCTTCGACCCAGTGCAATGAATACGTGGTGGTTGGGATCCCTGTGGTAATCCAATGCTACACGAAAATCGACTTGCTCCTTTGCGCCCACCTTCGTGGCAGAGTTGTAGAATACCTCGCCACCCAGGGTGAGATGATGATTGAGATCATGTTGGGCAAGGCCGCCAAAAACCCAATAATCGCGGTTTTTCTCGCCGGGGTTTAAGAAGTAGCCACCGCCCGCATTGAATTTCCAAGTCCCCTCCGATTTTTGTAGCCACACCGGAAGAAATAGCTGGATATGGCCCGCGCCCAGGCCCTCGGTGTAGTTACCCGTGGGGATGTTGATATGTGGGTAGATGCCCACCATGGGCGTTTTGGCGTCCTCCTGTACAAATCTGTACTTCAATGCGAAATCGAAGTCGCCGGGGCCAAAGTATGAATGACCAGAACGCGGCGAGTTGTAGATAAACGGCATGGAGAGGTGGTACTGCACATTCCTACTGCTGCCATAATCCGCCTCAACGTAGGGTACCTGGGCAACGTAACTGCCGTGTCCTGAATTCACCGAACCGACTACGAAAATCTGCCATTTACCGGTAGGCACAGGCTGTGGATTATCCGTGGTGAAAGGTGGTCCAGCAACTGCAGGGGACCATGCGGTCAGCGTTAGTACGGCTGCACTTATTGCTGCCATACAAAGACAACGATATCCGGAGAAAGATTTCAATCGAGGATTGTTCCTTTTGGGGTATTTGTAGGTGCCAAAATTCAGCTTCATAATAATACCTTAATATTTAATACCATAACTTAACATGACTTTAATTAGGTAAAAAAGCCACTAGAGACATTATATGTAATAAGTAGCCTCAGAATGCATAACTAAACCATCGTAGCATATAATTCAGCCCGCGTATCGTGCTCTAAAAAGGCGTGGCCACATTATTTTAATAAAACGATAATCTAATTAAGGAGAAGTTATGTAAATGCCCGATGGCATTGATTAGTTAGATAGTGAGAAGCTTCACGTTCACACGGCGCAATTTGATGCGGCACAGCAGGGTTTCACCTTAAACCTCCAACAGGCATGTATGTTTCATTTAGATGACGTTTAGATGATTTTGGTCAAAAAACACCAGTGTGCCTCTACATATCTCGATTGAACGGGCCGATAATCGCACGAACCGAATTACAGAACATGGTGCAAATTGTAATCAATTGCTAATTATCCTGTTTACGAGGCGCTAAATATGGCCCCGGCAAATGTGGTGATTTCAAGGACAAAAACTGAATGTTTGAAGCCGGTGACAAACTGGAAATAGAGGTACTGGGGCAGCAGTACCGGTACACAGGGCTAGTACGACAGACCGACGATGACCACCTGCTGATTTGCATTCCGCCCGGATCAGATGATCTGTTTGCGGAAGGTGTTCCCGTTAGTCTCACTCTAGCGCACACCAAGGGACTATTTCAGATGGACACCCGCGTTCTAAAGGCGAAGGCGGGCCAGTTTGTTGTGAAGCGGACACGACCATGCTTAATTCAACGCCGCCGCTCCACACGCGTGGCTGGATACCTTCCAGTTCGCTTCTGTCTCGGGGCCAACATTGAGGATGCACCGGCCTGCTTCGCTCGAGATAGCGAATCTGCTTACACCGTGGATTTAAGTATCGGCGGTCTGCGTATGCGGCTAGATCACATTCTATGTTCGGGTGTGAACCTGTTGATGGAAGTGCGGACGGAGGACGATCACCTCATGATTGTTGAAGGTGTTGTCGTTCGAAGCGCGGCCGCACCGGAAAAGCCGGGTGAACCCCAAGGGCGTTACCTTGTTTCTATTCGCTTTACCAAGGTAACCAGGGTTGACCAGCTTGAGATTCAGAAATACGTTACCAGAATGCAGGCACCGCAATGATACCTACCATGGAAACGATTGATCCTGTGGAAGCAAGAATCCTGCTGCGGGACCATTCAAAGGCTGCTCCCCAACTGAGGAACGCAGTACTTGTTCGGTTATCGTCAGGAACAGCTGTTGTGCAGGTCTCTGGCGAGTGCTCTCCCCGTTGGGGCGATACCGTGCGCCTGCAGTTGGAGGATGGCGAATTTGTCACCGAATTAGAGGGTGGCGTCGCCCTGGTTTGCATGGATAGTGCTGGGCATTGTACGCTGCTGGTACGGTGCTGGCAACACCTTGTAAGTGCACAACGTCGTAAACTGCCTCGGCGGCATATGAACGTTGCAGTTAAACTGATGACCGGCAGTAAGGCGGATAAGGATATTTCGGTTGCGACCTGCACGGAAATTGGTGCCGGCGGTATGCGCCTGGTGACCGGCGCAACCTGCGCAGTTGGTGACATCGTCAACGTCGCGTTACCCGTGTCAGAGGATCACCACGGATGCGAGTCTGCGGACGGTGAAGTGATCGTTGCACGAGTCACCCGACGATGTCGTGCTGCCGGCAGCGATTTGTGGGAGCTTGCAATAAGGTTCGAGATGATCAGTACCAGGCAAGGCAAGTTGTTAGCGGATTTGTTTGCAGCCTAAGAATAATTGCTTGCATGTTAACGACGGCTTTGCGGAGGATGAAGTTTTGATAGCAGATATATACGGATCGTCATTCATCGTGATAACAATTGCGGCGCTGGTTGGGTTTTGGGCGCTGTTAATGGTTCGGCGAGTGCGGGGTGCAGCGCAAAAATACGCTGCCGCCAAGGTCGCCGAGGAGCGTGAAGCAGGCCGGCATCTCTGCATTTCGGTTATTGAAGCACTAGGTTTCGCGCTGGATGCCGCAGATCCATATGGTTCCGGCCACCTTGAATGCGTGCAGAGCTGTGCCCTAAGTACAGCACGTGTAATGGGTCTAAATGACCAGGACATGACTGCCTTACGGGTGGCCGCGCTACTTCATAATATTGGTCGACTCGGGGTACCTGAACACATTTTCCGGAAGGCCGATACATTGACGCCAGACGAGATGGAAAAGCTTCGCACACATCCCGTATTGGGTGCTCGTATACTCGCATCGGTACCATTCCCGTGGCAGGTGGTTGACCTGGTGCGGCATCACGCGGAACATTGGGACGGATCTGGGTATCCTGATGGTCTTAAGGGATCACATATTCCGGTAGGAGCAAGGGTATTAGCTGTAGCGAATGCCTATAGTGCCTTACAGCACGAGCGACCCTACAGACCAGCGCTCACCCCCACGGAGGCAATCGCCCAAATTGAGGCTCGCTCTGGTACTCAATTTGATCCTGGTGTTGTTGCTGCCTTCCGATCGGCAGTGTCGCAAATGCATCTGGAAGATTCCTCTTCTGTACACCCGTCGCTTGCCATGACGATTGAGGATGGGAGGGCAGCACTGCAGGATATTGCCCTGGCGCAGAAGGAGTCGCTTGTACTTCAGGAACTCACTCGGGCATTGACCGGCTCGCTTCATCTCGAGGCTGCTGCAGATACACTGCTGAAAAGCATATCTGCAATAACAGGTTGTGACGGATGTGTTCTGTTTTTACCGGAGCCTGCTGGGGAGTACCTGCGAGCAGTAGGAGCTTTTGGGTGCAACAGGCGTCACTTGCTGGGTAGTTCCGCACGAGTAGGTGCGTATTTAACGGGGCGAGCATACTATCGCAACGAGGTCGTTCATGCCTCATTTTTAGCGGACGATATAATGCTTCGCAATGTTAGTGAAACGTGGGAAACTTTTAGGTCGACACTCATTGTGCCACTCAATGCGGGGGAACACTGTGTGGGGGTGATTAATCTCTACAGCGTATCACCGGAGGCTTTCGACCATGAAACCGAGCGCGTAATGCGGCTGATTGCGGGCCAGGCCGGACATGCTCTAGAGAACGCGCGACGCTTTAAGGAGGCGCAGGAGTCGGCATACACCGACTCTCTTACTGGGTTGCGCAACAATAGGTATCTTAGAGAATATCTTGAGAAGGAGACGAACCGAATATCGCGGGACGGTTCCACGCTGGCAGTGCTCAACATTGATCTAGACCAGTTCAAGCCAATCAATGATCAGTATGGCCACGCCATGGGGGACCAAATCCTAAAGGATATCGGAGACATACTTCAGAGTCATGTCCGCAATTATGATCTAGCGGCTCGTTACGCTGGCGATGAGTTTGTAGTGGTTCTTTCTAGGGCAGATAGAACCGGCGCAGAGATTGCGGCTGGAAAATTGCGCAAAGCTGTTGAGAAGTATGCCCAGAAAGTAATGCTGCGTGACCCTCAATTCCCCCTGCTTGGGTTAAGCATTGGAATTGCAATATGTCCTGAGGATGGTACGGACCTCCAAGAGCTATTGCGCAAATCGGATGGCGCAATGTATGCGGACAAACGGAGCAGGAGGGTGGGCAGGGAAGCAGCATAACGCTTGAGCCCCTGCCGATTTATCGTACCTGTTTATTTTCGGCCTGCTGGCTACAGTGCTCGCGCCAGCAGGGCCTTGCTTCGTGCGTCTAGAAGCTCCGCATCCTTAATCTCGAACCTATTTCCATCTACATCGCAGAGAAGCAAGTGGGAAGCGCTAAGCCAATTTGCGGTCTCCTGCAGATTGACGGTCACAAATTCGCGGCTTCCACGGTCCGTCTCTACACTCCAAAATGTAGCATCGTACTCCACTTTTACCTGGTTGATTGCTGTAACCGTCGCGGTAAGTGTACGCCTGCGAAGTATGGCATTGACTGCTTTAAGCGATTCTCTATCCAGGTCATTAGGATTTGCAAGCAGGCAAATCTCTTCTCCCTTACCGTCGAGCAGTGCAAGATACCTTCCAGGATACGTCATAGGGGAGGCCCACACAGGCGTAACACTGATATATGACATCTGTTCGTTTATTGTCAGTCGCAACTGTGTTTCTGGCCAGCAAATGAGCCGAACATCCTTTGCAGTCAGTTGCCCGGTATTCATTCACCTACCTCCATAATCTGGGTAACCTGGCTCTGTGTCTTCACCAGGTTGTAGAACACACCTTGCATATCAAGCAGTTCATTATGCGTGCCCATCTCTGCAATGCGCCCCTTCTCTAGAACGATTAGGCGATCGGCATTCCGTAGAGTTGAAAGGCGATGGGCAATCGCGAATGTGGTTCGTCCCTTAACTAGATTGGCCAAGGCCTGCTGAATCTGCCGTTCAGTTTCCACATCCACAGCGCTCGTTGCCTCATCCAAGATCAAAATGCGTGGATTGTGAAGTATCGCGCGGGCGATGGATATTCTTTGTCGTTCGCCTCCGGATAACTGTGCTCCCTTTTCTCCTACCATGGTATCGTACCCGTCGGGTTTAGCAAGTATGAAATTGTGCGCATTCGCCTGGCGTGCAGCAGTAACCACTTCTTCGAAATCTGCATCTGGTCGCGCATATGCGATGTTCTCTGCAATCGTCCCGTTGAACAAAAATGGGTCTTGCAGGACTACGCCTACCTGTTTTCGAAGGGCCTGAAGTTGAAAGTCGTTGTAGTCTACGCCGTCGATCATAATGGTGCCGGCATCGGGCTGGTAGAACCTACAGAGGAGATTGATAGTCGTAGATTTTCCTGCGCCAGATTTGCCAACAAGGCCAATCATCTCGCCTGGTTCTGCTGTGAAGGACAGGCCGTTAAGCACCGGGTTGCTCTTGTCGTAGCCAAAGCGAACACCATTGAATTCCACTCGGCCCACGATGGGTGACTCGTGTTGCCTCTCCGCATAGGGTTCAGTGTCGGCATCGATAACTTCAAAGATACGCTCGGCCCCGGCCATCGCACGGCTAAACCACTGGTTAAGATCTCCAAACCATTGCAGCGGTCCGTAAACCATTGCGATATATGAATTAACTTGTATGAACTGCCCAAGAGTAATATCGTGGTGATATACCATTTCACCGCCGACAATCCAGTTAATCAATTGACCGGATGCAACCAGTAGCGTCATGGCGCCGAACACGGTGAACCAGCGGGTATCTGCTTCGATGCCGGCTTTCCGCAAGTCACCATTTCGACTCCGGAATTTGTTCATCTCTGCCTCTTCGCGAGCGAAGATTTTAACGACCTTAATCCCGGTGAGTGCTTCATTCAGGTGCATATGAAAGCGTGCCCACTTTTGTCCCACCTTGAAATACAGCCTGCTTATGCTACTCCAACTCGCGGCACTGAGAAGCAACATAAGCGGCACTGGCGCCATAACCGCCAGCGCAAGTCGCCAGTTGGTTACCAGCAGCATGACCGTAATACCTAGAAATAACAGGCTGTTGGTGGCAAGGTAAGGCAAACCGTCAACCAGAAACCCCCAAACGCGGTCGGTGTCCTGCGTCACCCGACTGGTGATCGCTCCCACCTGTTTCTTGTCGAAATACGATACCTGCAGAAGTTCAATAGCCTGGAAAACCGCCGCCCTGAGATCCGCCGCAATGCTGCCGGCGAGGTAGGCAGTTGTTCTGCCCGATGCTATTTGCAGCAGAGCGGTAACGCCGATGACCACACCCCAAATCCCAATTGTTTCGTATAGGATGATGATGTGTTTGTGCTTGTTAAACACTGCGTCAACAAGGTGGCCCTGAAGTACTGGGGGTACGAGGTTGATTGCAGTGGTACACAACGATAAAACCACCAGCAGCAGAGCCTGCCGTGAGTAGGGACGCAGATAGCCAATGATGCGATAGAGAGTACGATTGCGGTTGACACAAACGGGACATGTGCCATCCCTATCTGGCAGCAGGCGGCCGCACTTCTGGCAACGGAGTGGTTTGCTGGAGATCTTGATGCTTAGCGGTTTTCCAGAGGAAAGTTGTTCAATCCCTCTGGCACATTCAGAAAATTGGGAAGTATGTGTCAGCGAATAAGCGATGACGGGTATTATATTCCCACCTTTGCACGTGACCTCCATCCGACCGCCACCAATTAGTGGCTCGTTGCGTGCGGCTATGACCTCTTCCAGGGGTATCCGCAGGGACTCTGTACCGTCCGATTCTATCGTCCTCAGGAAGGTGCTCGTAACTTCCAGGGTTCTTGCAGCGAATTCACCCTGCATTCCTATATCAGAAACGAGAGTTATCAGTACGTCATCTGGCGCGCTGGTAACAGTTGACATCATTTACCTCGTGTTTTGTTCAGCGGCTGCTCACGCAACCATAAATTTACTGCAAAGATGATGGCATAGTGCAACAACTAATAAGGCTAGGTATAGTGATCGGTACCTGTTCTAACGGGAATACAGCACTAGACCTTTGCAGAACGATTACCTAAAGAACATTATCGAATCGCGCTGCGGTATTGCTAATCATGTGTGGCGATATTACCGAAGTATCTGGAGCATTTTGCATTATGAGTAAAGTTGAAACGGGGATCGTGGCGGGCGCAATTTTACCCCACGGAAGTACTATTCCTGAACTTGCAGGAGAGCATACTGATGTAATGGCGCGTCTGCATTCCGCCTGCCTTGCAGCGGGGAGCACAATAAGCCGCTGCCAACCAGATTGCATCCTGGTGATCACGCCCCACGGGATGGTGCTTGATGACATGTTTACGGTTTGTCTTTTCCGGCAAGCCTCAGGGAGTTTAGACGGGGATGGCGGGGATATAACAGGTTGTTACAAGATCGACACGGAATTATCTGAGCACCTATGGAATGAGCTTCAAAGTTACGGTGTCCCCGCCGCTAGTCTTGTACCGGATGTTGGCGAGGAGGACAACCAGCAGATGCCGCTGGATTGGGGCGCCTTAATACCACTTTGGTACTGCACCCGATCCAGCAAGCTACCGCCGAGCATCGTATTGGTGACGCCCTGCCCATCTTTAACTCTGGAACAGCACATGGATTTTGGGGCGTCGGCTGCGCGAGCAGCGCGCACCTTAGGGCGAAGAATGGTCATTGTAGCCTCGTCCGACTGGGCCCACCGCCATCATGAAGACGGGCCCTATGGGTTTCACCCGTCTGCGGCCGAACTCGACAAACTTGTTGTAAGGGCTGTACAGTCTGATTGCCTTGGTGATTTGGCTGGGTTGGATGTTGATCTCATTTCCGATGCGGCCATTGATGGTCTGTGGCCCACCACGATGCTGTACGGCGCGCTGAGTTTTGAACGAGACAACGGTGCGAGGTATACGCACGAATTTCTGCACTATGAACATCCCACCTATTTTGGAATGCTCGCCGCCACCTGGTCTCGCGAATAACAGGCGGCGGCGGTGTCGTTTCACCGCTAGGCGGCTATGAACATCCGTAAACCGAACCACAGTTTAAGCACTTGAAGCAGGCGCCATTTCGCACCATAAGGCTTCCACACTCGGTGCAGATTGGTGCATCGGCTTGGTTTTGGAACGTCTCGTGTTCTACCTCAGCCCGTGATTTTCCGTGTTGATCGATAGCTGCCACAGCGTCGACGGGATGACCAGACAGTGTTGGCGGTTCCGGCTGCGTCTCCGCTTTCAGGAACTTAAGACCGAGCCACCGGAAGATGTAATCGGAAAGTGAACGCGCTACCCGAATATCTGGATTGTTGGTGAATCCGGACGGTTCGTACCTGGTGTGTGCGAACTTGTCCACGAGGGTTTGCAGCGGTACACCGTATTGCAGCGCAAGGGAAATTGCCGTAGCAAACGAGTCCATTAGGCCCGAGATGGTAGAACCTTCCTTTGACATTGTTAGGAATATCTCACCAGGCTGCCCATCGGGATAGAGACCAACAGTTATATAGCCTTCGTGGCCTGCGATGCTGAACTTGTGGGTGACAGCCCGGCGCTCATCCGGCAGTTTTCGCCTTAATGGCTGATGGATTACAACGGGTTCCGCGGATTTAACAGTTTGTAGTGCCTCATTAGCGGGTGTCTCGTCGCTCTTTCGGGTTGTGAGTGGCTGAGTTCGTTTCGATCCATCTCTGTAGATAGCGATAGCCTTAAGTCCCAGGCGCCACCCTTCAAGATACACACCCATGATATCATCGGCCGTCGCCTCGGTCGGCATGTTAACCGTCTTCGATATGGCTCCGGATATAAATGGCTGCGCCGCCGCCATCATTCTAACGTGACCCATATAGTGGATTGACCGTGAACCATTCCCTGGCTTGAATGCGCAGTCGAAAACAGCCAGATGCTCTGCCCTAAGGTGAGGAGTTCCTTCAATAGTGTCGTTTTTGTCGATGAATTCGATGATATCCGCTGCTTCATTCGTTGAGTAGCCTAGCTTGGTGAGAGCCTCAGGGACCGTGTTATTTACGATCTTCATAACACCGCCGCCAACAAGGCTCTTGTACTTCACTATGGCAATATCTGGCTCAATACCGGTCGTGTCGCAATCCATCAAAAAGCCAATCGTTCCCGTTGGTGCAAGTACGGTAGCCTGCGCATTTCGATAGCCGTGTTTTTCACCGCTTTCAATTGCCTCATCCCAGCAGTTCCTCGAACAATGCAGCATATCGGACGGTACAAGATCCTGTGCGATGTCTTCAACTGCCGTACGGTGCATGCGCATAACCTCTAGGAAGGATGTGCGGTTCTTTTTGTAGCCCGCAAAAGTCCAACCGTGGTCTTTGGCAATAATGCTGGATTGATGATACGCGGTACCGGTCATTATGGCAGTGATAGCAGCAGCGTAGGCACGGCCCTCGGGGCTATCGTAAGGCAATCCACGGGCCATGAGCAGTGCGCCGAGGTTGGCGTAACCCAAGCCGAGCGGTCGGTAATCGTGGCTGTTCTCCTGAATTAGCGGGGTTGGGTATGAGGCGTTGTCTACCAATATTTCCTGAGCAGTGATTAGAATTCGGCAGGCATGCTGGAATGTATCGGTATCAAATTCACCGTCCGCATGCCTGAACTTCATCAGGTTGAGAGACGCCAAATTGCAGGCGCTATCGTTTAGAAACATATACTCGGAGCAGGGATTGCTGGCATAGATTTTGTCTGTCGCCTTGCACGTATGCCACCGATTGATGGTGCTGTCGTACTGCAAGCCAGGGTCACCGCATACCCAGGCGGCTTGAGCAATCTTGTGCATCAGTTCACGGGATTTGTAAGTGTTGGCAGGTTCACCCGAAAGTACATAACGAGTGGACCATTCCGCATCGTCCTGTACCGATTCCATGAATTCGTCGGTCACTCGCACCGAGTGGTTAGCGTTTTGGAAGTTGACGGAATCGTATGCCCCGCCCGGTACATTGAACATCCCGCTGTAGCCGGCATCTATAAGCGCCCAAGCTTTGCGCTCTTCCTTCTCTTTGCACTCTATGAAGTCCACAACATCCGGGTGAGTAATATCCAGCATCACCATCTTTGCTGCACGGCGTGTTTTTCCACCGCTTTTAATGGCCCCTGCGAACTGGTCGAACCCGCGCATGAACGACACCGGCCCGCTTGCGGTTCCACCACCTTGCAGCGGTTCGCGGGAGGATCGTATTGGCGAAAGGTTGGTACCTGTTCCGCTACCGAACTTAAAGAGCATCCCTTCGGTTTTTGCCAAGGTGAGTATGGAATCCATCGTGTCATCGACACTATTAATGAAGCAGGCGGAACATTGTGGCCTGGGCTGATCAGCAAGCCCAACGTTGAACCATACGGGAGAATTGAAGGCGGCCATCTGGTGGAGCAACAGGTAGGTCAATTCGTCTTGAAACGCGCTCGCATCTTCTGGGGTGGCGAAGTAATCCATCTGCCTGCCCCACTCAGCGATAGTGTCGGCCACGCGGGATATAAGTTGACGAACTGAGCGTTCTCGCTGAGGAGTTCCGACATGCCCGCGGAAATACTTTGAGACGACTACATTGGTAGCAAGTTGTGTCCAACTTTTTGGAATTTCGACGTTTGTCTGTTCAAAGACCTTCTCGCCGCGTTCATTTGAAATAACCGCGTCGCGGAGCTCCCACTCCACACCGGAGTAGACGTCGCAGCCTGGCTCGGTATGCCGCCGTTCAATTTGTAGTCCTGGTGCGCCGTTTCCGCGGCGGCTAGAAGATCGTGCTACTTTCACCTCGCGTGCTCCTGCCGGTGCCACAACCGCTTGCACGGTTTCCTCCGGCATAATCGCGGCTGACATATCTGTCTGCTGAGCGGATGTATCTTGATCCAACGATGAGTCCCTCCCTGATTTACTGCTGATTCCCGAGGATGATCCCGCATTAGCTAGTCTATGCGAATACCAACCACCAGCTGATGCTAAACACGAAGATGATCTGCGGTTAGTTTGACTCTTTTCGGGCCGTGCTTCGACGCAGCATAGTGACAATCTCACGGAACTGTGTGGCATCCTCGAATTGTCGATAAACGGATGCGAACCTTACGTAGGCCACATGATCCAACGATTTGAGATGATCCATGACCATTTCGCCAATTTCGCGTGTAGAGACTTCGGGCTGCAGCCTGTTACATAGCATGCGCTCGATTTCTTGTGCTGCGTCCTCCAACATTTCTGTGCTGATGTTACGTCCCTTGCATGCTAGGCGCATCCCGTGGATAATGTTATTCCGATCGAATGGCTCGCGCCTGCCGTCGTTCTTCACCACAAAGAGCCGCATTTCCTCAATCTCCTCCATTGTGGTAAAACGCCGACCGCATATCTCGCATTCGCGCCGGCGCTTGATTGCGGCACCATCATTCACAGAGCGTGTTTCCAGCACTCGGTCATGATTAACCTGCCCACAGAACGGACATTTCATATGACCACTCTCCCTAAATATGCCTGTATACAGTGCATAACATAGAATATCATACTATATCTAGTATGTCAATCCCAATTTTTGTACTATCGGAATCGCGGCAAATTCACGTGCAATCTCTTGGTGACCGCATGAGAAACAAGCTGTGAGAGTGAAACGAAATAGCCGGCTAACCCAAAGGGCTGCCGGCTATCGAACAAAAATCTGTAGATTAAATCAGTTAACTGCGACGAGGTTTAAATGCGACGAAACCAACCGCGGATAACAGACAGAGCGCCATAGAAGAGGGAGCTTCCGGTACGGCCGGCGGCGCGTCAGGAGTTAATATAAAGGCTGCAGGGGTGCTGTTAGGATCGATACCGTAACCCACAATGTCTCCCTGGCTGTTAATTCCTGTGGCACCTTGTAACTGCCAGCCGTTCAAGCTGTTCACAAGATTATTTAGATTGTACATAGTGCCGCCTTGAACCACAAAGGCATTGAGGTTACCAATGTTGTCGCTTGAGGTTCCCACGATGATACCTGCAGAATTAATTGCAAGAGCAGAACTAAAGTTCGAGGCGCTCCCCAGGGCGCCAAGATCTGTGGTTACTCCATTATTGTACGTGAATGCATGTTGGATTGCGCCTGTAGATCCCGTTACGGCATCCGCAGAGCCCACTACTACTCCGTTTGCATTGATGGCGGTGCCAGTGCTGTTCGGCGAACTGGCTGAGGGAAGGAGCGTTGGGAGCGTAGTGAGCGTTGACGACGCAAGGTTATACACAAATGCATGCTGAACCCCCGCACTATCCTGCCAGTAGCCTGTCACATCGCCATTACTGTTTATGCCGTTTGCTTTGCTTTCAACCGCTCCTGCATTACCGGCAGCTATGGCCGCGTTCAAGTCGGTCATCGTTCCATTGGCGTATACAAATGCGTGCATCGTGAATCCCGAATTGGTGAAGCCGCTCGAGTCACCGACTACGACACCGTTGTCGTTAATACCGAGGGCTTCACTGTACTGCATTCCGGGCAATGTACCGATCTCGGTGACGGCAGAAGCGCCAGCATTAAGCACGAACGCTGTGGTGGAGCCGCTAGCGTCCTCGGATCCCACGATTGTTCCGCTGTTGTTAATAGCATAACCGAGGCTGTTTTGTGGGAAACTGCCGAATTGTGTACTGAGCGCGTTAACGTCCGCCAGTGTATTGCCCTTTGCCGTATACGCATCACTTGAAAACGATGAAGTCGTCTGATAGCCAGTAACCGCTGACGAGTCATTTATACCAGTGGCAGTGCTTCCAAAGGCGCCAAACATGAGAGGGAGCTCCGACAAGTTGTAGTGCATTGGCGCTGCCGTAGCACATCTGCCAACAAGTAGTGTGGAGACGGTGACTGTGACTTGGAGCGCCCCACGAAGGGCAGAGGTCTTACGCATGAACATATTCCTTTGCTAACCAAATGACACTTGCTTCGGCAATCGGGTGTTGGACGAATACAATTGGAAATCTTGCACAATTGCTGTTTCCGGCCTATAAACTGCTCGGAGGCGTTGCTTGACGCCTCTGCGCGGGAATTTCCACCAATCTAATATGACGATACACTCACAGTCCATACGAGGTAGTAGAATGGTAGTCCAACATCAATCTGCGCATGAGCGGGCACTAATAGGATGTTACCACTGAACCTACGACCCGGCAACTGCGATTTCTGCCAGTTACAAACTTTTTAAACAGAGGGGGCGCTCTTCTAGTTCCTGTAGCCAATCTATCGAATTATGGATAATTGTGGCGTTAGTGCCAGTAAATGCACCAAATAGAATGGCTACAACGTATGATGGTATACTTTTCGTAATAGATGGGAAGGCAGCGCGGCCACCCTGTCGTAAATACATGAGGTTTCAACATGCAAGACGTGAGCGAAAGATCAATCACCGAAATTCGTGAAGGTCTTAGTTTTGACGACGTGCTTCTTGAGCCGCGGGAGAGCAGTGTACGGCCCGATCAAACTGATCCGCGTACCGTGGTGGCACGCGATATTCTGCTTAGATCACCCATTATCAGCTCTCCCATGGATCGAGTGACGGGCGCAAGAATGGCCATTGCAATGGCGCGAGAGGGTGGAATTGGAATTCTGCATAGAAACCTTACTCCCACTGCCCAAGCCGAAGAGGTCGACAAGGTAAAGCGGTCCGAACACGGTATTATCGTCGATCCGATCAGCCTGCCGCCCGATCGAACAATTCAGGATGCGTTGGATATTATGGAACGGTATCACATCTCTGGCGTTCCAATCACAGAACCAGTCTCTGGCATCTTGGTGGGCATCCTAACAAATCGCGATATTCGTTTTGAGACCAACTACCGGCGTGCTATTTCCGAGATCATGACAACGGATGCTTCGCGCCCAGGTGGCCTTGTAACGGCACCGCCGGGTATTACGCTGGAACAGGCGCAGGACATCCTGCAGAAACATAGGATTGAGAAGCTGCCTATTGTGGACGAGAGCCGACGGCTGCTCGGCCTTATTACCATTAAAGACTTGCAAAAGGTTCGTGACTACCCTAATGCCACTAAGGACAGCCGTGGACGTTTGCGGTGCGGCGCCGCTATTGGACCTCTGCGCGATCCAGTAGGCCGCGCTGCAGTGCTGGTTGAAGCCGGAGTCGATCTCATAGTTATAGATGCGGCACATGGCCATTCTGCAGGAGTCCTGACCGCACTAGAGGCAGTGAAGCGGGAGTTTCCCGATCTTCCGGTAATGGCTGGTAACGTCGCCACGGCGGAGGGCACCAGGGCTCTCATAGAAGCCGGTGCAGATGCCATCCGCGTGGGGTTGGGTGCCGGGTCCATATGCACGACGCGCATCGTAAGCGGGGTGGGTGTACCTCAGCTTACAGCTGTCATGGATTGTGCCACGGAGGCACGGCGGTACGGTATTCCAATTATTGCGGACGGCGGCATCCGCTGGAGCGGAGATGCCGCGAAGGCACTGGCTGCAGGTGCTGCAGCTGTCATGGTAGGCAACATGTTGGCCGGCACAGACGAAGCACCCGGCGGGGTCATCCTCTACCAAGGCAGGGCATATAAAGATTACCGCGGTATGGGAAGCGAAGGGGCAATGCAGGAAGGGTCTAGTGATCGATATGGACACGACTCGAATGCAAGGCACGTGCCTGAAGGAGTGGAAGGACGAGTACCTTACAAGGGAGCCTTGCAGGATACGTTCTACCAGTTGTTGGGAGGTATCCGCTCGAGTATGGGATACGTGGGCGCCGCTACTCTGCAGGAATACCATGCGCGTGCACGATTCATGCGCCAGACTGGCGCCAGCCTGCGCGAGAGCCACGTGCACGACGTATGGATCACCAAAGAGCCGCCAAACTATAGCAGCGAGTATGCACTAAACGAAAGTGGGCGGGAGTAGCATAGCCGCTGCTACTGAGGTGCTGTGCCCGATTGAGTGTTACGGGATTGTACAAAATTGAAAACTGGAAAGCTGAAAATGATTCATAACGTCATTGTTCTAGGATCTGGACCTGCTGGGTATACTGCTGCGCTTTATGCCGGACGCGCCAACCTTAACCCTCTCATGATCGATGGCGGTGTGGGCCAAGGCCAGGAGATGCAGGGCGCTGGCGGACAGCTAATGCTTACCACTGAAGTGGAGAACTATCCCGGATTTGAACACGGCATTCAGGGTCCAGACCTCATGCAGGTGATGCGGCGCCAAGTACAGAGGTTTAACGTGCAGATCGTAGAGGAGATGGCGGATCGTGTTGACCTATCGGCCAGACCATACTCTATAACGGCAGGTGGGCAAGAGTACAAATGCAAGACGCTCATCATCGCGACGGGGGCTTCAGCCATGTGGCTTGGCCTGCCAGAAGAGCGCCCCGCGCACGAAGGCGGACTGGGCGGCCGAGGTGTATCCGCCTGTGCAACCTGCGATGGCTTCTTCTTCCGGGGCCAGGACGTGGCGGTCGTGGGCGGTGGAGATACCGCGATGGAAGAGGCAATTTACTTGACAAATCACTGTTCGACAGTCACTGTTGTTCACAGAAGGGACACGTTGAGGGCGAGTAAAATAATGCAGGAGCGCGCCTTTAAAAACCCAAAGATCAAATTCGAATGGAATGCTGTTGTAGAGAGAATTAACGACCCGCAGGCTGGCGCGGTAACGTCTTTAACCCTGCGGGACGTCAAGACGAATGCGGTGCGCGAGCTGCCAGTAACCGGTCTTTTTGTTGCGATAGGCCATCGACCGAATACCTCACTCTTTAGGGGTGTGCTGGAGACGGACGATAGCGGCTACCTTGTTACGCATAACGATGTGCGTACAAACAAATATGGCGTGTTTGCGTGCGGTGACGTCCAGGATACGGAATATCGCCAGGCAATTACAGCAGCTGGGTCAGGATGTATGGCGGCCATACAGGCCGAACGCTTGCTGGAAGCCGAGAATTCTGGTCTCGCCGACCCTATGGAGACCTGGTAACACGGTTGTGTAGTTGATATTGCTCAAATTCTTATCGTAATGATGCTGAAGACCTAAGTCATGCGCTCCTTTAGGCACATAAGTTAGGTTTTCAGCATTCAGTTGCTTTAGGTATCTGTAGTGATTAATTACCGCTAGCTGCGATATTTCTGTTATTCAGCAATACGAGGAACTCAACTATTCTCTCTTGCGTTATCATTCCGGCAGGTGCGGGCCCGGGTGCGTTGGGATCGATGACCATGACTGCGTCCGGTCCTTCCAATCGTTGGATGAGATCTGATAGTGCTTCATCTGGCGCTGCCGTAGGATATTCACGCGTCATTACGCCGGCTACATAGGCGTCGGGTCCCACTTCTAACAGGCCTAAGCTTAACTGACGTTGTGAGAGCACTCCGGCAAGATTCTCGCCAATCATTACTGGGAAGTCGTGCTGCGTTCCCTGTAGCATCTTCTCGGACGCTTCGCGAAGCGTATCACCGACGCTCAACGTAGTGAATTGGCGAATCATGGCCTCCTTCACCTTGTGCCCGGAAACGAGAGCCCTTGTTTTGACCATGTTGTTCTCTGCGTCTGCCGCCATGTATACAAACACTGCGAGGATTGCGAGGAACATATCTCGATGATATAGGGCGACTGCACCGCCCGCAACAGCAATGAATTTTCCAACCTGCGCCGCTAATTCCGTTGCCCGTACTCTATCTATTTTTCCAGCAATAAGTGCTCGCAGAATTCGACCGCCATCCATGGGAAATGCCGGGATAAGATTGAATACAGCAAGGATAAGGTTCGCCTGCGACAACTCGTAGATCGTCCTGATTATGGGCAATCCGGTGCTACGAAACGCGTAGTATACGACCATACCAACTGCGGCTAGCAGAAAATTAACCGCTGGACCGGCGAGAGCGATCCAGAGCTCCTGACGAGCTTCGGGAATGCCCTCAATACTCGCAACGCCTCCAATAGGGTAGAGTACGATTGAGCGGGTCATTATGCCGTACCTTCGGGCCGTGAGCGCATGCCCCAATTCATGCAGCGCAACGCATGTGAAGAGGAGTATTACGAAGACTATCGTGTAGGCACTCTGACCCTTGACGTCCCCATGCCCGTAAGCAGCTATAAATATCAATAGCAGAAGGAACGTAAAGTGTACTCGTACTGGTATGCCTGCTATAGTGGCAATGAGAAATGATGAGCCAGAGTCATTGTGTTTCGGTTCAGATGCTCCATTGCTGTTATTTCCAGTCATACCGATATTCTCCGGATTTCGCGGTATAGTAGTGCCGCGTTGGTGGCTTGAGTCTACCACAGGTTTGGTTAGCCGCCTTACCGAGCGTGAGGGTAGCCGCTACCCACTAATACGATGGATCTAGGGAAGGATGCTTTAATGCGTGTGAAGTTCTGCCCGGTATTTGCGATCACCCTCCTTGGTCTTATGACCCTGCGTGCGAGTGCACGACCCGCTGCTCCTGGACCCTCGTTTGCGTTCGATGTACTGAGCGGTAAGCAGATTCTTGGCCATGCATTGGGTAGTTGGCATGCTGAAAAAAGCCCATTAACCACTGCATTCGTGGTGACCGAAAGCCCAATTTATAATAGTGGCGCTGGTGTCGGTTGGGCGAACGGCGCGACACAAGCTGCAACTTTGCGGGCCTCTGGTACCGAATTCTTCGCGGTACCGACCGAGCCTGATGCGTTGGCTGCTCCCGAAAGCATTCAGACTTTCCGGACCATTTACGGTTCAAAATACCGCGGGCCAAATTACCGTTCCTTTGACTATCAGTCAGTCCATTTTATTTTGCTTGATAGTACCGTGCCAGGCCACGAATTTGGCCATCTGAGCACATCTGAAGAAAACTGGTTGGCTGGTGATCTCAAGCGTCAACGCCCTGAAACACCCATCTTTATCTTTCTGTACCACGATATAGGTGTCGGAAATGCAATTAGCCGCCCAGTTGACAACGAGTATGACCTTCGGGCAATGATGCGTGGTCACAACGTATGTGCAATTTTCTGCGGTCAGCCGCACTCGCCCGACAGGTGGAAAACTGATGGAATTCTGACAATTGCTCCACCGTTAGGCGACGGTCCGCAGGTCGCTCATGTCACTGTAGACCGAGCTCTTATCACAATTGAACAGCGCTCATCAAGCGCCACGCAACCCACAACCGTTAGGCTGCCCTTGGTCGAGTCGATGCAGAGTATTCTTCAGGTAGCCTGGAATGACCCTAACAATCCGTTTTTGGCGCGTCGAAGAGTAGCTGCTTTACTCGATCCCCGTTCCCCCAGTGATAGTGCGGATGGCGAGACAGCGAAGATGCGCATTGATGATATGCCCTGGTTACCGATGACACAGGACATTCGAAATATATGGAAGCGCGTGTTTTACCCTCAGTCGGTTTCTGTAGGCGTTCACGTGTGCGATGTGCAACTCACAACAAGTAACCATGAAGTATTGGGTGGCGAGTTGATTTTTGAGGTGGAGCGCAGCCACAGCGAGGCTACGCGATCGTGGGCCATTAACTTGAATGATGGCATTGTTACTACGCCTGTCGTCGACGGACAGGATGTCTTCGTTACATCCCTAGACCATCGGTGTTACTGTCTGAATCGGGAGACCGGCAAGACACGTTGGAGATTTGACCTTGGCGACCAGTGCGTAGTAAGCCCCGTGCAAGACGGAAATAGTGTCTACGCTGGTGCGGTGAACGGCATGTTATATGCGCTCGATAGACAGACAGGTGAGCGGCGTTGGGATTTCAACGCCCGCGGACCTATTGAGGCTGCGGTTGCCGTGGCGCATGACGTTGTCGTCGTGTCGGCAGGATCAACGGTTACCGGGCTTGCAACAGGGAATGGGCGGGTTATGTGGCACGCTACGTTAGCAGGAATTTGTTACGGCCACCTTGTTGCCAATCATGGTGTTGTTTTTGTTCACTCCACCGACGGGACTGTTTATGCTTTCAATGCTTCCACCGGCAGCCTGCTATGGAAGACGGCAGTTGGTGATGCAAATGACCTCAAAGCGAACCGGAGCAGGGTGACTGCTGGTGAGCAGCAGGTATATGTTGTTAATGGCGCTGGCAAATTGTATAGTCTTAACGAGGCAACGGGTGCCGTGAACTGGCATATATCTGCCCCACCAGGTGACGAGCCATTCCACTCCACGCCGGTGATTTTGGGGCTAAACGTCTATGTCGCCGGCACCGGACCCAATGGTGATATCTACTCGCTTAGTGCTGTAAACGGTGCGGTCCAGTGGAAGACCGGCCTAGGGCAGTCCATCAATGGGTGCGCACCGATATTGTCACCAGATGGCCGATCACTAGCGATAATGGGCGGACGAGGAGCGGTTGCAGTCCTGGATACTGGTACAGGCCATATAGACTGGCGGTATAGCCTCGGACCCGGGAACATCGTATCCTCTCCTGCATATGACGGCGATCACGTGTATACAACCACCATGGCGGACGATGTTCAGTGCATCAACGCACCAGGAATTGGCGCGCCACCGCCCATACTTCCCCATTGGTAGGTGGGTAGTCTATGATTCCATCCCCGCTTACGCAAATAGGGCTGATTGTTGTTCTGGCCACCACGGCACAGTGGTTGGCATGGCGAATTAGGCAACCTTCTATTCTACTTTTAATAGTGGCAGGGTTGGCAGCGGGGCCGGTATTTCACCTTATTGCACCGGAAAAGGTGTTCGGAGCCGTCTTGTTCCCTGCTGTTACAGCTGCCGTTGCCGTAATCATGTTTGAGGGAGGACTGGGTCTCCGATTCGCGGATTTAGAGGGTGCTGGCGCCGCAGTTGCTAGGTTGGTTACAATTGGACCCTTTGTTGGGTGGCTTCTCACAGCGATTGCCGCGCGCATGATTGTCCACATGTCTATCCCACTTTCTGTCCTTACGGGGGCACTTTTGGTTGTCACCGGCCCAACTGTTATCGTACCTCTACTGGAACAGGTAAGACCGCGCGGACCCGCTGCTGCTGTGTTGCGGTGGGAAGGAATCGTGATTGATCCAATCGGAGCCCTGCTGGCTCTGCTCGTATTTGAAGGAATGTTTTCGGATTCGTACGGGCATTCCGCTACCATATTTCTTGTACGCGGTATCCTACGTACGGCCGTATCCGGCATAGCTTTCGCCGCACTTGGCGGATTCTGTGCCGTGGTGGTTTTTTGGCGTGACCTTGTACCAGATCACCTGGTAAATCCCTTTACGCTTGCACTTGTAGCAGGGGTCTACATTGCTGCGGATTCTGTGCAACCGGAATCAGGACTGTTTGCTGTAACGATTATGGGTATGATACTGGCCAATCAGAATCGGGTCAACGTCCGCCCAATAGTTGAGTTCAAGGAAACCCTGCGAACGTTACTTATTGGCGCGTTGTTTATCGTACTTTCCGCACGGCTACACCTCTCTGAGATAACAACGAACCTATGGCGGGAGATACTTTTTACTGTCGTGCTGGTTGTGATTATAAGACCCGCAGTAGTGTATATCTCGACCCTTGGCAGTAGTCTTACTAAGAACGAGAGGCTGTACATTGCGTTGATAGCGCCCCGGGGAATCGTAGCCGCATCAGTGTCCTCTGTGCTGGCCATTCGGTTAGAACAAGCTGGGCAACCACATGCCGAATTGCTGGTTCCAGTCGTGTTCGCCGTCGTGATAGGTACAGTATTGGTGTACGGCCTTGCCGCGGCGCCATTGGCGAAATGGTTGGGACTAAACACTGTGCGGCAGGGCGTACTCATTTTAGGTGCGCATAATTGGGCTAGGCGGCTTGCCAGTATGTTAGTTCAGCATGGCGTGCAGGTGGTTATGGTCGATAGCAATCTCCTCAATGTGTCGCTCGCTCGAGCAGCAGGTATTCCAGCCTATTCAGTTAACATCTTATCACACCACGAGCGTCAGTCGCTTGATCTTCAAGGAATTGCCCACCTCATCTGCCTTACCTCTAACGACGAGGTTAACGCTCTGGCATGCCTTCATATGCGGGACCTATTAGATAGGCATCATGTTTATCAGCTGCGGCCGTGCGGCGAGGATACGGATAGTCATGCCATTACTAACCACCTTCACGGCCTTTACCTCTTTAAAGGTCTGTACGACTTTAACGAGATCGAGGAAGCCTTAGGGGCTGGCGCCCGATTTACGGACGAAAAGCTTTCCAATGAGTTCTTATCGGGCCACCAGGGTCAAGCTCAGTCGTTTAAGACGTCAGTGTTTTGCAGCGTAGGTCAGGACGGCAACGTGTCATTCAACACAAGTGAATCTGGTATACCTGAAGTGACGGAGGACGTGGTCATAGCACTGTCTATCCCGCAAGCAGTGCCATGAATTGATAACTAATGTTGATGGAGAACATTGTGCACAAATTGAAACGTATTGCGGTCTCGGTAGTGCTTGGTTTGTTGGTAGGAAGCTCACTTGCAGCAAATGCTGAGCCCGCACATTTCTCAACGCTAGACAGCAGTAAAGTTACGGTGCCCAGCATTGCAGCTATTGGTGTTACGGCAATTACTCTCTCGGCATTCCCGCATCTTCTCACTCGGGCCGACTATCGCAATATTAGCGACGTGGGGACCTACAGTTACCTTTCAATTGGCGTACTGGATCCGCTTTTCCTGGACGGAAAATCCGGTGGCAGGCATGCACTCAGAATAGCAGACGCTCTAGTTGTTAGTGGTGGAATCACGGAATTCCTGAAACTTACGGTGAGAGAGAGGCGACCTGCGGCGACGTCCACCGACAGCTTTCCAAGTGGGCATACAGATGCGGCTTTCTGCGTTGCTGCAATGCAGTCTGCCTTTCATCCGCGGCAGGCTGCGTGGTGGTACACCGGCGCCACATTGATAGGTGCATCGAGATTAAGCCTGCGTCGGCATTATGTGCAAGACGTGTTGGCCGGTGCGGTAATCGGGACCCTTACAGCCAGATGGGAACTCTCTCGCGATAGAGGGCTGCTAATTACACCGTGGCTTAAACGCGGCTCGTCTGGTATTGGTTTTGCCTATCGCTTCTAGGCAAAATGTCAAAGATGATTGGTATACCAAAAGTAACCATGCGGCTATGCAGGTAAATGGTTGCATCTAGGCTAATTTTAGAGGTATCTGGTGATATGCTGGATATTACTCAACTCTAGCATGACCAATTGGTGATTTTGCGGTACCTCAACGGCGTGATGTTCTACTCTGCCGCAAATCAAGAGGAAATTCATTATGAATGTTGTACGATGGTGTATTAGGACGGCAGTTGTCTGCATGGCCGCAATACCCACCGCTTCGCTAGCTATGGTAAATCGCCCCATTGTGGGAGTGTTCGGGCAGACTGGGTTTCCCTACTACATGGAGTCTCCGCTACTAAGTCCCGCTTCAATTACCGCCGACCTTAACAAACTTGGCGTGAAGGCCCGTGAGCTAAACGTGGAAGCGCTGGGCAATCCGGCGGTCCTCAATGTGAGAAATTTCAAGATCCTTGTAATGCCATATGGCAACACGTTCCCTGCTTCTGCATTACCTAACCTGATAAGGTACCACCACGAGGGTGGCAGTTTTGTTACCACGGGTGTTCCGTTCACCCATCCTGTTGCATTACAGCACGATGGCAGTTGGAACGATAGCGGTAACGTGAACGGCCTCAACGGTTTTGGAGATAATCAGATCGGGATAGGTGGCTTTTCATCAGGCTCGGACGATCCAGTTGTAGTCGCACCAGGTGATCCGTTAGGGCTTACACCCCTTAAGCGCACCTGGAATGACAGCGGGCAGTTGCAGACCATTGACGTGCAAAATCTACCAACGTCTGATATAGTCGTACCCATCATCACTGAAGGTACTGCTCCTGTGGCGGCGCTTATTAAGCATGTGGGCGACGGGTACCAGCCTGCGATGGATGTGTGGACGCATCACGGCGACAGCGGCGATTATGAAGCCTGGGACTCAAGGCAGTTGTGCGATCGAGCCACTCTCTTTATCCTTCACGAACAGGGCAGTATAAGTGCTCATCAGCTGCTGCACGACTATCATATTCTCAACACGATGCGCCGTCCGAAGGTCTATAAAAACGTAAAGCTGCCAATTGTTCCTCGGCCGTATGCAACGTTTCAGCCCACATTCAATAAACCAGCGGCTCACCTATATGAGGTGAACATGAAGGGCCTCCCTAATTCGGAAACCATCATGCTCATTACCCTGCAGGGGCTGGTGAACCGAAAGCAGCCCCGGATTTTCCTCAATTTTACCAAGGACGACGCATTCTGGTTGGCGGAAATGCAGCGTCAGGGTAGTACATCCACGCCCATTAAGGTAGCGAATCCGCTGTCCCTGTTTAGAAAATTCCGCAGTAGTTACAAAGGCGCGGTTGTTGCAGATCCGCACGTCTATGTTAGCCCTGATATTGCTATGGATGCCGCTGCTGCCTATGACCTCGTAGTTGCTACACCGCAACTTGCTCGCAGGCTGCACATACCTATAGCAATGGATCTGCGCGGCAAGTTTCGAAATGATGCCGACGCACTAAGATACATGCGCCTTAAGATCATGCCGCATTTAAACAGATACTTATCGATATGCATTGATCCTACTATTCTAAATAGTGGTGCCGAGGATGAGATTATCGCGGCGAAAGGAATTACCTGGTGGGTAACGGGGCCAAAGGCCGCGTTTCGCCCTGGCGCCAACGAGGCGCAGGAACTGAAACAGGTAAAAGCGATGTTGGCGGCATTGCCATTGGACTCTGTGGTCCACGGCTTTTATTGGCACGGCGGTGGAGTAGGACTTGATGAGGGACCTGGCGTATCGCTTGCCAGCCAATTCGGCAAGGTGACGACGGTAAGTGACTATGTCAGCAACTTCTCTGTTTACGGTGGCGTACATATAGCGAAACTCACACAACATATTGAACCTGCCCCGGCATTTGATCCTCACAAGGTCTATCTGGCAATCACGATGTCTGACGGCGATAACCTTTGTACATGGAGAGGTTTCTTCCGGAATTACTTCAAAAACCCGCTGCACGGTACGTTTCCAATCGGGTGGGGCATGGGACCTACCCTAATTGACTGTGCTCCTACATGGGCAAAGTGGTACTACGATCACGAGCTTCCCACAGACGAATTCATATGTGACGTCTCAGGCGTTGGATATATCTATCCCCCAGACTGGGCAACCGCTCTCGACGACCGGAGCGCGGCTTTCCAGGCATTCTATGGGTGGACCCAGAAATACATGGACAGAATGGACATGCACACTGTACGGTTGATGGGCGTTAATGCCGCATCCATTGCACAGGTGGGCCACTATATGCCGGCGACAAAGTTCTTTATGGCCGACTATGGATTTCAGGGGGAAACCTCTTACCCTCAAATAACCTATCGTCTTTCCACGGGGCAAGACGTATTCCGCGCGGCTACCGGCGGAGGAACTGGTGAGCACCTAGCCTCGGTTATTAAGGCGCGCATTGGCGATACACGCCCCGCATTTGTGAACGTGTTTTGCATGAACTGGTCCACTACGCTTCAGGGACTGCAACACATGCTCAAACTGCTAGGGCCAGATTACGTACCGGTACTTCCTACTCAGTTAGATACTCTCTATCGGGAGTACCGTGCCTCGCACTGAGTAGATTATTCACGGTAAATGCGGGAGCCATGTCAATTGCAGATACTGCCGCCCGCACTAAAATTCACGCACGGCAGGTGCAGGCGTACCACCTGCTGTGCGTTGTGCTAGAATGGCTCGTCAAAACAATGTTCGTGAATTTCTTTGTTCAATTGCTGCAGTGACGTCAAAAATCAGTTGGCGGGCTTGTGACCGCATATGCCACCGCCTGACATTGGAAACCGGACACTGCCTTCGCGCAAGTTGGTCACAGTTGCGGTGAAGGTACATCGGTGCCCCGGAGGGGTTCAACATGATCGAGGTTCGTACGTGCCTGTGGTTTGCTAAGGATGCAGAGGCTGCGGTAAGGTTTTATACCGCGATTGTTCCCGGTTCCGGCATCGAGAACATACAACGTGCTGTAACAACGTGGCCAGGAGGGGAACCTGGCGATGTGATAGTTATCAACTTTCATCTGGGTGACCAGAAGTATATGGCCCTAAACGGAGGCACAAAAGCTGAATACGGCTTTGCTGCATCGATCTCGGTGCAGTGTGAGACCCAAGATCAGGTGGATAGTCTTTGGGATCAACTGAAGTCACAGGGTGGTGAAGAGATCCAGTGTGGTTGGGTGCGAGACAGGTGGGGTATTCCATGGCAGGTCGTGCCCGAGATACTGCCGCGCTTACTTTCTAATTCTGACCCAGCGGTTGTTGCTCGCGTATTCGATGCGATGGTCAATATGATAAAACTCGATTCTGCTGCGCTAGAGGCCGCTGCTGCTGGCTAGTAGTTTGCGCATTTAGTTACATGAAAAACTGATATCCTCCGCGAACCACAGCCGCGGAGGGTGCCAGTAACCTCTGTTATGGGTAACAACAGGTGCCTCTATGGCAGTACAATGTCTGTTGCGCTCTTCATAGTGATTGGCCAAGAGAAATGCGCCGATCACTATGAAGTGTCGTCCTCGCTTCCAAACTGGCATAACACATTACAGTTACAACGCCGGCCCGCTATTCGTACTACTTATTGAACAACATGTGTGGAACTGAGAGTCTTTTTATGGCGGACGTTAATGACGAGTTGCAACGAGCATGGAATCACAGTGGGCTGCGGCATACAGTGAGGAGTAATCGCGGATTTACGTTGGGTTCGCAGGCGAAAAGTGCGTACCTGGCATTGAGGCAAAACGGTCTTAGATCGATACTCACTGTGAGCGGCATAGTTATCGGCGTGATGGCAATTACAACTCTCATTGCGATACTTACCGGTGTTAAAAAGCAGATCAACGAGCAAGTTGACGGTCTGGGCGCCAATTTGGTTATGGTCGTTCCTAGTAAATTGGACGATAACGGCCAGCCGAACTTCGCTGCCATGGCAGGTATCTCTACACTTACGCCCGCTGATGTAGTAGCTTTAGGCAGAGTGCCTGGCGTTACCAGAATTTCTCCTGTCTATATTATTTCGGGAACCATATCCCGTAGTAAATCGCAGCAGGCCTCTGCGTTTGTGGTGGCGACCAACCGCGCTGGAGTGCAGATGAATCCTACGCCGCTTGCGACCGGTCGTTACTTTAGCTCTAACGAAAAAAGGGTCTGTATCCTGGGTTATAAACCCGCCGAAGATCTTTTTGGGAATACTCCAGCAGTGGGTAAGTTTGTCACTATCGCAGGGTTCAAATGGAAGGTCGTTGGTGTGCTTGCCAATCCGCAAGGACACGGCGGCATAAGTGGGGGAATGATGCCCCTGTCGACACTTGCCTACCTTCCCGATCGCGAGGCTACCAGACTTGTAAAGGGTTGTGAGGTAAACCGTATTGTACTTCAGACGGATTACAAACACCCCGCAGACGGGCTGATTTCGACGCTTAACAGCACGTTAATGAAGACACACCACGGCAACGATGATTTTGGAGTGATAACACAGCACAAGGCCCTTGCAATGGTGGATAAACTCGTGAACATGGTTCAATCGCTGCTCGTGCTCATAGCTGCCATTTCGCTATTTGTGGCCGGTATTGGTATCATGAACATCATGCTGGTAACTGTGACGGAGAGAACCCGTGAAATAGGCATCCGCAAAACTGTTGGCGCCAGGCGGAGCGATATCTTTGTTCAGTTTTTGAGCGAGGCGGTCATGCTATCGCTTACAGGCGCATTAATCGGCCTCATTTTATCGGCAGGTGTTTGCGCGCTAATCGCGCGCTATTCTCCGTTGGTGCCGCTGCTATCACCGCAGCTATCGCTTTTCGCAATGTTCACCTGCTGTTCAGTGGGCGTCGTGTTTGGCGTGACCCCCGCCATTAGGGCCTCTCGGCTCGATCCTATCGAAGCCTTAAGACACGAGTAGGTGCCGTTGAGTTGATGCGCGTAGTTGTCTGGGTTACAGCGTATCAAGTATAACGGGTGGAGTTTGCCAGTTGCTGTCAACAGGTTCAATCGTGATCGCACTTCGCAATCGAGCTGTCCAGGTCGGGCAGTCTTCTTTGTGATCACTTGAGTAGTAAAGGTATGCCACTACATCGCCAGCTTGTACAATGCTGCCCAAACCGCGAACGAATTCTATTCCGGCGCTGTGATCGACGGGTGACTGTTTGGTAACTCGACCGGCGCCCATATGCAGAGAGATCTCACCCACTGTATAGGCATCGATTTTGCTTACACGACCACAAGTGTCGACTGTAACAGGATGTGTGACGTCTGCTTGTGGTAACGAGGCCAGCACACCATCCAGGTTAGCGGGGCCGCCCTGTGAGTGGATTATTTTTGCTAACGCCTCGGCTGCTGCGCCACTCGATAATGTCTGGGTCGCTCGTTGACGAGCCTCCTCGTGCGAATTCGCCATCCCTGCGGCCACAAGGCAATGGGCAACCAGGTAGATACATAGCTGCAGCAGGCGAGGATCCGCCGCATCCGGATGAAGCAGGGTTGCCACTGCTTCCCGAACCTCCAGGCTATTTCCTACAAAACGGCCAAGCGGTACGTCCATGTCGGAGATCACTGCACTAGTGGATACACCTACCTGCTGCCCAATTTCAATCATGCGGGTGGCCAACTGCCGACCTGCCTCGAGTGACCCCATAAAAGCACCGCTGCCGACTTTTACGTCAAGCAAAATGAATTGTGCGCCTGCCGCCAGCTTCTTGCTCATAATACTCGCTGCAATCAGTGGTATGCTGTCGACCGTAGCGGTGGCATTGCGCAGGGCATATAGTATGCCGTCGGCAGGGGCGAGGTCCTTGGAAGCTGCAACGATAGCGGCGCCAACGCGACTAGCCTGAGCTATCGCGTCGCGAGCGTTAAGAGCCGTACGCACACCGGGAATGGATTCTAGTTTGTCAATAGTACCGCCGGTAATACCAAGCCCACGACCGCTCATTTTTAGGAGCTTAAACCCGCATGCCACGAGGAGCGGTATAACTATCAGAGTCGTTTTATCACCCACTCCGCCGGTGCTGTGTTTATCCACAGTGGGGCCATTCAACCGCTCTGAGGCGCGGACCAGGGCACCGCTATCCCGCATGGCTAAGGTGAGTGCTGCCGTTTCGTCGGAAGTTAGGCCGTTGATTCTGACCGCCATCAGCCATGCGGACGTTTGATAGTCTGGTATTTCGCCTCGTGTAAGAGCCTGCACAAACTGCTCAATATCGCTGGCAGTATGTGCGCGAGGATCTCGTTTCGCGCTTAGGAAGGCGAGTGCATCAAACACGTCTATCGCGCCAATCGACCGGAGAAGTACGATATCGTCTGACGTAGACCCTCCTCAAGCGTTACCTTAGGCTCCCATCCCAGGAGTGCTTTCGCCTTGGTGATGTCGGGCTTGCGCTGTTTGGGATCGTCAGGCGTTTTTAAAGGTTCGAACACAATCTCGCTGCTGCTGTTGGTAAGCGCTTTGATCTCACGTGCAAACTCCAGCATTGTTCGTTCGGTTGGGTTGCCAATGTTAATCGGTCCAGTTTGATCGGACGTTGCAAGTCGATAGAACCCGTCGATAAGGTCTGTGCAGAAGCAGAACGACCTCGTTTGGCTTCCGTCTCCGTACACAGTGATAGGCTCTCCGCGAAGTGCTTGCCCTATGAAATTCGGGACTACGCGACCGTCGTCCAGTCTCATACGGGGGCCATAGGTGTTAAATATACGCACGATTTTTACGTTAACGTCGTGGGATCGTTTGTAGGCGAGTGTGAGTGCCTCAGCAAACCGTTTTGCTTCATCGTACACGCCGCGGATACCTATGGGATTAACGTTGCCCCAGTAATCCTCAGTCTGTGGGTGTATGAGCGGGTCCCCATAGACCTCCGACGTGGAAGCGAGAAAAAATGTTGCCCCTTTTGCCCGCGCGAGGCCGAGAGCCTTGTGAGTTCCCAGGGCGTTAACTTTCATTATTTGTATTGGACGTGTGTGGAAGTCAACGGGGCTTGCAGGAGATGCAAGGTGAAAAATAAAATCCACGGCGCCGTCAATGTAAAGATATTCTGTTACGTCGTAGAACACGAACCGGAATTTGCGATTATCTAGAAGGTGGGCCAAGTTATCTGTACTGCCAGTAATAAGGTTGTCCAGCGCAATAACTTCGAATCCTTCCTTTAGCAAACGGTCACACAAGTGCGAACCCAGGAATCCGGCACCACCAGTCACTACGGCTCGAGGCATGTTTTCACTCCTGATCTATTATTAAATCTCCGGTACGTTAAGAAGTATACTCATATAAGCGCCAGGCAACAATCCGCGCCTTGCTGCCGGGAACCTCAATTACGCACCGACATCGTATGTATTAAGGAAACGGGATAGTGCGCACGGCAGGAAGAAAAGTGCACCCAAGTTTATGATGAACCAACTTAGATTACCCGCACTGCTAGTAGTTCAAGAGTTCATCATGGCCGGACTTGCCCTGGGATTGTTGCGTGCAATGGGAGAAAATGCCGCTTCCGCAGGTCTAGGCAAACCGGGTAAACACCTATGGTTACGCGGATGTATCGCTGGCTGGTTACTTACACTGGTGGCTCTCGAACTGGGAGAGCTGGTGGTAGAGGTATACGGTGTACTTGCGAACGTGTTTTCTATGCACGGACTATTGGTGCGGCTAACAGCAGTTGACCGTCGCACCGACATTACCACAATCGTCTCCGTGACCCGGCATCCTGTACAATTCTGGGGAGTTGTATTGGTTGGCACGTTTCTGGTTCCTGTAGCTGAGGAACTGTTCTTTCGAGGCTTAGTTTACCGCCTTGTTGAACGGCACAGCAGCAGCACATGGGCCATCATAGTGAGTTCATTGATATTTGCTGCTGCCCACGGCGGCCCTATCCGGTTTGCAACTCTGTTTGTGCTGGGCGTATTTATAGCGGTAGCGCGCCAAAAAACAGGGTCCGTTTGGCAGGGTATGATTATGCACATGACGCTGAATGGAACTATGTTCGCCTTGTTATATTTCAAAATGATTTCGTTGAAATGAGTGGATAGATGAAGAAAACCAATGGCTATTCGGGGTGGCGCCTGCTCATGTTCTTATTGCGGGTAACCACGCTGGGTATGCTCGCCTGGCTACTTTTTGTGTGGTTTCAATCGGATCTGACCAAGGTACCTCAACAGATCAAAACTGCCAATGCCGATTTTGTGCATAACGATCCGGAGGCCGCTCATGCCACGTTAGACCAATACCTGCTGCAGCATAGCACCAATGCGCGAGCGTTTCAACGTGTTGTTGGGCTCTGCATGAACTTTAGGCAGTGGCAAACCGCAATGAGCTACGCTCAGCAGGGTCTTCGCCAATGCAATGACACTACCGCTCATGAACGTGCCATGCTGTACACCGCGCTTAGTACGGCGTGTTATATGCAAGGTGGCGCAATGGCTCGCCCGGCGTTGGCAGCCGCACAACAGGCATATGTACTAGATGCAACTGATCCTCAGGTGCTCGATACGCTGGGGTACGTAACCCTGGCACAATCAACGGATCCGGTCGTCATATCGCAGGGAATGCAATATGTAGAAGAAGCATTGGCTAAATGTAACGCATCACCCCTTACGAGCCGTAGTATTTTGGCTGCTTGCGAGGATAGTTATGGCTGGGGACTATATCGCTTAAGCCTATACGGATCAAAAATTGGATCTGCCAGCAGCTTGTCGCAATCCTTAGCCGCGCTGAACCAGGCCGTAGCGGACCTATCAACTTCGTCGCCTGCAGATGAAAAGTCGAGGATTTACCTTCATCTAGCCATTGTGAATGAAAAGGCAGGTCAGCGTGATGAGGCAATTACCCAAGCTCGCGTTGCACTGTTTTACAACAGTCAATCGAAGCGGGCGCAACAGCTCATCGCAAGGATATCGACGGGTACCTCTGCACCTCTACAGAATCAAACCAGGCAGGTTAATTCGTCTACTACCACACAGGCACCAGCGGCACATCCTCCTCTAATTACTGCTGCATTCACATCTGCTCACTTACATGAGCTTGTATCTAGCCTGGTGCCAAACTCAAATCATGGTCATACAGTTCACCACTCCGAGCACTAAGTTCAAAATATTCAAGTTGAAGTTAAATAAAATTGATGAAACCGATGCTTAATGTGCAATGTAATGTATAATTGCAGTGTAACAGATCTCTAGGAGTTTAACCGTAATGACCAGGCTACTCACACAATGTCCTGTGTGCGGTGGGGAAATGCAACCGGCGGCCGTGAAGTGCAAAAGCTGTGACGCTCACATATCGGCGCCATTTGATACGTGCCGATTTTGCTCGCTGCTACCGGAACACCTCTCCTTCGTAGAGACGTTTTTGCGATGTGAGGGCAATCTTAGCAAGGTGGGTGACGAGCTCGGCATTTCATACCCTACCGTTCGCAACAGGCTTGCAGCGGCGCTTGCTGCCCTCAACCTAGAAAATGGTTCCCCATTGGCTTATGGTGGACAGGCTGCATCTGGTGGTGTGGAGCACGGTAGTGACGATAGCGCTATAGATCCCGCTGAACTACGTCGGTCTGTCTTGAATCGGTTATCCAATGGGGAGATTAATGCAGAAGAAGCTGCCGAAGAGTTGCGTAAACTTTTGTAACTCTGGTGCGCCGGCGTCAAACGTGCCGGAAGGAGTTGTACATGGACGACAATGTAATGACGGTTCTTCAGATGCTTCAAGAAGGCAAAATTAGCGCCCAAGAAGCGGAGAAGCTGATCGCTTCAATGCGCGGTAGCTCCCCGGCGCCTCCTGAGGCGCCCGCGGCACCAAAACCAGAGCCAAAAAAGAAGGCAGAATTTAGAATTGACCTGGATAATCTGGGTGACACAATCTCAAAATCGGTCGCTAAACTTCAACCCGAGAAGATCGTGCAAAAGCTGCAGGAGCAATTTAAATCTGCAAGTAAGGCGGGAGCCCAGTGGTCGAGCTCATTTTCGACCCGCATTAAAACGTGGGCAGATTGGGGCGAGGCACGGCCATCAAATCCTGGCCACCTTCCGGAACATGAAGAGTCACATGAACATGAGTTCCACCTGGAAGACGGCGCAGAGGTCTCAATTGAAAACCCGCTCGGAAATGTTCTGATAACACCTGCGGATGCAGGATATGCATGTGTAGTGGTGCGAAAAACAGGGTGGGCCGCGAAACAGGAAGATGCAGTCGCAGCAGCGTCGCAGATGGAAGTGACGATTCACGGCACAGATGTAAGGCTCGACATTAAGGCCGCAGCGCCCGATAGCTTCAAGGAGGGTACTGTGGACATGGAGTTGCGGGTACCGCGCAACCTTAGGTCATTGCACGTTAGAACGCGGTTTGGCACCGTATCTGTAACGGGACTCGCGGCAAGTGTTGAAGTGCATACCGCTTCGGGCTCCGTATCCGCATCGAATATCGATGGTGACTGCAGGGCTGAAACAGCGTCTGGCGCGGTCGATCTGCAAGAAGTTTCCGGAGAGGCCAATGTTGTCACTACCAGTGGAAACATTACGACTGCCCGACTTAAAAAGGGGCTGGTTGCCCACTCGGCCAGCGGCGATATAAACGTAGTGGGCGTGGAAAATGGTAAGCTGGAAGCGAAGTCTGTGTCTGGTGACGTATCCGTTCACGACGTAGGAATTGACGCTCCTGTAGAGATACTATGTGAATCGATCAGTGGGGATGCGAATATCAGTCGGGCGAATGGTCCGCTTTCGTTGAAGGCAGTTTCCGGAGACCTCAATGGTAACCTGCTTAATTCCTCTAGCGTGCGCGCCCAAACTGTTAGCGGTGATATTAAGCTTGGCCTACGCCAGCCGTTTACCGGTGCCGTGCACGTTTCTACGGTGAGCGGAGATGTCGGGTTGGCTATGCCCGTCGGCAGCAGCGTTCGGGCGGCACTCTCTACATCGCAAGGCGACCTCAAATGTGAACATGAGGCTTCCGAAGTTGTATCCAGTGAAACTCTGTGGTCGGGGCAGTTGGGTGACGGTACCGGCACGCTAAACATCCAGACTATAAGCGGTGACATCAGCATCACCAAATGTCCCGTGGAGTCCCTGCTATGAGTGCATCGACAGAGCGGCAGGCGATCCTGCAAATGGTTGCAGATGGATCGATAAGACCAGATGAGGCAGCACGGCTTCTTAGTGCTATCTCCGAGGTCAATGAAGCGCAGGGCGGCGCAGCGTCGTCGACAACATCGGGGCATGCTTCCACAAGTGACAAGGCCGAGCCTGAGCGAAAGTCCGCGCCCGTAGTGGACATAGTGCGGCCGGATGGGTCGCACTATGCGATGCAGGTGCCGGACAGTCTGGCACCTGCAATTGTGAAAATTGTGGGTGTGTACATGAAGGAATCTGCCCGGACTGCGTCGCGTGAAACGCTACAGGGCTTCAAGGCTCTTTTGGCCAACAAGACCGATGAGCTAAAAGCCGCAGTAAAAGGCAAGATGGGAGGCAGCGGTATCGAAAATAGCGCCGCCTCCGCAGCGGAGGCCGTGGAGGCGAAACGAAGGGCCGCAAGGCGTAGAATATTGGATATGATACAGAACGGCAGGTTGACAGCCGACTGGGCGGAACGCCTGCTAGACGAGGTTGATCTAATGTTTGTTGCGGAACTGCAGAAGGTTTCTGCTGGTTAGTAGTAGTACTTCATACCAGTCAAATGTTGCACCATCACTCAGGAGCCGAGCCCTAGACGCGAATTGGTTCCTGAGTGCTAGTTTAAAGGGGCTATCTCTCGTGCCATCTAAGTCGTTGGTTTTAGCTCAATGACAAATGTGGATTCCGGCAATCATACTGTCACGTTTCTAATGACAGATGTTGAAGGTAGTACGCGACAGTGGGAAGCCCATCCAGAATGCATGCAGGCTGCTCTTGCACGGCACGACGCTATTGCACAGGAAGTAATTGATTTTTGTGGCGGGCGACTGATTAAGAGCCGCGGCGAGGGTGACAGCCTATTCGTTGTGTTCAAAGCTCCCTTTGATGCAGCACGGGCCGCCGCCATGCTGCAGTTGAAGTTCGCTTCCGAGGAGTGGCCGGCACCGGTTGAGATTAAGTCGCGGATGGCGATCCACGCCGGTGAAGCAGAGGCCCGTGACAACGACTTTTATGGGCAAGTAGTCAATCGATGTGCCCGCCTAAGGTCTATCGCCCATGGTGGCCAGGTCATACTCTCTGAGGCGGCCCGTCTGCTCATTAGCGCTCTTCCTGAGCCGACCTGGAGTCTACGCGACCTTGGTTCTCATCGCTTAAAGGATCTTCAGCACCCCGAGCAAGTCTGGCAGCTTATTGTCCCCGGCCTAGCTGTCGATTTCCCGCGTCTTAATTCGCTTGATGTCGCGCTGTCAAACCTTCCCGAGCAAGTGACGTCCTTTGTTGGCAGGGATTTCGAAATTCTGCGGCTAGCACAGTTGTTAAAAGAACAGCGATTGGTCACCGTGGTTGGGTCTGGAGGGGTAGGCAAGACCAGGCTGGCAATGCAGGTTGCGGCGGACAACACCGATAACTATGCCGACGGAGTATGGTTTGTCGACCTGTCATCCGCGACCGACGGAGAAACGGTCTACCACAGCATCGCTGATGTAGTAGGCGTTCGCGAAGAACCGCAGCGCCCAATTCTGCAAACACTGATAACATCGCTAAAGTCGAAGTCCCTACTGCTAATTCTGGACAACTGCGAGCACCTCATCTCCCATAGTTCTGCAGCGACCGAAGCGATTATTCGCAACTGCCCCAAGGTTACAGTTCTGGCTAGCAGCCGCGAGGCACTGGGTATTCCGGGTGAAAGTATCTTTCGCGTGCCGTCCCTGGCAGTCCCGGATGAAGCGGAGCATGTTACACCTTCTGACCTACTGCAATACGCCAGCATTCAGCTCTTTGTCGACAGGGTTCGTGCAGTGCGGCAGGATTTTGAACTTGACGCCGAGAACGCAAAGGCCGTGAGGCACCTCGTGCGCATGCTCGATGGCATCCCCTTTGCGCTGGAACTCGCAGCAGCGCGGGTGCGGGCAATGCCTGTTCAGCAGCTTGCGGAGCGCATTAATGATCGTTTCCGCCTGCTAACCAGCGGTAGTCGAACGGCGTTACCCCGCAGGCAGACGTTAAAGGCGATGATGGATTGGAGCTATAACTTGCTCAACGAACAGGAGCGTGTTCTCCTTGCACGCCTTTCTGTATTTGTTGGTGGATGGCGCTTGGAGGACTGCGAGCAGGTGTGCGCCTGTGACCCACTAGAAGACTGGGAGATACTCGATTTACTTACCTCGTTAGTTGACAAAAGCCTCGTCATCTTTGGAGATAAATCTACTGACGGTCGGTATAGACTGCTCGAGAGTGTGCGCCAATACGCTGGTGATCACCTAGCAAACCATACGGATAGCGATATAGTTTGCACGCGCCATGCACGTGCCTTTCTTTTGCGCGCACAGCAGTTTAGTAAGGCTACAGAAGAATTTGGAGCTAGTCAGCTTGAGTCATCGTTAAATTACACGATTGAGCTTGGAAATCTTCGCGCAGGAATGGATTTTGCAGTCGCTCGCGGCCTTCATCAGGAGGTTGTGGATTACGGCTTGGCTCTTGCGCGGCACCTTATCACATCTGGCTTCTACGCAGAAGCCAACCAACGATTAAGGTATTCAGAGCAGGCCGCCCGCCTCATTGAAGATCGTGTGTCCCTGGCTAAACTGCTTTTGCAACTGGGTAGAGTTGCTTGGCTAGGCGCCGACATCGGTGCTGCTCGTGCACTTTATCAGGAGGCATATGATCTAAGCGAAGCTGACGATAACAAGGACTCGATGATAGCTCTTAGGTTAAACCTGGGAAATATTGCGTGGGCGGAGGGCGAATTTGAGAATGCTACGAACTTGTACCAGGCAGCATTAGAGACTGCGCGGTCAATAGGCAGTATGCGCTATCAGGCATTTGCACTGGGGAATTTGGGGGTGCTTTGCGCCGAGCGGGCACAGTGGAAGGCTGCTGCTGAGTACTATACCCAAGGCGTTGCTCTGCACCGTTCGCAGGGCAATGCGCGGGGATGCGCCGACGCCCTGATGAATTTAGGCGAGACGCAGCGAGCAACCCACGACTTTGTCGCCGCCATTGAGACCCTGAAGGAGAGCCTTGAGATATTTTTGGGATTAGGAACAAGGCATGAAATAGGCTTGACGTCAGCCTATCTTGCGGCGGCTTATTTTGATGCCGGTATACGCGATAAGTGCGAGGAGTTTCTTGCAGATGCCGTGCAGATATCGGAAGAGCTAGACGACGCCTGGATTCTAACAAATTGTGAGCTCTTAAAGGGATCGCTGCACATTTCCGACGGTCGCATTACAGAGGGCGTCACCATTCTTAAACACCTTAGTGAGGTGCTGGTGTCACGAGGGATGGCCACACCGTCACACCTTGCCCACGTGTTTGTTACTGCAGGAAAATACATGCTTGAATGCGGCCGAATAATGGGAGCGTCGGTGCTCTCGGTGGCGGCACTCAACCTAAGTGATCAGGAATTCTCACGTTATACAGTGGCGGCAAAGGAGCTAATGGACTCGGTTTTAACACGGATGAGTGCAGCTAACGTAGAGGCGCTTTATGAACCGCTACAAGATTGTTCTCCGGGTGATTTGCTTAGTGCTGCCGGTGCGCTAGATGATTAATTTTGGTTTGAGCGCGAGTGCTGTTGGGGCCCAAGGTTAGGTTTAACCGTTGATTTACGCCGCAAATGTGGTTATATCAAGCGGGTATAATTTACATTATGGCAAATACCGTAGCGAATCCCACTCCTAACGCGCCTGCAGAAGGCCAGGTAGTACCGCGAGGCGGCCTGACTTTACGTAAAATCGTGAGGCCAGTATTTGTTTTTGTGGGCGAGTGCGGGGTACTCGTGTGGCAGTCGTTTAAGGCTCTTGCGCGGCGGGAAGTAATGTTTTCCGACATCGTAGCCCAGATGGCTCAACTTGGAGTTGACTCTATGGGTATCGTGTTGCTCATATCTATCGCAACCGGTGCGGTATTTGCGTTCTACATTTCCAATATATCCAACCTGGTTGGCTACAGCGGGTTTGTTGGGAGCGGGGTTGCCTATGCGTTCCTGAATGAACTTGGACCCGTACTGGGCGGAGTCGCTTTTGCATCACGAGTAGGATCCGCCATCGCCGCCGAGCTGGGCACGATGGTTGTAACAGAGCAGGTTGATGCATTGCGGGCTATGGCAGTGTCGCCTGTTCGTTACCTCGTTGCGCCACGACTTGCGGCCACCATTCTCATGCTTCCCGTGCTGGTTGTCTTTGGTGATATTGCTGGGGTCGTCGTGGGCTATTACGTTTCAGGTTTTAGCGGTGTCCCTCACGCAGGATATGTCAATTCCATTCGAGTTTACATTCACGCCGCTGATCTAACTAACGGGCTCTGTAAGGCGATTTGGTTCGGCCTCATAGTGGGAGTAACTGCGTGTCGCCAAGGCTTACGCACCGAGCGAGGGGCTGCCGGAGTTGGCAAGGCCACCATTTCATCGGTAGTACTCTGTGTCGTCCTGATTTTCATCTCAGACTTCTTCCTCACATTACTGCTTACCAATACGGCCGGGTCTCATTGACCGGGATAAAGCTAACGGACGTTCACTACGAGGTGGACGATAAGGTAATCCTCAACCAGATTAATCTAGAGGTTCGATCTGGTGAGATATTATCGGTTATGGGCCAATCGGGTAGCGGCAAAACGACATTGCTCAAGCTGATGACCGGCCTGGTTTGCCCCACGTCTGGACAGATAAGTGTTGACGAACAGGACATTTGCCGGCTTACTCCTCGCGGCCTGGATGTCGTTCGTCTGAAGATGGGGCTGGTATTTCAGTACGCTGCACTTCTCGATTCGCTCACGGTTTACGAGAACATCGTTTTTGCGGTTCGTCGGCATCGGCCAAAAACGACGCATAAGCAACTGGATGAACTTGTGACGACGTTGCTGGATGCGGTACAGTTGGAGGGATTACAGGATCGATATCCTGCCGAGCTTTCGGGTGGGCAGCAAAAACGTGTTGGGCTTGCCCGCGCGTTGGCGATGCAGCCGTCGCTTATTTTCTATGATGAGCCCACCAGCGGATTGGATCCACTAACTTGCTTCGCAATCGATACACTCATCGTAAACACCAGAAAGCGCTTTGGTGTAACCTCAATAGTGGTATCGCATAATATTCCGTCCGTCAGGCGTATATCCGACCGGGTAGCTCTTCTTTACAACGGTGACATCCACTGTATTGGGACACCCGATGAGATGATGACCTCCACCGACCCGATTGTGAGCGAGTTTATGCACGCCGATGACGAGCATCTGGCAGCATCAGAAACGAGATAGTCACTTATGGAAGTAAAATCGGCAGCAAAAGTTGGGGCTGTTATTCTGGTCAGTCTGGTACTACTGATTTCTCTGCTGTTTTACCTGTCTCACACGAATTTGGATACGTATACCGTGCGAGTCACCTTCGACAATACCCACGGGCTCGCTCCCCAATCGGTGGTGAGAATGCAAGGGGTGGCGGTGGGGGAAGTAAAAAGCATTAGTTTTGATACGCGCCATATACCAATTCGTCCAGTTGTAACCGTTACTATTCACCGTGAATACACGATCCCATCGGACTACCTGTGGACGATTAACTCGGGACTGTTAATAAATACCGCGCAAGTGAATATTAGTCCTCCTGCGCATCCGGAGCAGGTAGCAGCCCTGCCTACGGATGGCTCCGCGAGCGTGCAGGGCCAGGCCCCAGAGGATGCTCTTGCCTCTTTCAGCCCGCAGCTCTCACAAACACTGGGTAACGTCAACGGATCCATGAAGAACCTTCAGAGTAAACTTGACGGGCTTACCACACAGTTGCACACCTTGTTAGGTCATACCGATGAAATGGTGGTTACCGCTACCGGCACGCTTAAATCGACGCGGTCTGTAGTGGGGGACCCAACAGTTCAGGCAAACCTTAAGAAGACAATTGCAAACTTTCTCATCGTTTCACAGCAAGCCGCCATCACATCAAAAAGTCTGAGCGGACAGCTAAGCGGGTTAGTCAAAGACGGCCGCGGCCAGCTTACGCGCTTATCGTCAGCGACCACCGACCTCGTGTTAAAGCTGGGCAACACGCTTGATGATGCGCAGGAAGTAGTAAAGAAGCTAACGCAGCAGGTGAGCGATCCGCGGTTGCAAAGGTCTCTGCAAGACACGCTGGAGCTGGCGCGATCGACACTGGCAAGTGTGCGTCAGATCACATCCGACCTGCATCAGATCACTGGTGACCCTGCTGTAGCCAGTGGCGTTAAGAGCACCATCATAAACCTAAAGGACGCAACGGGCAAGGCTTCCAACGCGATGTCGAAGGTTAATTCATTGTTAGATAAACTGGAAGGCGGCGCGAAGCACGTTGGCGGTGTCCGGGCTCCGAAGGTGACTGGTGCGCTCGATGTTTCACAGCAGTTCGACCCCGGTCGCCTAAGAGTCGACCTTAACGGCAACGTTGCCCTAAGCAACACTAATAGCCTGGACCTCGGATTGTACGATGTTGGCCAAACAAACCGTCTGAACCTGCAGCTTCAACATGCGCTGACCAAAAGCCTTGACGTGCGCTATGGATTTCATGCCGGTACCATCGGTATTGGCGGCGACTGGGACCTCAATCCTAGCACCATTTTGACGTCTGATCTATTCGATACGCACAAGGCACGTCTTGACTTAAGGGCCATGTTCAGGGTAAATAATAGCACCTGGTTCTGGCTGGGCGGTGATAACGTTTTTCATCATGGTATCCCGCTGGTTGGATTTCAGGTTAGACCATAATTTAACGTGTGGGCATGGGAGCGTTTGCGTTGCGCGGTGTCGCCGCCCCCTTAGTAACCGTGCCCCTTTGAGATCCTGGGTGATTAACGCTGTACAGGCTCTCGGGAGACATATTTAATGAAAGTGATTTTAACCCGTGACGTACCGCGCGTCGGCAAAGACGGGGAAGTAGTGGTTGTTGCGAACGGCTATGCCCGAAACTACCTGTTCACCCGGCAGTTAGCGGTGCCAGCACGTGGAGTAGCAATACGAGAGCACCAGAATAGGCTGGATCGCGAGCGCGAGCGGACTGCTCAGCTATTTAGCTCTGCACAGCAGAATGCAACCAAGATTGAGGGGTTAACTCTTGATATTCTCGCTCGTACAGCGCCCAAATCCAATAGGCTGTTTGGATCTGTAACAGAGGCCGATGTGGCCGAGGCGCTTCAAAGCGCTACAGGGCTTGAGATAGACAAGAGAAAGATCAGTCTGATTGATCCAATTAAGCTTACGGGAAGTTATTCACTCTCTGTGAAGCTGCATACGGATGTTTCGGCCTCTTTCACTGTTGACGTTCTCACGGCAGAGCAGCGCGAAACCCGAGACGCTGAGCGCGCAGCAGCGGCAGCGGCAGCCGCCAAGGCTGCGGCAGAAGCTGCAGCGGCTGAAGAAGCAGCAGCCTCCGCATAGGGGCTGCTCCATCCCATTGGTTCCAAATTGGAGGTTGGACGGCACCGTCTAACCTCCATTGTATTTATAGGCACCTGAAAGTTGAGCCTTAACCGTGCCGGAGTGTCCGTTCATTGTCGTCAGATAGAATTCCCCCGAACAATCTAGATGCTGAGCAAGCGGTTCTTGGATCCATGCTTATTGAAAATGCGGCCGTAGAGCGTGCAATGGAGATGTTGCGCCCCAATGATTTTTATCATGGAACGCACGTCATTCTTTTTGAGGCTATGGTTGCTCTAAGTGAACAGCATCAACCTGTGGACCTGATCACCCTTTCGGATTGGCTGCGCTCAAAAAACAATCTTGATCAGGTTGGCGGAATTGCATACCTTCAGAGCCTTATGGACGCACCTGCAACGGCGGCTAACGTTGAGTTTTACGCAAAGCTGGTCGAGGAGAAATCTGTCCTGCGTAACCTCATGGACGCTGGCACCAGGATACAGGGACTAGCACACACAGAATATGACCAGGTTGGGGATTTGGTGGACCGGGCAGAGCGCCTGGTGTTCGAAGTGGGCCAACGCCAACTCGGCCAGGGATTCTCCGCCATCGGCCCACTGCTTAACGAAGAACTCGAACGGATTGAGCAGCGCTCAAAGAACATGGGGAAGCCCACAGGCCGCATTACGCCGTTTGACGATCTCAATTACAAAACAGCAGGCTTGCAGCCATCAGATCTCATCATTGTAGCCGCTAGGCCCGGAATGGGCAAAACTAGCCTTACGGTACAGATTGCACAGTTTATAGCCATTGAAGAAAAGCTCCCGGTAGCCATCTTTTCGCTGGAAATGTCTAAGGAACAGCTCGTCGTCAGGATGGTCTGCTCCGAGTCACGCGTAGATGCACACCGGCTGCGTACGGGCTACCTTACCCAGGATGACTGGACGCGCATTGGTGAGGGCATGGGACGCCTGTATGAAGCTCCAATCTACATTGATGATACTCCTGATATATCCGCCTTGGAGATGCGCGCCAAATGCCGCAGACTTAAGGCAGAGCATGGACTAGGCCTTATTGTGATAGACTATCTACAATTAATGCGGTCTTCTCGCAGGGCAGACAATCGTAACCAGGAAATCTCGGAAATCGCACGAGCATGCAAAAGCTTGGCCCGCGAACTAAAAGTACCGGTAATCGCGCTTTCTCAGTTGTCGCGTGCCGTGGAAAACCGCCCGGACAAACGCCCGCTTCTTTCGGACCTGCGGGAATCCGGTTCAATCGAGGCCGAGGCTGATATTGT
>DAIDKH010000024.1 GCA_027450145.1 Chthonomonadaceae bacterium | reverse complement strand
ACGCTCCTCGCTCGATGGTAGATCGATAAAGAAAATTTCGTCAAAGCGTCCTTTACGTAGTAGTTCTGGAGGAAGGCTGGTTACATCGTTAGACGTGGCCACAACAAATGCGCTTACTTTCTTGTCCTGCATCCATGTAAGAAATGTCCCAAAAACACGACTAGTCGTACCACCATCACTGATACCGGAGCTCTGAGTGCCTGCGAAGCCTTTTTCAAGTTCATCTAACCAAAGGATACAGGGCGCAACGGACTCGGCAACGCGTATTGCCTTCCGCATGTTCTCCTCGGACTGCCCAACAATTCCTCCGAAGATCCTGCCTATATCCAGACGAAGCAAAGGTAAGCGCCAAAGTGAACCAATTGCCTTGGCAGAAAGACTTTTACCGCATCCTTGCACACCCAACAATAATACGCCGCGCGGAGCCGGAAGCCCAAACTCTCGAGCACGCTCGGTAAAGGCTACAGTGCGCTTTTGCATCCAGTCTTTTAGCAGGTCGAGCCCCCCAACATCGTGTAAGCTCTCGTTAAATGGGTAGTATTCGAGGATTCCGGACTTTCGGATGATCTGTTCTTTCTCGCTTAACACCACATCCACGTCAAAGCGATGTTTTTCAATGAGGCTCTTGGCGAATACATTTTCAGCCTCCATCGCTGTGAGACCCTGCGCCGCTTTCAGCACCTGGTCCCGCTCCAATTCAGAGAGGTTACAATCAATTTGCGGTGTATCTTTAACGGCCTGTATGACTTTCTCCAAAATACCGTCGAGATCCCCATAATCCGGTAGACCGTAATCAACCACTGCTATATCCTTTTCCAGCTCGGCTGGCAACTTTAGCATTGGTGCGAGGATGATGAGGGACTTGTAACACGTTTTAAGTACGGAGGTAAGATCGCGTAATCGCCGAGTAATGGTGACGTCTGAAATGAACGCATGGTAGTCCTTGAGAACAAACAGCGCCTGTTCACGCGAATCAAGCACAGCGTCCAATGCTGCCAGTGGATCGCGCGTAGCGTTATCACGCAAATTCGAATTGGCAACCATACCCTGGGTAACGGTCCAGAAGAAAATCTTCTTGCCGCGATCCTGTGCAATACGACGCAACGCTTCCTCTACTCGATGCTCCTCCCAGGAAACGATATAAATGACCGGATACCGAGCGCGGATAAGCGTTTCAAGTTCTCGATCAACAGCGGAAGATGCCACAGAACGTACCTCCGGAATGGACAACAGCACTAATTACTATCTAACATTATACCGGCTGAAAGTAAATGTCTTACACTTACTCTCGTTGAGGAACCAACGGTGAAACGACAATGTAAGCGGGTAAAATACAATGACATTAGAAGTTCGTTTCTGAAGGCATTTAATCTGGTAGCGCTTACGAAGAGCTGCGCTCATAATAGGTGGTCATGAACAAGTACTTAAGAAGCACACTGTGCATTTCCGTAACCATGGGGCTTTCCGTCGTACTCCATGTGAATGCATCCAGTCAGACGAAGGGAACCCCTCCAACTAAAATTCAGGCTGAATACAACCGCGGAGTGGCACTTTTCAACCAACAGCGACTAGATGCCGCACGCACCGCGTTTTCTAAGGTACTGATTTCGAGTCCACATGATGTGCCCACGCTCACTTACTTGGGCATCATTGCACTTCGCGAACAGAAATATGCGGACGCGGTTACGCCGCTGGAGGAAGCCGTCCACATTCAGCCTGGCTCCGCAGATGCTCACATTAATCTTGGAAACGCGTACGAGGGGCTGAGGCGCTACAATGATGCAAAGCACCAGTTCATCTTGGCAGCAAAACTGGATACGCATTCGGTAAGTGCACTATATAATTTGGGCGGCGTGTACTACGCTCAAAAGCAGTACCCGCATGCTGTCGCCTCATATCGGCAAGCCTCAGAGCTTGCACCCAACGATGCAGACGTGCTCAACAATTTAGCAGTGGCGTTGCAAGCCGCCGGAAATCTTTCGGCAGCCGTGGAGGTTTATCAAAAAACGGCTTCACTGCAACCGTCCAACAGTACGTATCAGATGAACACGGCCCTCGCGTTTCAATTGCTTGCTAAAAAAGCCGATGCCAACGGGGATCCGTCGCATGCGCAAACGCTTTGGCGTAACGCGACCGGTGCCATGGCCTATGCTGTTAAAGATGCCCCTGCCAACTACCGACTGCGAGAGAGTTATGCCGAAATGCTGGTACAGGCAGGGAAAGAATCCGAAGCAGTAAAACAGTTCGATATGGCATCTGCTCAAGAACCCATGGCGTTTCGTCCTCATAATCAGCTAGCCATGCTCCTGGTACGCATGAACAGATTTCAGCTAGCTGAGGGTGCAGCTCGACGTGCGCTTAGTATAAGACCACAGGACGCCGCTGTCTTGAAACTGCTTGGCTTCATAGAATTTAAACTTGGTCGCTTTAGCCCCGCCGTTAAGTACTATCAACAGGCTGCCGCGGTGGCACCTGCGGACCCTACAGTGTGGAACAATCTGGGCGCTGCGATGCAGGCTGCCGGCAGCGTCGATGATGTGTTGACCACCCTAACAGACCTGACGAAGAAAAACGCTGCTCCAAGCAGCCTTGCACCGCTCCACAGAGCTGCAGGTTACCTCTACCTCCTCAAGGGAGACCCCGCAAGTTTAAAATTGGCAATTGATAATTACCACCTTGCAACCGAGGAGGACGACTCGAATAGCGAGTCATATAACGGGCTGGGGCTCGCGTATCAGAAATCCGGCAATGCAGCGGATGCACTGAGTGCATTTCAACGAGCGGTGGCACTGAATCCTCACTGGTCAGATGCCTACAACAACCTTGGGGTGGCTTACGAGTCACAAGGCGAATTAAAGTTAGCAGCGGCGGCATTTAAAAAGGCCCTCGCTATCGACAAATCAAACAAGTTGGCGGAAACGAACCTTGCCAAATTAAAAGGAATGAAGTAATGCAGCGGCCATTACTTCATCTATATGTAATAATTTTGTGCGTATTTGTTTACTGCAGTATTCCTGGCAGAGTTATTGCACAGTCGGCTACACCTCCACAACCAACCGTCCGTATGAATGGCTCTGCAAACCAAGTACCTGCGGCAAATACAGCACCATTGGAACTCGAATACTTAGGTGCACCCCAAGGGTACACTGTGATCTCGGCGCCCGTTCAAATTATGTGCGTTGTTAAAAACGTGTCGGCTGCTGCAGTTCCGGCAGGAACGTACCGGCTCCAGTGTGTTCCTCTAGACGGACTGGATTACGATACTGGCAACACTCTCCCCATTTTGCCGGCCCTTCAACCCGCGCAGCAGGCCTACGTCTTATGGCAACTAAAGCCTAGGGATGACGGTCACCCCTTCGCATCGACTGCTATTCTTCAGCACATTGCCGGGGATCCCGCGGCCACATCCACACCAGAAGGCGTTAGAATAGCTGTGTTCCCCACCCTACCTGGACCTGCTCATTTTGGATTGCCAGTGGCGGGTGTAGAAAAGGGCCCACAGGCGGGCCATAACTTAAGCACTGCGTGGATCGCTGCAAACCTAATTGCAATGAAAATACGCCGTCTTTCGAATCGGGAACCAATAGCGCTGCTAGCCGCGTTCGACAGTGGAACCTGGCAAACCTGCTCCGTGTTATCCCCCTTTCTTGCCGTAACATCTGCTGGACCGGGACAGCAACCCTGGCGACAAACATTTCGCTGGTTAAGCACCAAACAATCCGCGACAAGCTCTTCAGCCACGCTCACGCTAAATGGCACCTGTGGACAATTGTGGACTGTCCAACTGAGGCTCACCGCGCTAACCAACAGTTCTACAATTAGAGCGGATGTTTTGCTCACAGCAATACATAATGCCAGCCTGCAAGCTGTACAGTTACCAGTTATCCGTGCCTTTCAGCAGTCCCTTCCTCCAGCGGATGGTACCGTACACCTGCTACCTACTCTTACAGAACAACTACCGCCAACTTCGAACGTGTCTGTTCTCCACATTGGCGGCAGCCTGTGTGGGGAAACGTGGCCAACCATGCCACCGATTGCAGGTTGGCAATGGCGCCGTGTTCCAACGCTTTCGGGAATGCGATCGGCAGGATGTTGGTTTACAGAACAACCAGCTTTGATACCTGCCGGAAACAGCGTTGAGTTTAAATATCGGCTATTCGTACATCCCATGGCAACATCGATTCTTAACGCACTCGCATTTCAGGAACGCTAAGCATAACATGATGCATACCATACGGTCGTACGCCAAGATCAATCTTACTCTCGACGTTTTCAGCAAGTTACCCAATGGGTACCATGGCATGTCTTCTATCATGCAAACCATTTCGTTATTTGATACTCTAGAGATGCGCCTGATCCCACAAATTGCAATCCAATTTACTTGTGAGGCCCCGCTCTCGCCCGATGTTCCATCGGGCAGTGACAACCTAGTGGTGAGGGCAATCTCGTTACTACTAAATCATGCGTCCTCAGTGGGTAAGCGTATTGAGTACGGAATAGCGTGTCATCTCACCAAGATGGTACCGTCCCAAGCGGGACTTGGTGGAGGCAGCAGCAACGCGGCGGCCGCTTTACGTGGATTGAATACAATTTTGCAGCTTGATTTTACAACTGAGGATCTAGTGGAACTTGCCGCGCAGCTTGGTTCAGACGTTCCGTTTTTCCTGTATGGTGGAACAGCACTTGCAAGCGGACAAGGTACCGAAATTAAACCAATCAACGATATTCCGATGTTATGGATGGTGGTAGTAAAGCCCAGTATATCAGTTTCCACCAAATGGGCCTACGACCAACTTGACGCAATTCCAAACCGTTCCTCACATCGTGCTACTTTAAGGATGCAAGCGGCGATCGAAAATGATGACATCGAGCGAATTTTGTCTATTCAGTGCAATGACTTTGAAGCTCCCGTATTCGAACACTACACGGAACTTGCCTGGTTAGCTGACGAGATGCGGATGGCCGGTGCAATATCAGTTCACCTGGCTGGCAGTGGTTCGGCACTTTACGGTCTGGTTACAGATCAAGAAGCCGCATTGAAAACAGCGGAGCGTCTTCAACGAGTACACCCACGCACGTGGGTAGTGCGCACACTAAGCCGAAATGAGGCAGCAGCGTGAGCAATCCGTCCACAATAGCGGCACTCATTTTGGCGGGTGGCACCGCAGACGATGAATTTTGCAAAGCATCAGGCGTCTCTATAAGAGCACTGGCACCGTTTCGCACTAGCACCATGCTTGAGCATGTCGTCAAAGCCTTATCCGATAGAAGTATTGTGCCATTAATTGAACAGATCGTTGTTATGGGTGATGTGCCCGAGACTAGCGGCTACACAGTAATCTCTGACACCGGAACGTTCACTGGTAACCTGTCCACAGGTTTAAGTGAACTGTTGTCATTCGATCTGGCGCTGGTCTCTACTGCGGACATCCCGTTTATGACAGCAGACACGGTGTTGTCGTTTCTTAACGAGGCACTTGTATTGATGGAGGAGCAGGACACAGCGATGATTTGGCCAGTCGTCCCAGTGAACCTCTGTTACGAACAGTTTCCCGGCATAAAACGTACAGCAATTAAATTACGCGAGGGTGCGTTAACCGGCGGTAATATAGGCTTGGTACGCCCACGGCTACTTCTCAATTGTCTGCCGGCTATCGCCAGAGCGTTTGATGCCCGAAAAAGTCCCATCAAACTTGCGGGGATTTTGGGGCCTGCCGTAATCGCGCGATTAATACTCTCTCAGGTAGCTGCACCGTCACTGCTGGACACCACGTTCCTAGAGAAATCAGTTTCAAGATTAATTGGCGGCAGAGCACGGTCAATAGTGTGCAGACTTCCCGAGCTTGCAACCGACATTGACCGGGCATCCGATTACATTGCGGTTACACGCGCACTATGAGGATCGCTTCATTTTGTTGCCGTGAAGAGGCACTTGCAGAGTATGTTGCTGGTATAGAGGTTGAAACCGGAGCGAATATCCACGTTTCAATTCAACAACTCTCAACAGGCCGAACTTTCAATTATAACTCGAGAGCCAGATGTAAATCTGCCAGTATGATTAAGCTCCCAATACTAATTGAGGCCGCTGTGCGAGTAAGCAATGGCGACTTGCATTGGCACCGCAATTTAACACTGCGCGATAGTGATAAAGTAGGTGGCGCTGGAATACTGTTCGATCTCACATCCGGAACAACGCTAACACTACGTGATCTATGCATGCTGATGATTGTCATTTCAGATAACACTGCTGCAAATATGCTGATAGACCTGCTGGGTACAGCGCCAATAAACGCACGTATATCCTCACTGGGACTTTCGGATACGGCACTTTATAGAAAGGCATACACACCAGATACTGAGGCAAGCCGCCCATTTGGCTTCGGCATGACCTCCGCATATGACATGCAGACACTGCTCGCTTCTCTTGCCCGTGGTATCATATTGTCAGGAACGTTGTGCGAGCAGATCATGGGTTTCCTTGGTCGACAACAGATGCGTGACAGCATTCCCCGTTACCTACCTGCAACTTGGAACTACGCTGGCAAAACGGGAGCAGTCGATGATGTACGTAACGATGTTGCAATTGTGACAGATGATGCTGGGCAGCAGTATTCGTTAGCAGTGTTGTGCCAAAACCTACCCGATTCTCTCTGGACAGCAGATAATCCAGGCGAGGTTGCCATAGCAAAAATCGCACGACGACTACTGCTGGGCGATGACATCGTCCGACAATAAAGGATAGGCAGTCACATAATGATGCTTCGCACATTTTTGAAGAGTAAGATTCACCGTGCCACGGTAACTGATGCCGATGTACATTACGTGGGTAGTGTAACAATAGACCGCGATCTCATTGACCGAGTAAACCTCGAAGTTGGGGAACTCGTACATATCTGGAATGTTAATAATGGTGAGCGGCTGGAGACGTACGTATTGGAGGGGAAGCGTGGTGCCGGAGAGATTGTTATAAATGGCGCAGCTGCTCGAAAGGTTGCAAAGGGTGATCTTGTTATCATCTCCGCATTCTGTTTAACCGATGAACCTATTAAACCGCAGGCAATCCTTGTTGACCAATACAACCACTACGTCAGGGACCTCTAGCAGGGTACCTCTCGACCCTCAGTCCCGCTATATTGCGATAGGTGATATACATGGCCAGTCTCTTCAACTAAACGAGATGTTGTTACGGCTGACATCCTTGTACAACGCTGAAAATATTCGGTTTGTTTTTCTTGGTGACTATATTGACCGCGGACCAGACTCTAAGGGTGTCATTGAGCAGCTATTTGAACTCGCCAAAGATCATCCTGATACTGTATTTCTGAGAGGTAATCATGAGCAGTTGTTTCTTGATGCCCTAGAGGAAATGCAGAAAGAAAGCACCGAAGATGGCTACGAACCTTTAGAAACCTTTCACTGGATACAAAACGGTGGCCTGGACACGTTAAGGTCATATGGAACGGAGGATTTGGATAATATTGTCCACTCAATCCCCGCACATCACCTGGAATTTATAAGAAATACTCGGCTCGATTTTGACGCCGGCCACCTGTATTTTGTTCATGCTGGTGTGGTGCCACCAGGTTGCACGTGGAACGGCGCAAACGAGGGACTAGACGCCCGCCTGTGGATACGAGAACCCTTCTTGTCATTTAAGGGCCTAATTAATGACAAAATCGTCATCTTTGGCCACACACCGCAGGCTACAGGACGGCCCTTAATTCATCGTAATAAAATTGGCATTGACACCGGTGCAGTTTACGGTGGGCCCCTAACCGCAGTAGCATTGCCGATGAAGGGACCGTCGCCCGGTCGGCACGTTCACCCGATCTTTCATCAAGTTGCATCGGTTATTTCTGCGGCACCATAGTTTATGCCGGAAGCGTATTCAATTAAAAGGCCCCGTTCTGTCAGAGGTTAGTACCTCAACGCCTGCCCCGGTGAGCGTGTCTCGCTGATCTATTGAAAGTGCTTCGTCACATATGAGTAAATCTGCCACAGATAGTTTTCCAATGGACGCAAATGCGATCTTCCCTACCTTACTTGCGTCTGCCACGATAACTTTTGTATTGCTGCTGTTCAACATCGCATTTTTAAGCGCGGCGGCCTCAAAATCGGCAACTGTATAACCTGCCTGTTCGTGCACACCGTTTACTGCTATAAACGCAACGTCACAACGGATCGAACCCAGGAATGCACAAGCAAGAGGTCCCAAGGTAGCCTCCCTAGCTAGTTGTAGATTTCCACCAATAACTACCACGTCAATCCCACAAGATGGTGCCAAGACATGTGCGGAGGATATGGAGTTTGTAACCACTGTCAAGCGCGTGTGGTGCGATAGCAACCTCGCAATCTCGAAACATGTGGTACCTGCATCTAACAGCACAGTCTGTCCCTCTTTTACAAGTTGACTCGCGTGACGAGCAATAGCCTGCTTTGCTTCGTGGTTAAGAATGGACCGCTCTGCATAACTGGGCTCGTAGGCTAAGCGCGTTTCACTAATGGCCCCACCATGGGTGCGCCGTAGAAGACCACGGCCCTCCAAACGAGCCAAATCACCTCGGACCGTTGGTGCTGAAACGCCGAGTAGCTCGGCTAGCCCTTCCACAGTGACCTTACCAAATTGTTGGAGACGTGCCACGATAGCCTGTTCTCGCTCCTCCAAAAACACGTTGCACCTCCAACAACCGCTACAAAAGTTTCTATAGTAATTATACTCGTGCCGTCGAGAAATCGCTGTCGGTCGCAACTAACCATGCAAATGGGTGATACATGCTGGTTTACTGATGAAAGTATTTTATTTTTTGTTTTTTGGAATTTGTTATTGACATCGACTACGGGTCATGTTAATATTGTGTTATAACGTGTTACAGCACACGTGTGCTTCGACGAACAGGAATCTCAATGCGCGTAACAATAAAGGAAATTGCACGGGAACTGGGGTTATCACATTCCACGGTATCCCGCGTGCTGAACCAAAGAGAGAACGCGATGGTTTCGGATACTACTCGGGACCGTATCCTTTCAGCTGCTAGGACCATGGGCTACCGACCTAACCGTATAGCACAGGCCCTAAAAGGTGCACGCAGTGGGCTGATCGGTGTGTTCATGCCCGAATCGCAGGAGCACTTCTTTAGTGAGGTGCTGTTCTACTTACGACGCTGCGTGGAACTAGCAGGTTTCGAACTTATTCCGTTCTCGTGCTCACCACTCAATGTCGAGGAGCGATGGTTGAAGCTGCTCCGTTGGGATCTTGAGGGTGTTTTGGTGTTCGACTACCTTCTATTTGCCGATGGCCTTGGTCAGGCTCTGCTCCAGCACCATGGTTTTGTTCCGCCAATTGTCGGCCTCTTCAATGCCGAATCGCACCTAACCGAATTTGTGGCCTTCGATTTTGCACCCGCAATGCAAGACCTTCTTACCCACATGACCGATCAGGGCGCTCGTACAATAGCCTATGCGGCGGTTCCAGGCAGCTTTCATGTAGCAGAACATCGTTACAGGTGCTATCAACACTTTATGGTAGACCACGAGTTGGAACAACACCGTATAGACGTGGTTGGAGGTACAACTCTGAGCGAATCCGCGCTACTTAGTGCTCACGAACTTATATCCCGTCGTTCAAAACTGCCTGACGGTATTTTCTGCCAAAACGACGAAATTGCGCTGGGAGTTTATCGAGCCTTGCGGCAGCACGGGGTAGATATCCCGGGTGATATAATTCTTGCGGGATGTGACAATGCTCCATTTGTGGCGTACCTTGACACACCACTTACCACTATTGTGCTTCCAATCGCCGATGCATGCCAAGCCGCATGTCAGGTATTACAACGCCGTATTGAACAGCCAGATAGTGAACCGACTCGGCGGCTGATGCGCACTTCCCTTGTCATCCGGGCTTCAACCTCGCGCAATTCTCGTCAGCCTGTACAAGCTAGTTCCTAAGAGTATTTGAGTCAAATCGGGAATTTGGAGGATTTCATGAAACATAAGGGATTCACCCTAATAGAGCTTCTGGTAGTAATCGCTATTATTGCCATTTTAGCCGCAATTCTCTTTCCTGTTTTCGCACAGGCGCGTGAGAAGGCACGTGCCATCGCATGCGTATCGAACGAAAAGCAGATTGGCCTCGGGTTCATGCTTTACGTTCAGGACTATGATGAAACATTTCCGATGGACCAGTATGATACCAATACAGTCGGTGGTGCACCCGACGATAACACCCTTCGGTTTTGGACAGACTTTATCTACCCCTATATTAAAAACGGAGATAGGACTACGGGAGCGGATGGAACACCCATTACTTGGGGCACTAGTGGAGTGTATGTTTGCCCAGATTACCCGTCTCCAATTTATGGTGTTCCCTACGGCTGCAACTACGGTCTTATGCCAGACGGCTTGGTCTCATGGACAGCAGGCACGGCTCTAACGCCCCCCGGAACGCTTGCGGCCCTGCAGACACCGTCGGAGTCTGTCCTCATGGCTGAGCTAGGCGTGAACGACGCTCAATGGACGTATGGTATGTTCTACCCTGAGGAAGATCTGTGGACCAACACCGTAGGTAATCCACCTGGTTCTGTCCAGGGTCAACATTTTGACCTAATCTATGGCGATTGCGATGCCACTGCCGCACAGATCAGCGCGGGTGCTGGAACCTATGGCGGCTGCGGTACCTACCCGCGCTACCGACACACAGGTACAAGCAACATGCTATTTGCCGACGGACACGTAAAAGCAATACCGCGTGGACAACTTAACTGGTACAAGAACATTTACCTTCCTGGACTAATGCCAGCCGCCTACTAAGCTTCCATTGAATTCTTTAAACAGCCTGAACCAACTGGCTACTGAATGAGAACAAGGAGAACCAATTTTGAACCAAAAGCCTATTGCCATCATAGGATTTCACCTGACTGTTCTGTGCGCGATTACGGGTTGCGGCACTCATAAGGGTGAAAACAGCGTGGCAACGCCCTTGACTAAGCAGATCATTTCCAATCCTGATATTAACCCCGCAGTACGCCAAGCGGAACTTCAGCGGATGAGAGCGGGACAGGTGGGAGGTAGATTGCGAGCGCGTCTACAGCAATCGGGGCATAGGCAACCAGCAAGCTAAATTGATCACCTGGCCTATAAATTCGCCGCACAGTCATCTGCAAGGTTTGCGGCGAAATTCCGTGGGAATGTTGCTAGATCCTGTCGCACACTCTATTCACCGCAAAACTAGTTTAAAGGCTTAGTTTTGAACGCCGACTGCCGGGTATTTGCGAAGAACTTGTTTTTGTGCCTACCGCCAGAATAAGTGGCTCAATGCCCTACGACACTCTTCAACGTTTGCTGGTAAACCATTCGCTCGATCTCTATGTCTGTCGTATGAACACCCGAGAGTGAGAACCCGCATCCGCTAAGAGTACCAGTGTCACAAAAATGGCGTCGATCACCAAGCGGTAATCGACGCCGTTACAATGCTGAAGAGAAGCTACGCGACGGAGGTTGGTCGCCTATTCTCCATTATTCGGTTAAGCATCGATAGCAGAATGCCAAACACCGCAACGAGCACCCCCGTCCAAACCAGGTTTACCCACGGCTTGTACGTAATTGACAGAGGAATATTCCAAGTCGCAGGCATATCAGGTAGGCTGAACAGTACATTCACCTCATGTGTTTGAGGGTTAAGACTGTTAAGAATTGCCACTGCCGGCTGATTGTTCGATGACGGGATTTGAGGGATACTCTCATCTGTTTTGTAAATGATGGGCTGACCGTTATCGTTTTGAACCGTCTGATTTGCACCGTTTTTGAGGAACTGTTCTCCCGGTTGAATACCCACTACTTGGTTGTTCGGCAACAGGATACCCATGACCGCTCCAAAGTAATTGAGAGGTTGAATAACTGGTTTCAAGTAGAAAATCTGGTACTTACCAAGTTGAACATGCTGCTTAGGCAGGAGGTTAACCGAATAGAGATCCTCTGCGGGCTGATTGGCGAGCGCGACATACAGGTCATGTCCAACGTACTTCTTAATCGCCGGCCAGAACATCGTGTCCGGGTTACCCATACTTTCCTCGTTGAGAGAAGGCCGCGGAACATACCAACGGGGTTCCATGAGGAACGAACCTGCCTGGCCGTCCTGTTCGAGCTGAGAACCATTGGGCGCGGTAACTCGCAGAACCACATGATTGTTTTGATCATATTCGGGGTCTATCGGTCGCACCGCAGGTGGCTTCCCAGTCATACCCTCAAACGAGAAAGTATAGCCAAATACCGTGCGAGGCCCACCGTTCTGTTTAAGCGTGATAATTTCGGTTCGTTCGAAAGTATTGGATACAATCACACCTATAATCAGGAGCCCGATACCAACATGAGCAATCCACCCGCCTGCAGCGAGCGGTCTCTTCCGAAATACTCGATAGGCCAGCATTGAGTTGGAAAGAGCAGCAAGAAAGCCGAGTGACCCAAGGATGACAACCATAATCCGCTGAACCGCAGGATTGATCCAGTTGTGCATCGTCGATTGGTACGTCGACGGGTCCATCGTTGCCACCAACTGCGCCTGCGACTTTTGAACCCACAACAAAAGCACAAACCCAAATACCAGCATCACAATCCAAGGTATAAGCAATTTGCGCATGAAGGTATCTGGATCGGTTTTGCGCCAAGCCATCCAGGGTACCGCGCCCAACAAAAGGGTCACGGGGATCATTAGCGGTAGCATAACCTTGTTGTAGAACGAGGCCTGAGGGGCCATAGGAGCCCGATGTGCCCAACTGAGGAACAGCGGCGTTGTTGACCCCAGGGTAATTACCGCACAGGCAACCAGCATCATCACCACTGCCATGAAGAATGCAAAATCTCGTGAAAGCAGGTTATCGCCAGTGGTACTTCTGCCTGGCACTTCCTTCCACCGCCATGCCCACATTATTAGGCCGGCAAGGCCATAAACAACCAGCATAGCGACCATGAGATTTAGGCCGCTCTTACTGATATTATCGAAGGCATGTACGGAGAGCAATTGGCCGTTAGCACCCTTTGATGCCAAAGCGCCGGACCGAGTGAGAAACGTTCCAACCAGAAACAGCCAGAAGGCAAGAATCCCGAGGAAGAGGTTCGTCTTTGCCATTCCTTTACGGTTATGTTGAACATGTAAACCATGTACAAGTGCGGTAACCGCAAGCCACGGAAAGAACGAGGCATTTTCTACTGGATCCCACGCCCAGAACCCATGCCAGCCGAGGGTTCCATAGGCCCAGTAGCCGCCCATGAACAGGCCGAGGCCCAGTATTCCGGATGAGAGAAGGGCAAAAGGAAAAACCCGCTTTACCCATGTCTCGTAGTCACGGGTAATTAGGGCGCTGAGGGCAAACGCGAACGGGATAGACAGGGACGCAAACCCAAAAAAGATCGTGGGCGGGTGAATAGTCATCCAATAGTTCTGCAGTGACGGATTGAGCCCCAATCCTTCAGTCGGTATCGACGGCATACCTGGATTGACCTTCATGAAGAGAAGGTAGGGTGACTGCTTCAGCAGGATTGCGCAAAGAAATCCAATGACACTGGTTACGATAGGCACCACCAGCTTCTCGAAGTCTTTGGCTACGGCGACCAGGATAAGGCCCAGAACAGCCGTCCATGTGGCCCAAAGGAGGAAGCTACCTTCCTGCCCCGACCAAGTTGCAGCAAACCTAAACCAATGGTTATACAACTCGTTGCTGGTATGCTGTACCGCATAGTTATATTGATACTCTCGATGGTAGACTATCCAACCGAGAGTACCCATAGAGGCAAATACAGACGCCGCACAGGCGACATAACAAGCCCGCGCAAGATAGATTAATTTGCCGGAGTCTTTTCTGACGTTGACCAGCACATACACGACAATTGTCAACAGACTAAATATGAGGCCACTAGTAACTGCGAAGGTACCCGCCGTACCCGCGGTCATATACGGTTCTCCGCGGCGGAATTCGCACTAGTGTCGTTCTTAAGACCTTTTTTGTCGCTGTATTTACTGGGACACTTAACGACCATGCTATCTGAGTTAAGAATAAGCTTGCCATCCGACGCCTTGGTAAGCACACCCTGGGCTGCGGTTTCCGGTGCAGTATCGAACGCCTCTGGCTTCGCACCGTGATAATCGACTTCAACAAGATCGTTGTTTTTGTCTTTTAACATGAAAACTAGAGCATGCTTTCGGTCACTCCAGTGGGCAGTGCTATGCATGATCTTGCCACGTATCTGAACCTGACCGGTAAGTTTCTCGGCCTGGTGAATATCCACATAGGGGGTCATAGAGCTACTAAATGCCCACATTGTGAAGCCCATTGCTGTGCTAATCACTATGAGTGCAACGATTACTGACCTGTTCATAACTGTTCCTCTTGACTTTCATCCCGCAGCAGTCGGCGGACTGCCTTATCAATTCTAACTAGATAGAAATAGATACCTAACCAAACGATTAAGGGCACTGCGGTAACCAGCAGCGCTGTAAGGTGAGCGTTCATTACCGTTGCGCCTCCATTGCATGTAGCCTGCGTTTCCTTCGAGCCTCAATAAGCTTCATTGTGCTCACCCGAAGCTGCATTAGCCAGATGAAGAGCAGTGTGAAAGCGAGGAACGACGGATAAAGCACGAGCTTGTAGCTAAGACTTGTATCGGCAGGATTACTCAAAGTGGTTGTAGGGTGCATGGTATGTAGCACTCGCGGTACAACCCATATGAGATAAATTGACGGTATCACTGCGATAATTGCATACACCGCGCTTAACCTGGCCCGTTTTGCTGGATCTGTCGTGAAAGCCGTACGTAACAAGTGGTACGAGGCGTATAACAGCAGCATGATTACTATAGAGGTTTCGCGAGGATCCCAGTTCCAAAAACTACCCCACTGCACGCCTGCAAAAATACTCCCCGTTATGGTGGCGAGAATACAGAATAAGAAACCGAGTTCCATTGCCGCGGCAGATTTATAATCCGAATCCTCAAGTGCTGTGTTGCTTTTGTTCGTGCCGCCAAGCAACCATAAGTGCTTCACCGCATACCATGTTGCAACCATATAGGCGACGGAAGAGTAGACAGCGCACGGTACGTGAAAGAATATAATCCTAGCCGCAATGCCCTTCTCGGCAAATCCTATAGCACCATGTGCTATATTGAACGCGCCGTAAATGACATAGACCATTAAAAAGCCAAGCGTACCCTTTAAGGCACTGGAGCCCATATTAATCTTCCCATATGTAGTGAAAAAGCATGGCAGATAACGTCACAATCAACACTCCGAAACATACAATACCCGTTAAAGGACGAAGGTATTGTACCGCCGATTCGCTCCGGATGTAACACTGCCGCGCCGCGTTCATGATAAGCACGAGAAGAACGGTTAACATTGGCAGGCCCACGGCACCAAATAGAGCGCCAGTGCTTCGAGCTCTAGCAGCGAGTGCGGCCACCACCGTGGCCACAGCGGACAGACTCGCAGTTCCACTTAGCATAACGGCAAAAAACATCGGTAAGGTTCCTGCGTCCATACCAGTCATCACCATATACATTGGCGTTATCACCAGCGATACTGCCAGTAGAACCGTCGTGTTGAACAACAACTTGCCCGCATAAACTGCCTGAGGCCCCATGTGAAGCTTCAGAGTTGACGCTGTTCCGGTCTCCTCTTCATAGACGAACGAATGCGATAAGCCGGCAAAAGCCGCGAAGCAGAGCAACACCCACAACAACGACATCTTACCTGAATTGTTCCATGCCGGCACGGCTTGCCCTGAACTATTTTGAATAAGCACCCCCTTTAGTCCCACCATTGCAAGGGCAATCAACAAAAGGGAGGCAAATGAAAATACGCCCATAGCGCCGAACGCAACCCTTGTTCGCGTCTCAGCAAGTATGTCTTTGCGAAATAGAGCAAGCGCTTGCTGAATCCAGGTTTGGTCGTTCATACCGTTGCAACAGGAATAACGCACCCTGCCCATAGCTCTTCTTCAGGTTCATTAGTTGCCAATATGGTTAAGAATCCCGCCTCACGGCGTTCGTGAATGATCTGCTCAACAATGCGCGTGCCATGCACATCCAAATTGGCGCCTGGTTCATCCAGTAATAACAACTCAGGATTGTGCATAATTGCAATCAGGTACTTAAGCCGCTGTTTCATTCCGCTGGAGTAGTCACCTACTCTATCGCTGCCACGACCCTTCAATCCCACATGCGCCAACATTTCGCGAAGATCGATCTTTTCAAAGGTCTGGCCTCTCAGCGCGCCGAAAAATCTAATATTTTCTACTGCAGTAAGTTCCTGGTACAGTGCCATCTCTGGGGACACGTAACCGATAAAGTTACTTCGTCGTGATGGTGGAGTGACTTCTCCATTCATTGCTAGTTCGACAGACCCTTCTGTTGGCTGCAGTAGACCGGCAATGATCTTCAGTAATGTCGACTTGCCGCTTCCGTTGTGTCCGGTAACCGCAAGGACGTCCCCGTTGCCCACAGAAAAGGATATGTCGCGGTAGAGTAACCGTGCTCCAAATCGATGCCCAACACCGCGAACGTCTAGACATATGGGTGGAACGGTCAATCACAAATCTCCGGCTGCGAAGCTCGTGTAAGTAAGCACTCAAAATAGGTTAACAGGCCATGTCGTTACCTGTAATTATACCTGCCATATTACCTCACCGCGTCCCTTCATAGACGGATACGCGTGGGCGGAACTACCTGCTTTTGTGCAATAATAATGACATTATTGGCAGAGTATACGAATCTCCGCCCCCACCCTACCCGCGCTGCCACCACGTTAATTGAAGGAGTCGTACGAGATGATGTTGCCTGGCAATTCCGATGAGAATGAACCGCAACCAGAAGAAGAGAAGCGCTCAGAAGCTGACCGGCAGGCCGAACGCGACCAGCTAGAAAACCTCAGCTCAGTAGGTCATGTAAAGGCCGACTACAGTGCTGAGCAGATTCAGGTTTTGGAAGGTCTGGAAGCGGTCAGGCGCCGGCCGGCAATGTATATTGGTGATACGGATATTCGTGGCCTGCACCATCTCTTTTACGAGGTGAGCGACAACGCCGTTGACGAAGCGATGGCCGGCTACTGTACACGCATAGACGTCATTCTCCACAACGACGGCAGTCTGTCGGTTGAAGATAACGGCCGTGGTATTCCTGCAGATATCAATCGGCAGTACGGTGTTTCTGGAATTGAGCTTGCACTTACAAAACTCCATGCGGGAGGCAAGTTTGACAGTGGTGCCTATAAGGTTTCAGGAGGATTGCATGGTGTAGGTGTCTCCTGTGTTAACGCTACATCCGATTGGTTAGAAGTGACTGTGGTTCAACATGGCAAGGTTCACTGGGCCAAATTTGAACGTGGAGTCATCACTGGTCCCCTGAAGGTATTGGGTAAGGCGAAATCGGATGCTCACGGCACCAAGGTCCATTGGCATGCCGACCCACTAATCTTCGGCGTTCACCAATACGACCCGGAACGTATACAGCGGCGCATGCGCGAGCTCGCATATCTTAACAAGGAACTGACGCTTACCTTTCTGAATTTGCGTGACGAGACCACCGATACGTTACCCGATGGTACCCTTCAGAAGGTTAAGCCGCAGGTGGTTACCTACCACTACCCCAGGGGGTTGGCAGAGTACGTTGAACATCTCAACGAGACCAAGGACTCTGTTCACTCAGCCGTCTACTTTGGAGGAGTGCGCGAGCAACTAATAGCAGAGATCGCCATACAATACAATCACAGCTATCAGGAAGTCATTCTTACCTTCGCGAACAACATCAATACCCCGGATGGTGGAACACACCTCAGCGGGTTTAAAACCGCCCTGACTCGAGTTCTAAACAACTACGCTCGCAAAAACAACCTCCTCAAAGAAAAGGAGTCGAATTTTACAGGTGATGACGTTCGCGAAGGCCTCTCTGCAGTAATATCGGTAAAGCTACCGAATCCTCAGTTTGAGTCGCAAACGAAGGTCAAACTCTCAAACATGGAAGTTGAAGGGGCGGTGAACTCGATTGTAGGTGAGAAATTGAGCGAGTTCCTTGAGGAGAACCCGGCGGTGGGCAGGCGCATAATTGAAAAGGCGCTCACTGCCCAACGTGCTCGTGAAGCCGCTCGCAAGGCTGCAGACCTAGTGAAACGTCAAAGTGCTCTCGAGTCGCATTCACTTCCGGGCAAGCTTGCCGACTGCAGTGAACGAGACCCTGCAAAGTGTGAGCTATTTCTGGTTGAGGGTGATTCCGCAGGCGGCCCGGCAAAACAGGGAAGAGACCGCCGCACGCAGGCAATTCTGCCGCTTAGAGGCAAGATTCTGAATGCTGGCAAAACGCGAGTTGACAAGGTACTTGAGAACGAAGAAATTCGTGCAATGATCGCGGCCATTGGGAGTGGTATTGCTTACGGCGAGGAGAGCGACGAAGATCTGGAAACGGTTGGGGAGAAGTCCAGCGGTGGTAAGAATTTTGATCTATCAAAACTCCGGTACCACAAAGTGATCATCATGACCGACGCAGACGTGGATGGTGACCACATCCGAACGCTGCTATTAACGTTCTTCTGGTACTACATGCGGCCTCTCATTGAGAACGGACACATCTACGTCGCTCAGCCGCCGCTATATAGAATAAAATCCGGCAAGAATGACCAATACTACGCTAAAAACGAAGTCGAACGTGATCGCATTCTCGAGACACTGCGCAGCAAGAGAGACGTTAGTGTTAACCGCTTCAAGGGCCTGGGTGAAATGGATGCGGTTGATCTGGCCGAAACAACCATGGACGTCGAAAAGAGGCAGCTCGCAAGAGTTAATATCGACAGTGAGAACCTAACTGCGGCTGTTGACATGTTTGATATCTTCATGAGTGATAAGGTGGAACCGCGCCGCGACTTTATAGTTGCACACGCTCGAGAGGTCACAGACGTAGACTGGCACGGCTAACTCCGTCACCCACTGTAAAATACAGCCCACAACAAAGAAGCCGTGGATTACTTCCAGAGTGGAACTTACCCGCGGCTTCTAGCATTCCTTACTGACCTTTCCCTGTGTATGCTACGAGGATACTTACACGCCGGTTAACATAGCTATAAGGATGTTTGGGATCTAGTAACTTGTGGTCGGCATACCCGCGCACCTCGATTACCTGTCCCTTCCTTATACCATGCCCTTCCATCACCCGCCTGGCTGCATTTGCTCGATCAACAGAGAGCTCCCAGTTGGAGTACCCTGGCCTGCCTGTGTACGGATGACTATCAGTATCTCCCTCCATCACGATTGGATTGTTCAGTTTTCCTAGTTGCCCCGCAATCATTCTCAATAGTCGCACGGTTCTAGCATGTAGAGCCGCACTCCCACTGCTGAAGAAGAGCGACGGTGTTTTCTCCATTAGCTCAATACGTAGACCCTCATCAGTAAGGTGCACCTGAATGCTGTCCTTAAGGCCTTTAAAGTCTGGTGACTTTTGCAGTTTTTCGAGGATTTGCTGAGCAATAGCCTTGAACTTTGCCTCCGTGGCACTCCGGTCTGCATTGGTTTCCTGCGGCCCACCAGTGGGCAACAGCGGCGAGGGCTTGCCTCGGTTGATTGCACTATCCGCTGACTTTGCCAGCGGGTTCTTACCGCCCCTTGCGAGTTTCATAAAACCAACGGGATCTTTAAAATATGCGGCAATAGCCTGGCGGACAGGTTTGCTCAGCCCTACAATCCACATCACCAGGAAGAATGCCATCATGGCAGTTACGAAGTCTGCGTATGCTACTTTCCAGGCACCGCCGTGATGACCGCCGTGGCCCTTTTCTTAACAATGCGTATGACGGGTGGTTCAGGATCCATTATTACCTCCTAGCTGGCACAGCCGATGCCTATGCTGCGGCTGCCATGTCGCCACCGCCCATGTTTTTGACGAATTGCTCCATTTCGCTGAACGACGGCCGAACTGACGGTTCAATGTTCCTGCGTGCGAATTCTACCGCCGTTAGAGGCGCGTCGCCTCTTGCAAACGATAATAGTGCGAACTTGATGGCATTCATATACATTCCACCAGCCTTTGAGCTAGCTTCCATGGAGATGGATAGTGGCTGAAGAAGACCGTAAGCCATCAGGATTCCTAGGAACGTACCAACAAGTGCCGCACCTACCTTTTCACCAATCACCTCTGGTTTTCCACCAATCGCTGCCATTGTATTCACGACGCCGAGAACCGCAGCGACAATACCAAAACCCGGCATCGCATCGCCCATTTTCGCAACGATCTGCGACGGCTTTAGCTCTTCCTCGTGTGTCGTTTCTAGATCTATGTCCATTAATTCCATCAAGTTATAGTCTGAAACAGAGCCGCTTACAATCACCTTCATGGTATCGGCTAGAAATGCCACGGCGTGGTGATTGTTGAAAAATAGAGGGTAATTGGAAAAGAACGACGAGTCCTCCGGCCGCTCTACATGCGAGTCGAGCGACATGAGGCCCTCCTTGCGAGCCATCATAAACATGTCATATAGCATTTTTAGCAGTTCCATGTAGGCTGCCTTGCTGTACCGTGAGGGCTTCAGCGTACCTAGCACTCCCTTGAAAACGCTGATTACTACGGATAGCGGGTTGGCGATAAGCATACTGCCCAGCGCTGCGCCACCAATGATGATGAACTCGTTTACCTGCATGAGCGCAGCTATCTTTCCGCCTTCCGACGTGAAGCCGACAATTATCGCGCCAAACAGTACACCGATTCCAATGAGCACAAACATCTCAGTTTCCCCCAGGTTTAACTGCGCAATTTGGATAATCCCCGTCTTTTGAACAGGGAACGCAGCTAATGTTGGAGCAAACCAGGCGATTCTAGAGGAAATACCAGGTTCATTTCACTACCACAGGCTAAAAACCGGTATTCTTACGGACGGGAATGCATTCTGCTCTGTATGCTGCTAAACCCAGCCATCCTGATTTGGGAGTAGAACATGACACCCACAACCCTGGCAATAGATCGAACAGATATAATTGCAATCGATTCTCTAGCCGAAAATAGACCGCATTCAAATGTCGACGTTAAAAGCTTTTACTCGGCGCGCACGTTGCAAACCAAGGAAGGAACAAGTAGTTCTATGAATATTTGCGTTGTTGGTACCGGATATGTAGGTTTGGTGACCGGCTGCATATTTAGCGACCTGGGAAATGATGTCATCTGTGTAGATATTGATCCTGCAAAGGTGGAAATGCTCACACGTGGCGAGATGCCGATTTACGAGCCAGGTCTAGAAGAGATGGTCAAAAGAAACATCGAAGACTGTAGGCTCGCATTTACAACCGATCTAGACAAAGCGGTAAGATCCAGTGAGGTTGTTTTCATCTGTGTAGGAACGCCTCCACTTGAAAATGGCGATCCTGATATGCGATTTGTCCGATCAGTTGCAAAATCTATTGCGGGCGCACTTAACGGCTACAAGGTAATTGTCAACAAATCCACAGTCCCTGTGGGCACCGGTAATATGGTGCGCGAGATCATTGAGCAGTATCGCGAGACCGATACGCCATTTGATGTCGTAAGCAATCCTGAATTTCTGCGTGAAGGCAGCGCAATTAAGGATACTCTAGAGCCCGATAGAATCGTAATTGGCGCGCCAAGCCAGGCTGTTGCAATGAAGATACTGGAGCTCTATGCACCGCTCGAGCGCCCGGTTATACTTACTGACGTTGCAAGTGCCGAGATGATTAAATATGCATCGAACGCATTTCTAGCCACTAAAATCAGCTTCGCTAACTCTATTGCAAACCTATGTGACCTGGTGGGTGCGGATGTAATACAGGTCATCAAGGGTATGGGTAACGACTCCAGAATTGGCAGTGCCTTTCTTAATGCTGGTCTAGGCTATGGCGGCTCCTGTTTTCCAAAAGACACCAGCGCCCTCGTGCGCACAGCAGAAACTGCGGGTTACGAATTCAGGATATTGCGCGCGGTAATGGAAGTTAATCAGGAACAGCCACTTCGCTTCCTAGACAACGTTCGCAAAACTCTGGGCGGATCATTCGCCGGCAAGAAGATAGGAATACTTGGTCTTGCATTTAAGCCTAATACCGACGACATGCGAGATGCAAAATCCGTCGAAATTATAGGCAAGTTATTGGCCGAAAATGCCGATATTAAAGCATATGACCCAATCGCCATGGATGCAGCACGCAAAATATATCCGCACCTTAACTACTGCGAGCATGCATATGACGCGGCAGAAGCTACGGATGCGCTGCTGGTGATCACAGAATGGAACGAATTTAAGCAACTAAACATGGAAAGAATTCGCGATTCTATGGTTAGTCCGCTAATCTTCGATGGGCGAAATATTTACGACCCGGTACGCATGCGTAAACTTGGTATTCAATACCATGGCGTTGGTCGGGCAGGTGCACTGAAATAGCCGGTGCTACTAGTTCTCATACCGACTTACGCGTATCACAGGAGAAGAGAGAATGTCGCTGCTTGGTAAAATGCTTGGCATTGGTCGCAATGAACACTATGATCGTGGTATACGACTCTTTGATCAGGGAATGTATCTAGAGGCCATAGAAGCATTCCGCCGCGTGATTGAAGTTGCCGGTAGGCGACCAGATCCACTTAACGCGCGGCTGGCAGCGTTCTACACAGCAGAGTCCTATTCTCATTTGGGTCACGATGCGTTGAAATCGGGCCATTGGACCACGGCAGCGGAATCCTTTTCCGCTGCCCTAGAAATACACCCAAATTACGCAGACCTACATTATCACCTTGCCTCTGCCCAGCGATACTCGGGGCACCTCGAAGCAGCACTGAATTCACTTAACAGTGCCATTAACATCAATCCCAGGTTTGCACGCGCACATTTGAGCCGAGGCGTGGTGCAATACGAGCTCAAGGAGTTCGAGGCCTCCATTCGATCAATTCATTTGGCCATCGATTTGGAACCTGGCTTCCAGTGTGAGGCAATGTCCGAGTTCCTGGCAGATCACGAGGCTGGCGAGTACGAGCGTGCGCTACGGCATCTCGAACTGGTTTGTCATACTGAGATTGATGACATTCTCTTCCATTTTAAGCTGGGTGATGATTTTTATCGCCGCGCACTGTATGCCGAAGCCATACAAGAGTACCAAAAGGCGCTCACTCTTAATCCCGAATATGCCGACATCAGGAACCATCTAGGGATGGCCTATCAGGTGCAGGGCCTACTGACCGAGGCCATCGTAGAGTTTGAGCACTGCCTCTCGATCAATCCGCGGTTCCTTGAGGCAATGGTAAATCTAGGTACTGCCTACCAGGAGACTGGCGATAAAAAGCGCGCAGCAGATATGTACGCTCGTGTGTTGGAGATAGAGCCAGATAATCCTGTTGCTCTTGCCGGTATGGCCACCTCCCGCCGCGAAGCAGCCTAAACCGCATTCTTTTTACGCGAAACCTGGCGTGTGGCTAAATACCGCTGTTTCTCCTGCTTCATACTTGCTATAACAACATGGTAAGTTAGTGAAGTGAGGTTTTGGGCGCAAAACGCAGAGGCAACCGCAAGTATTTCACATAAGGATATCTGGCGGTCTAATGAGACTAAATAGATTGGCTCCCAAACCGTTGGCCGCAGTTTTGCTTTAAATGCCTCCAGGCCGCCAAAATTATAAAACCTGTTACCGTGCGCTCGCATCCATAGTGTCAAAAAATTGACCCAAGTTGGCGCATTAGAGCCGCCGTCTGCAACAAGCGAAAGAGGCGCAAGACCCAATGTCGCATACTGTGCCCCTTCATCGGCAAACGCATTCATCGCCGCGTTCACAAGTAGCTCGGCGGTACCATTTGGCGCATGGTGCGACCGCACTATTTGTTCGATTAACCAGCCATTTCTTAAAGGCACCGGTGCCGCAGCGAGGTACCCCACCACTCTGCCATTAAGCACTGCCGTAAAAAGGCGTCGATCGGTAAGCAGTTCTAGGGGCACCGACTCAGTAAGGAACTTGAGCGGCGGTAGTGTACGACGAGACTGCCAATCTTGTAGGCACTCCACAAGCTGACCAATTTGCGGTGGTGGTGCTACCCCCTGCTCCGTTACAACTACCCCTTTGTTGTGGGCACGATGTAACTGCATTCGAATGCTCTTGTGACTCATGCAAATCGAATGCCACGTTGTTGGATCCCACACTGGCTGCGAGCCAATTTGCAAACGGAACAACCTTCGTTTGTCTTGTAGCACGTTACATAGCCGGTCCTCCACAGCGAAGAAGCAAACACGCTCATTATGTTGCCGGGTGTCTGCGGTAAACTGCTCCGCTACTCGTGGAAGGTCAGCCTCACTACAAACCGGTGGTCCTGCGCAAACTCGTATACCGAAGCGTGTGACGAACGCCGCCATAGCCTCAAAATCACCGCTGAACCAGTGCGACATACCGGCATTCAGGGTCTGATAGGAGGTGCTATTCCAACCATATCGTAACACCAACCTCCGCGCGGTCGCCGCGGCACCGTGCCAAATTGTTATTTGCTGACTAGGAGTAAACGTTCGCTGTGCAAAACATAGTATGTGAGGAACGAGTTCTTTGTAAGACGTTCTAACAGGCATATGCCCCGCGCCCTGAACGATTATAAGGGATGCACTTTCAAATGCACGATGGAATCTGAATGTATGTTCCTCAGGATCCACCATGACATCTGCTGCACCAGCAATTAGCAGCATCTCAACTGTGTTTCCTTGTCGAACAGTCACCAGGAATTCCTCGGGAGAATAGTGCAAACCAAGTTCACGGAGAACACTCATGATGGCCGCCGGTCTGTTTAGCCACAGCGTAATACATTGGGCCAAGAATTCGGCATCGGGTTCCCCTGGCTTAAATGCGCGCTCCGCGAGCCGCCGCAAAAGTACACCACGAACCGGCGCTAGCAAAATCCATGCAGCGACCGCAATGGGAACTCCCAGGTAACGTGACGCAAAGTGAACAACAGGTGTGGGCGTTTGGTAAAACCACCCGGCCGCAATTACTACGCCAGAAATCTCGGACGGGTACAGTGTTGCCCACTTAAGTGCAGGCAGAGCTCCCCACGAATGAGCAATCACAAGGACCGGTCCATTTCCAAGCTCGCGCACCAGTCCCCTCGCGCATTCAAGGTTAGCTCGAATTGGGTCACTCGTCTCACGTGACCTAGCGCTATATCCGTGACCTGGCCGATCAAACAGGACCACTCGGAAGTCAGTACCTAGCGCCTCCGCGAGTTCGGCGCTCATATCGTTCAGTGACCCTTCGGATCCGTGCAGATAGATTGCAGTTTTCGTGCCCGTTCCTACTATTCGATAGTGAACGCGGCGACCGTTAACGTAAACAAATTTGCCACATGGCGGTAAAATTCTACTCCCGTTTAAGAGCTGTGCAACACTTAGAAGTGTCAGAGCAATAATTAGCAGAATGACAACCCCAAAGAACATCATGAGCAAGGAACCCTAGTCGTTTGCGCGGCAACCATGTGGAAACCACAGGTATAATTAATGACAATGCATGTACCTAAGATACCACCTCATGAACGACGACGCCTTGCTTTCACGCCATTAAGCTCCGTTGTTGAATTAGGAACTAGAGCTAGGCTTGGAGTATTGCAATTGCCCAATGCAACTGTCAATACCCCCGTGTTTATGCCCGTAGGAACGCGGGCTACCGTAAAATCTCTTTCTGCCGAGGACCTCGAAAGCCTGGGATACAACCTGATCCTGGGTAACACCTACCACCTCGAAATGCGCCCATCAGCGTCACTCATCGCGAATATGGGCGGACTTCAGGAATTTAGTGCATGGAGTGGCTCCATGCTCACCGACAGCGGTGGCTTTCAGGTATTCAGCCTGAAAACCCTGCGCAAAATTTCCGATAACGGGGTGCAGTTTCAATCGCACATCGACGGTGCTTTGCATGAATTTAACAGTGAGTCTGTCATGCGGATACAGCGAGATCTTGCAGCAGACATCATTATGGCGTGGGACGAGTGTGCTCCTCATCCATCCTCCATAGAGTACGTAGAAGCGGCGATGGTAAGGACCCACAAATGGCTTGATCGATGCATTTTAGAATACGATCGTGCCGATCGACGCGCGACAAACGGGCTACCGCAAGCACTGTTCGGCATTGTTCAAGGAGGTACTGACAAACATCTGCGACTTCAAAGCAGTGCATTTCTCGGCGCAAGGAATTTGCCAGGCTACGCCGTAGGTGGCCTTGCAGTAGGAGAGTCAGAAGAAGAGCGATGCAATGCGATTGACTGGTCACTACAGCACCTTCCATTCGATCGGCCGAAGTATTTGATGGGGGTTGGTACTCCTATTGACATTTTGAATGCCGTAGACCGGGGCATTGACATGTTTGATTGTGTCCTGCCAACAAGAAATGCGCGTAATGGCCAACTGATTACTAGCCGCGGACCAATAAACATAAGAAATTCGGCGTATCAGAACAGCCCGGAGCCATTAGATGCGGCCTGTAGTTGTGCAGTCTGCAAACGCTACCATCGCGCATATATTCACCATCTCTTTCGTATGAATGAAATGCTTGGGCCCAGATTGGCAACATATCATAACCTTGCCTTTTACGCGCAACTTATGAGCGACATTCGCCGCGCCATTGGAGACGGCAGCTTTAAACGGTTCAAACAGGAGTTTTCGCACAACTATCTTTCAGAACCGGCAGGAGATCCAGATCATGAGTAACACCACTGAGGTTTTGGCCAGCGATAGAGTTGTTGCGCCCTCCCCCAAGGGCCGATTAAAAGATACTGCTGTTCCTCCTGTGCCGGAAGCACCCAATGGAAAGATATCGCTAAAGGAATTAAGGGCGAATGATCGTGTACGCACCTATTTAGAGGCTGCCAATAGGCAGATGGCGACCATAGGGTATTCGGAGCACGGCGTTCGCCATGCCGCACTTGTAGCAGCTATTTCTCGAAATATCCTTATGGGCCTAGGTGAAGATAGCCATCAGGCCGAATTAGCCGCCATCGCGGGCTACCTCCACGATATAGGCAACTGCGTTCACAGAATTTACCACCCGCAGATTGGCGCCTCAATGGCGTTTTATATTCTAGAACAGATGCACATGGATGCTAACGATATCGCAACGGTCATTGGCGCTATTGGTAATCATGAGGAACCAGAGGGCGTGCCGATTAATGATGTAACTGCGGCCGTTATAATCGCAGACAAATCGGATGTGCATTTTACACGAGTGCAAAATCCAGATCCGTCTACCTACGATATTCATGACAGAGTTAATCACGCTGTTCAAAAATCGCACATCCTTATAGACGCCGCGACCATGGTTATTACCCTCGACCTCGTGATTGATACAGGCCAAGCCAGCGTGATGGAATACTTCGAGATTTTCGTTGAGCGAATGATCATGTGTCGCAAGGCTGCCAAAGTATTGAAATGCAACTTTAGATTAATCATAAATGGCGTCGAGTTATAGTCTGTTTGTCCCTAATGGGCCACCGCTTTTAGGACTTAGACATCTAGACTGGTTCCAGCTCGTGTACCGTGTCATATTGCCAAACACCTACGTATTGTCTTGCCAATTTAACGGGCAGGATTAACATGGCCATATGTTTAATATTCCCCTGTAGTAAATTCACAACCTAGGTATACACCCTTAGTTGCCGCTTGGCTGCAATACCTTGTTGTACTTCAGGAGATGATGGTTATGCTCAAATGTTGGAACGGCGTACTCCGTGGCGTAACGTGCATGGCTATATTGGCCGCAAGTTGTGGCTTTAGTCAGGCGAAGGGGTTTACACCACTTTTCGATGGCAAATCCACTCAGGGTTGGATTGAGGTCGGCGGGCATCCCGGACCATCTGGCGGGTACGTTGTTCGGAATGGGATCCTGGAGTGTCCTGCCGGGTGTTGGGATAATCTCTTCACAAAGCAACAATACTCAGACTTCATTTTCAAGTTCGACTTTCGATTGACACCCGGTGCTAACAACGGCGTAGGGCTGCGTGCGCCACTTCAGGGCGATGCCGCCTACATGGGTATGGAATGCCAGATACTGGACGATTCTGCGCCTGAATACAAAGACCTGCTTCCTGGGCAATATATGGGATCGCTCTATAAAATTGCCCCTGCCAGGCGAGGTGCATTAAAACCAGTGGGATCATGGAACCACGAGGTAATTACTGCCATTGGCCGACATGTCACAGTCGTTCTCAATCACAAAAAAATCGTAGACGCCAACCTCAACAACGTCACGGATCCTGAAACATTGGCAGAACATCCCGGAATGTTACGACCTAGCGGTCACATAGGATTTCTTGGGCACGAACCGGGCGAAGTTGATTTTAAAGATATAGAGGTTAAGGACCTTAGCAAGCCGCTACCGACTAATCGCGCGCCGCGCGGGTTTAAAGCGTTGTTCAACGGACGTAACCTGGCAGGCTGGCAGGGACTTGTTGGTAATCCCATTACTCGTTCTAATATGACAGTCACTTCGCTTAAAGCGGCCCTGCAAACTGCAACCACGGACGAACTTAAGCACTGGTACGTAAAGAACGGCGTAATAACGTACAAAAATCCACCAACTCAAAACTTGTGCACGGTAGGCGCGTACGGCAACTTCGAGCTTCAGGTTGATTGGAAACTGTCGCAGCACGGCGACAGCGGTATTTACCTGCGCGGGTACCCGCAGGTGCAGATATGGAACAATCCGCTTGGTTCCGGCGGCCTATACAACAATGTTCACAACAACTCCAACCCCATGGTTGTGGCTGACAATCCGGTGGGAGAATGGAACCATTTTGATATATTAATGGTAGGAGATCGAGTCACCGTCTATCTCAACAATAAACTGGTAACCTGGAATGTGCCGCTTGGCAACTACTGGAAGCGCGGTGTCCCTGTACTGCCTACGGGCCAAATAGAACTTCAATACGACCAACCATACGCCTTTTTCAAGAACATCTACATAAGGCGAATTCCATAATTGCTGGCAGTCCTCAGTCAGGCAGACCTCCTGCCTGACTGAAATTGCTAAATGGCCGCGAACGCAGCCTCAAGATCCTGCCACAGATCCTCTACGTTCTCTAACCCAATGTGTAAACGAATAAGCACGCGGTCAGCTTCGCTCGAAGCAAACATTTCACCTCCAACACGCCTTGCTAGCGCAAGGCTCTCAAAGCCACCCCAGCTGTACCCTATTCCAAAATACTGCAGACTGTTAACCAGTTTGTACGCCGCCGTCAGGTCCTTATCTTTTAACTCGAACGATAGTAGACCACTTCTACCAAAGAGTTGTTTTTTCGTTAGGTGGGCTTGCCTATCATCGGGCATGCCTGGGTAATAAACGCGAGCTACATCCCGGTGCTCGTACAAGCGATGAGCAATGGTTTCGGTACTCTTGGAGTGCTGCGCCAGCCTAACGGGAAGGGTGCGTATGCCGCGAGTTAGCAACCAACCGGAAAATGGGTCAAGGACGGCTCCCAGAAGGAGGCCCTCGTTACGAACAACCTTCAACATTCGCTCTCGCTGACCGACCACGACTCCGGCTACAATGTCGCTGTGACCACCAAGATATTTGGTCGCAGAATGCACAACGAGATCAATACCAAAATCTAATGGTCGCTGATAAATTGGCGTTGCCCACGAATTGTCGCATATTGTAGCAATATCTCTGGACCTGGCAAGTGCTGCAATACCTGAGAGGTCCTGCTGCTCCATCACAAAGCTAGAAGGTGACTCCAGGTAGATAAGGCGCGTGTTTGGCTTTAACTCGCGCTCAAAATCTTCGACGTTACCGCCGGCAGCAAAGCTCACACTTATGCCGTAACGGCTAAGGTATTCGGTTAAAAAGTGGTGGGCTGGCGAGTAAACAGAATGGACTGTAACTACGTGGTCGCCGGCGCTCAATGTGGACATTATGGCTGCCGAAATCGCTGCCATACCACTTGAGAAGCACCGCGATAATTCGCCATTTTCCAATGCGGCAATTTTCTTTTCAGCAACATCAGTTGTAGGATTTGCAGTACGGGTATAGTCGAATTTACGCATCATACCGCCGACTGGCCCGTTGTTATCCTGGTCAGGAATATAGTTGCCAACCAGCTCTTCCATGGTCTCCATTACAAAGAGCGAGTTCTGGTAGATCGGTGTTATGACTGCCCCATTATGTTGGGCGGGATCATCACCAAGATGGGCGCAGATGGTTTCTGCGTTCCGTGAATCAAATCGGGTGGACAATGACATCTCCTGTTAAGAACTAGTTTCAGAATACCCCGTGCAAACTCTTTATGCCACTGCAGACCCACTTACTCCTTCGCATCCAAACGTCTCCTTCACGAGCCAGCATCTCCCTAACATCCCAGACGACCGTTCGTGGATGATACTGCTTTACAATCGCAACTAACGAACATATTTAAACGATATAAATATACAGTCTGTAGTCTCAGCAAACCTTAAGCAATGGAGCCCTACGCATTTGGGCAGAGCCAACCGAAGCAAGCAAACAAACACCTCTAAATTCGGTTCAAATTCGATTCACGACCCCGCTTCTCTGAATCAAACAACGCGTGAGATGCATTCCGTGGTGTGGCATATGGCATGGCCCACCGTAGTTGCCAACCTATTGGGAACACTGAACGGGATCCTGGATGCGTTTTTCGTCGGAGGGCTCACCCATTCTCGACAGGCACTCGCAGCAACGGGTACGGGGGGCCAGATTCTCTTCCTCCTTATCTCTGTTGCAATTGGACTCTCTATAGGAACCAGTGCGCTGGTAAGCAGATTCACCGGCGCGGAGGATCACGATGCCACTTGCAAAGCAAGTGGGCAGTCCATCTCCTTAGGGTTCTGTCTGGGAGTATCTATCGGATTGCTTGTTTTTGCATTCCGAAGCGCGTTGACACATCTGATATTAGGAAGCAACGACTCCTTATCTTCCACGTATTGTTCCCAATTCCTCGAAATTGCGCTCCTTTCAACAGCACCAAACTTCGTACTTAACGCACTTATTGGAACATTCCGTGGCATTGGTGACATGAAGACACCAATGCTGATTCAAGGGGCGACCATTCTGGTACACATGAGTTGCGACTGGATGTTCATATACGGACGCCTCGGAGCCCCTGCGCTAGGCGTCCGCGGTGCAGGTATTGCACTTACCGCATCAACGACCATGGGTATGCTCCTGTTTGTATTCAGCCTCTACCGCCGAATAAAGTACCGTGATGCATTTCTGTGGAAAAACGTTGCTCCCTCGATCGACTGGTACCGTCGCATACTGCGAATTAGCATCCCCGCTTCCATTCGAGGTCTTGCGCGCACGTTAGCGATGGCGATTTATACTGCCATGCTGGCACGAACGTTAGAAGGATCGGCTGCGGTGGCGGCAATTGCGATCGCGGTCCGGGCTGAAGCCATAGCCTTTATGCCTGGAATTGGATACAGTATTGCCACATCAACACTCGTCGGGCAGAGTCTGGGCTCGCAGAATTCGCTTCGTGCAGAGAGGGCCACACGCGTGGCCGCTGTACAGGCCGTCACAATAATGGCGATGGTAGGTGCATCGTTCCTGGTATTCTCTCACTTCCTGTGCCGAATCTTCACAGCAGACCCTGCAGTGGTCTCGCTTGGGGCGCAGTATCTTCGAATTAATGCCATATCCGAACCGTTTTTTGGGCTCGGCATAGTACTCCAGGGCGCCTTGCAGGGTGCCGGAGATACAGCACGCCCTACATGGATCACGGTCGTTAGCATGTGGTGTCTGCGCTTACCTTTAGGATGGCTGCTAATGTTTCCAGCTCAAATGGAGGCACGAGGGGCCTGGTTTGCCATTTGCATATCGAGCATTAGTAACAACCTGTTGCTTATCCCACTTTACATCAAAGGCAGTTGGAAGCACCGAAAAGTTTAGCTGCTATTTCGATGTTAAACCAGTTACGCCGAACAATAATGCTGAAGTTTGCGAGCTTACGGAACGATAGGTAATATTCTCAACAACTTGCTCTGGTACTTGGTTATGCCAAGTGAACGAACGCATCATCAGCCCATGGCCATGTCCGATACACGGAATTCGCTCTGATAGGATTGACTGCGACGTTTGATTGGAACTCAGCGCGTCAATATCATCTCCGTAGTGAACTGGCACATCGACCGCCTTCCCATTGGCATAATGCACAATGATATTCGCCACCAGGGTTCCCTTGGGTACAGGATAGGTTACTGCGTGAAGGAACGCAATCACACGTACCCTACGGTTTACTGTTATCGTTAGCGACCGTGGCGCGTTGGGAACGATGCCGTGAGAGTAGTTCGACGCGAACATGATAGCAGTGCCGTTGTAATTAATTCCAATTCCACGTTGCAACCTTACAAGGCGACTGGAAGTCGCTGGTTTTTTAATTTGGGACCATGGCACCGGTAGTGCGGAGTCTACAGCTATATTCGCCCTGTCGGTCAAATCAGCTGCCCAACCAGTTTTAGCGCAATACGCTGAAAGTCTTGGCTCGTAAAGCTGGCGAAACACATACGATGCCGTAGGTGTCGCAAACTGGGAAGGTTGACAACCGCCGCGAGGTAAGATGTGGCCACTCCAGGCAGCATCTGCCGCATCGACAAATGCCGAATACTGCCTGAAGCTAGTATTTAGCAGCCCTGCGTTGCTGTTGTAGCCGTCCCATGTGGTTTGTAGAAGGCCGCGGGATTTGTGCTTAATAATCTGCTTAGCCCACCCTTCTATGTTTCCTGGCTCATACCAGGATGATCCTATTGCGGTAAATCCGGCCTTCTGAAATACCGACAACCCGTTACGTTGCTCTGATCCCGTACCATATCGCCAATCGCAAATCGTTATGTCCTTGGGCAGCGCATTACGCATGGCTTCGGCGGCATTAACCGAAGGAGCATTGGCAGCCTGCATCGTCGGGTTTCCCGCAGTTTTGGTTCCTTCGCTACGGTTAAGAAGCATGTCACCCCACATCATTGTTTTTGCCCCATGGCGAGCAAGCCAATTGTGAAGGGATAGTACGTCGCCCACGAAAAGAAGAACCAGGCCAATCTTGACGTTTTTAGGGCGTGCAGGATACTCGCCAAATCCCGTAAATCCAGGGATCTTTACCTCGTCATGACCAATATGAAACTCCCGCGGCCTTCCAAACACCCTTAGCGCCTGCCTAAAAATGTCGAACACGACCTTGTACACATCTGGGTTTGTCGCGTCATAAGCAAAAGGCTTAGTGGGGTCCTCTGATAATTTTAAGTTACGTTTGTTATAGAATAGCCATTGACTATGCCCTAGAGTTTCAATGAGCGGGATGGGTTCTACACCCAATCTCTTCGCATTTATTACCTCTTTGTGGAGATCCTTCAGGGACATTGCAAACGGGGTTACCAGGTCTGGATGCCCTTTCCACGCAGCATACTCACATTCCAAAACCAATCGGTTAATCTTCAGCGGAGCCAGCACACGTTTAAGCAATCGGTCATGAAACGGCAGTGCGTTTTTACCTACAAAGAGATGAATGCCCCTAAAGCGCATTGATGGCCAATCGCGAATATTACACCTCTGCAGGACAAACAAACCTGGAGCAGTACGATGAAGCAACTGCAGCACGGAGGCTAACGCCCAGCGTATACCTGCATCGTCAGATCCCACTGCTGAGATATAGCCCCGTCGTGCCAGAATCGCGTAACCCTCTTCATGACGCGGTGGTGCTGGAACGGTCAAGGTAGCCCTAGTCGCACCGAAGACGAGTTGTACGACGTTCCTAGTGTGTGGAATGAGTTTTACCCTATGGTTCGAGACGCCTAGTATCTTGATGACAGGCTGCAAATTCGCAAGGTCACCTCGTGCAATCATTGCGGATACGTTTGGGCTAACTCGTACGCTGGGCATGTTACAGTGTATAGCTGCGGTCTTTCGCCATACGACCGATTTTGGGGCCGGAATTAAAATGCGCTTGAATATCGGTGGCGGACCAAGCGCATCCTTCAGTAGCGTTGTACTCGCAACCATTGTCCGTCCGCTGTTGTTTTCTATACTGGTTGTGTCACCCACAATATGCACTAAAATTGTGGTGTTTACGACCTGCCCAGGATGGACCGTAATCCCCAATAGGCCGGGCCACAGTACCTGCTGATTAGATAGGTAAGGATCATTGCGACCGTCCCCCAGGCTAGGACTAATACCCGCGCTTGAAAGGTGGATATCACCTACCGCAGTATGTCGGAATTCAATACTGTGAAAGTCCGACGCCATTGTCAGCATACCTGGATGCCCGTGCAAAATGTATGGAATTACCGTGGGCTGCCCAGACCCCGTAGTGACAACAGATCCAATAAATGGTGAGATGTTCAGGAGCACTGGGTTCCACTCTAGTACCGTATCACGATCGCCATTCCACACCAACTTTAGTGTAAAGCGCGCAAGCCCATTCGAAGCCAGATCGCAGGTCTCTCTAGATTGTAACGAGCCGTAAAGTAACTTAGTTGAAATCTGTCGGGCAAAGTGTAAACCGTCAACCTTGCTTATTAGCTGAAGCGGCTGGACCCCATCAGTACTCGTGCTGAAATAGCCGCTTTTGTAGGCAGGCGCAAACAACTGAAGCATGCCCGGGGTGGCGATCAAAACCGAACGGTAGTAGATATCACCTAACTGGTCTTTGCTATTTACCGTCCAACCACCATATGATAATTCCGGTGAAGCATGTGCACAAGTCGCCACAACGGTAAGCAGGACAAAAACAAGGAGAACTCTAGTCTTCATATCATGATAATTTATTAAAACGTATTCGATTTCCTGCATAGGAAACATTCTTGCCTTTAAGCAGTTATTTGGACATGATCCGAATACTACATTGATGCTGATAACAAACATGACCCCATGCTTTTAACGAAGTTTTAACGATAGGCTATTAAAATAAATCATATGCATGATCATTGCATCCTATGGAGGCGGTGACAGTGGTAAATGTTAAGTCTCGGGAAAACCAATTCAACGATCCAGGTAGACGCAACAACGATCCACTGATGCAGGATTACCTAGATGCGGCGTTGTGGGAAGATGCCAATCGTGAGCTGGCTAGATTAATGGACGCATACGTAACACCTTGCATTAAAAGGGTGCTGTTCTGCAGGTTGTCTAGAGGGACGTATTTGTCGCGCCATGACACACAGGATTTCATAAGCGAATGTCAGGCACGAATCGTCGCACGCCTCATCTCGCTTCGAAATGGGAAATCTGCGGGCATCCACAACCTCGGCTGTTACTCTAGACGGCTTGCTATAAATACGTGGCATAGGCTGATGCGAGATCGAAATCCAGATCGTAGTTTATTGGCCGACCGACTACATTACCTTATGAAACATCACAATGAGTTCGTACAGTGGACAACTACCGATGGTAAGGCAGTTGTTGGGCTACCAACCTGGTACCGGGATGGCGTTCGCTATTTGCATTCTTCTAGGCACAAGTTGCTTGAGTACCACCCGGAACTTGCGTGGCACGAAGCGGAAAAAGAGGTGCCGTCCATCCCCGGTTTATCAGGGCAGATCGTTATGCTGCTCCGTTGGGTCGCACATCCGTGTGAGCGAAATGCACTGATGAATGCTGTCGTAACGACCGTCCAAACCCGTGATCTGCGGTGGTTAACACTAGAGGAACTCGATACCACAACGACTCAGGTGGCCGAGGTACCTAGATCGTTAGAGCTACAAGTTGAAAACAAATTGTCGCTCCAATTCATCTGGACGCACCTGTCTCAGTTGGCTCTTCCCGAGAGAACTGCGATACTGCTTAATCTTCGCGACAATAGTGGCCAAGGTGTGATGGACTTGTTGGTCAATACGGGAACAGCATCATACACCGATATAGCCGGTTTGCTAGGGATTGAACTCAACGAACTGTTACGATTTTGGAATGTGCTTCCTCTTGATGACCTGACCATCGCATCAATACAAGGGGTATCCCGACAACAGGTTATTAACAGGCGCAAGGAAGCACGTCGCAAACTACAGCGACTATTATCTATGAGTTATAATTAATTGATGATATTATAATTCCTACACTTTTTACAAGTTGCGCATGAAAAGCGACAGGAGCCAATCTTGACACGCGTTAGTAGCACAATGTGCAATTACGAGCTTATCGGTTTGGTTAGTCAGGGTGGAATGGGCGAAGTTTACAGCTCAATCCACATCCCCACTAAACGACCAGTAGCACTGAAGGTGATGCGACCCGAAATTGCCGCGGCCCCAGAGTTTCGCGACCGCTTTCAACGTGAAGCGCTTATGCTGTCGTCCCTAGACCATGCGAACATCGTCAGGTTGTATGAATATGACTACTGCGGGGATAGTCCGTTTCTAGCCATGGAGTTTATGAATGGGGAGACATTAAAGTCGTTCTTGGATAAGACACCCCAGCCCACTGTTCCATTTATCTGCCGGATTGGGTGCGAGGTTCTCGCAGCATTAGGGTGTGCACATCGTGCAGGAATTATACATCGAGACCTTTCACCTAGTAACGTCTTCTTGTGTGCCAACGGCGTCATAAAGCTGATAGATTTTGGAATTGCCAGAAGTGGGGTAACAGAAAAGACACTCACTCAGGCCGGTGCCGTGTTGGGCAAACCGGAGTATATGAGTCCCGAACAGGCGCAGGGTACGCTCAACACAGATAACATTCATATGTCGTTAAAATCAGACCTGTACAGCTTGGGTATCATGTTGTTTCAAATGGTAACGGGGCGGCTACCTTACACTGGCGATAATACGATGCAAGTACTATATCAACAGGTACACAAACCGCTTCCACCGCTCCCTTCAACGCTTCCAAGGCAGATGAAAAGCGTAATCACGAGAGCCCTGCAAAAACGGCCCGAAGCCCGATTCCGGAATTCTGATGAGATGCGCACCGCTCTTGAACACGTTTGGAAGCAGGTATTACAACCTCGAACTCCGACTTTTGCCGGTGTAGTTGTTCGAAGCGCAGGCACAGCCGTAAATTCCACAGCTTCTGAGAGCGCTCGCACAGGTATGCTTCACGAGCAAAGAAAAGGTGAATAGCATCAAATTCAAGCCGTACCTAATGGTATCGGTAGGTTAGTGCAGTTGTGAAATAATTCGCCATTAATCTCGAACACACTACCGGAGATCCACCACCATGACTGACGATAGGCCTACTACCAAAAAACGGATTTTAAACTTAACAGGCAGCCAGGACGCGAGAGAAACCGCAGTGCGTAGACCCAGCGCGACTACCGACGGTGTAACACCGCCCCCGATTGCCCAACAAAACATGGGAGAGCGACAACCTGAGAATGCGAAGAAGTTAGCCGACGACCGTGCCGAACTTCAACTGGCAACGACCGCTTGGGTATTCTTTGCGCGCGGCCAGAATCAAGGTCAGTTGGTAGAGTTGAGCCAAGATTACATCCCAATTGGACGCACAAAGGGCTGTAGTATCATCATTGAGGATAGTTATTCAAGTACGATTGACACTCTCATCATTAAACGGGATAATCGCTGGCTTCTTTGTGATATCGCCGCGCCCGGCGTCATCGGTGTTAACGAAGGCACCTTGGGAAAGGACGTGACCGCACCGCATAGCCTGCAGGATGGCGATCATATTACAATTGGTAAAACAGAGCTTATATTCAAGCGAGTCTAATCATGCAAGCTTCCAAAAACAGGTGGACGGTGATAGCGCTGGTATTCGGCATAGTACTACTAGTGCATTTTGGCTGCGGCTCGAACGACAGTGGAACCGTTCACAAGTACGCGACGGATGCTTTCGGGGAGCGTATCGGTGCCGCGACATATGGGCCAAACGGATTGCCTGTGCTTGGCAACGCGCAGACTAATACGGCCACGCCTCCGGAGCCTGCCGTTTCAACGCCACCTAGCCTGTTCCCAACAAGTCCGCCGGCTCAACAATAGGCCTACGTAACACCAACCTCTTTCCCGGCATATTCGATCATCGGATCAGGTTGGTTTTAGCAAGATCGCAGTACCCATTGCTTTGGGGCAAACCTGAGCTAACGGCCTTATACTTCTACCGAGAGGTTATCGTGATATGCGTCACGCAATTTTACAAATTCGCAGCGGACCTCTAGCAGGTCAATCGCTTACACTTCCTGAGGAGGGTGCTATCCTTGGACGTGGAAGCGAGAGCACGTTCCCGCTCCATCAATACGACGAGATGTCACGAAAACACGCTCGCATTTACAAACACGCGGGCAATTGGGTGATTGAAGATCTGCAAAGTACGAATGGTATATCGGTAAACGGTAAACCAGTTACTATTGCAACACTGGCCTCGTCAAACGTTGTGGACATTGGAGGAATGCAGGCAGAGTTTATTGTTCGTGAAGACGATGAGCAGGGATCCAACAATGAGGTAAAAAGACCATCTAACACCACTTATCTCCATAAGCTTCTCGCTGCAAGTGCCATCGCATCACGGCAGCTAAAAACAGCGCTAGCAGGTTCATTCATGGTCATTGCAGCACTCTTCGCATATGCCCTTTGGCCCCGTCCTAATCCCACAACATTGTCGCGCGCGGTCGAGAAAAGGGTGCAGTCTGGCGTCGTATTCATCGCCTGTGTCACGGGAGTTACACCACAGTTAGGCGGATCCGCGCAGATCAGCGAAGGCGTGGGGACGGGGTTTTTAATTGGTGACAACTACATACTGACTAATCGACACGTTGTTACCGACGAAGAGACGGCTCCAACAGGCGCGCCGGAACAGACATTGAACTGTATGGTCACCTTCTTCTCCGGAACAGGACATGAGGTGTCGATTCCAGTGCCAGCTACGGACATTTGTACATTTGAACCCACAAACAACGACGATGTAGGCCAATTTGATACTGATCTAGCGCTGATAAAGTTACCTAAAGGCGCACCAGACGGAGCAACACCTTTAACCATCGGCCACACAAGTTCTGTCCATCCATCGGATCGTGTGTTTATGGAGGGTTTTCCAGAGGGCGGTGGTATTGATCTGAAAGAGAACGGGAGTGTTTTTGATCATGCTCAAATTAACTCCGGCGGATATATAACGATGTCACCCTATCCCGACCCTGAAACACAACCACATGATGTGAACGAATTGGAACGCGATGACAAACATCACATTATTGCGGTTCACATGAGTGGGTCCGGTGTGTCTGGCGATTCTGGGAGCCCAATAGTCGACAGCTCCGGTAACGTAATCGCTATTCACCGCGGGTCATTTGCCAGTGGCACAATCCTTAAGGTGGAAATACCAACCGCATTCATTCGAGCCTTCATTCGCAAGGCCAAACCGATTTTGCAGCAGAGTAGCAACTAATCAACACGTGCCTAACAGGTAGTGTCGACAGGCTGAGAGTGGAAATTAGTACTGGGAGACTGTCTTATGGGTGACCAAAACGACATTAGCCGTGCCCGTCCATATGCATCTGACGACCGACCACGTTTCAACGAATGGGTTCGGATTCCACTCAGCAGCGGTGCCGAAAACGCCACCTTGTACAACAAATCACGATGGCTCACTGCCTTAGGAGTACTCCTGGTAAGTTGTACCATTGGTTTTGGACTAGGTTGGTTCATTCACTCAAAACTGATTAGATCGCATACTTCCGCGCCGATTGCTAAACGAAGACCTTCGCCAGCGACCAATAACTCACCTATTCACTACAATGGCGGTACAGGGCGTACGTATGTAACAGTACATAAACCTGCTGAAAACCAAACAGTGCTGCCGCCTGGTACGAAACCTACTCCGGTGACACACATCGTTAGCCGAGGTGGTGATCTGCCTGACCGTCCTAAGCAGCCTGTTTTACCGGGGCCGACACGGTGATAGGTTCCAACAACATATCGGTCTACTCCGAAAAAGGTATTAGGCCAAATAACGAGGATCGTGCATCATTCTGCCACAATCCTAAGTTCGGTACTCTTCTAGTCGTGGCAGATGGCATGGGAGGTCACGAAGGAGGTGAAGTTGCCAGTGAAATAGCAGTCACTTCGTTGTCCAAAGCGTTCGCCGATACGACCTATGACGGCTCTGAAGGCAGTTTAATGGATGCAATCAAAAATGCCCATCAAAATGTACTCAAAAGGGTCAATACCTCACCTGAATTACGAGGGATGGGCAGCACAATGGTGGCCGCAGTATTGATGCAATCCACCGTACTCGTAGCGAACGTTGGTGACAGTAGGGCATACCAATTTCGTGCCGATTGCGTCCGACGCCTTACCTGCGACGATCTGTACATTTCACAACTGCTAGGAATTGATGACCGCGTAGCACGCAAACATCCGCACGGCCACGTTCTTTCCCAGGCAATAGGGGCTGAAGGCGGTATATCACCCAATCTCTCTACTTTTGACATGGAACCCGGCGATACTCTCCTGCTCTGTACCGACGGGGTTCACGAAGTGTTACCGGAACCGGATATGCGCTGGATCATTGAACACAGTCCGCTGTCCAGCGCCGCCGAGCAGGTGGTGGCAGCCGCATTGCGGGCAGGGAGTGCCGACAACTGCACTGTCATCATCGCCCGCATACCCTGGGAATCATCCTAACGTCGCAATCTTAGCGAGGATATTGCAATGGTTCAAGCAGAATTAAAAGTAATGAGCGGACCACTAACCGGAACCAATCTCCAGATTGACTCCTATGCTGTTGTATTGGGTCGCTCGCCCGAATCGACATTCGACCTTTCTGCCTACACCGAATTATCACGGCAGCATGCTGTAATAAGATGGGATGGTACTGGCTGGCTCATTGAAGATCAGAACAGCAGTAATGGCACACAAATAGATGGTACGCCTATTCAAATGGCGCGCCTTGGCTCTGGATCGGTTATTGAGTTAGGCGATTTTAAGGCGGAGTTCATTACCAATAGCCATTTGGATGGAACCAGGCGTCACATAGACGTTGTTGCCATAAAACAGACCGTAGGGGGATCCATTACCGCCTTGGTACTGCTTATAATTGTTGGAGGCGGACTTGTTGGTGGTTATCACTGGGTCAAGTCGCTGCTTCATCCTCGACGACCACCAACGATCTCGTTACCTACCAAATTGCCAGTTGTACTCTCGAATTCCATCGGCCAGTTGCCAAATCTATCACCGGGAATTGGTAATCTCCACTTGCCCGCGGCAATTACATCCGGCGTAAATTCGCGCAATACCCCATCCACTTCCGCGCAATCACCTTCCTTATCAACACCGAATGCAACGCTCACCAACGCCCAGGCACTCATTATGCAGCAGGATGCATCCGGTAACTGGTTTCGGGTCGGTGCAGGAACCGTCATCAACTCCAACACCGTGCTTGCCGCATCAACCGAAGTACTGAACCTTGCAAACAAGGTAACCGACGTTGAAGTCGTTATCGGTTCTAGTGCTCCTTACATACGAGAGGATGTCCCCGCAAGCTCGATTACGCTGCATGCGGATGTAGCACGCATAACGTTGAACACACCGGTAATGCTGCCGTTGCCAACCCTCTCGCAAACAACAGAGCTAATGAACACTACAGTGACCATCGTTCTTCTCGACGACCTCGCTTCAAGTACAGCGGTACATCTTCAGGATCATCCTGTAATTGCAAATTACTATCTGGAACCCAATACCAAACAACAGACATTAAGCGGCTTTGAGGTGAATTATCACGACCAATACAATTATGCTGGAGCGCCGGTGTTCGATTTAAATAACAATCTAGTAGGTATGACCGTAGGTACGAGACACAGTGAGACATTTAACCGCAAGCTCGTTGTTTACGGTTACAATATGGCATACCTTCAAGGTTTGTAGCTGTCGCAGTTCAGTCTGAGGTTGCACCCAATAGGCCGGCTCACTGCCAGAACTGGTACGTAGGAAGCCCCCTGGCAATGCCGTAAATATTCCAAAGGCTGCCAACCACAAACTGTCCCAACATAAGGCCCATAAAAAACGGTAAAGCTCGCTGAAATCCACCTCGCCCGCCGTATCGCAGTATAAGCGACTTGCATACCCATGCTATAAGGAGAGGTCCCCAAACAAGGTTTATTTCATATGATGACGATACCGCATAGGCCAACGGATGAAAGGGCCACCAAGGAAACTGTATTCGCATCCATTGCAAAAACGCCGCAAATCCTAAACCAGCGCAAAGCGCCATCAACTGACCAAATTGTGCATGGGTTGGACTGCTAATCCAGGATTGCAGTTGGTTATACGATTCTGGCCCAAACGTCATCGCGGATTTGGCTTCCGCACCGTAGCTGTACATTAGCTGTAAGATGGTCCAGAAACCAATAAAGACTGCAGCACCACCCAATATGATCATCGCCCAGTGCCATTTTCTGTAATCTGTTCGCGTCTGTTCGGCAAGCTTGTAGTTTTCCAACTGAATTGGCATGGGATGTCCGCGATAGGCGCGATTGAAGAAGAAATAGATTGAAAAGGCAGTAAGTGTGTTGGTATTGAATTCCCTGCTCCCCACAATACGCGTCATGACCTGGTCGGGCCCCGTGAAATGCAGATCGTTGATGGGTGTACCCAATTCTGCTCTCATTCGTGTTATGGCAAGGGCAAGGGCAAAGTACATTAGGAAAAATATGATGCCAACCCACCACGTCATTCCCAAATAGGCAGAAAAGGCGACGAGAGCAGTTACGCCCACAAAAATGCCAGCAACGGCAGACCTGTAGCGCATTGGTTCCATCGAGTCATCAAGATGCGACGGCCTGCCCCGAACCTTGTTATACACATCTTTAATGTAGCTTCGACTCAACCAGATGGAATAAAAACAGAAGGACAGGTAGGCGCCGAAGGATTGATTTTCCGTGTACGGAAAGTCCGGTGTACGGTCCCAAGCCATTGCTGCGGCCACCACATGCTGCATTTTCCAGAACCAGTAAAAGAAAACCATTGAGAACAGGAAGTCCAATGGCATAAACATGCCCAATCCTACCATGAATGGGTAAAACGACACCGGAGTCCATCCTATAGCATTCCAGGGCTTATGAGTAAAGTAAATTGAAATATCTAAAAAGCTTTGCCCAAATCCTGGTGTGAGGATGGTAGGAATGCTTGGATAGTAATAATTCAGACTGTTTACCATGTCTATGGTGCCAGCGACAAGAAAACCTAGCCAGAATAGACGATTTCTAAACAACCCGCCCTTCAGAAAAGCGCCCTCACTCGTGATTTGAAGTGGTAGTTGCACAATGGGATAGGTAAGCCGCTCACTATCTGTCCATTGTTTGCGAAGAATTGCATTGATGCACAGCATGACGAATAATAGAGTCGTAATGAAGGCTGTCCATATAAGGGTCACCGGCAGCCATGCCATGACGTACTTCATTCGCCATATAGTGTCATTACCTAGATAATAAGAACGGTAAATTGCTGGATTACTTATAAACAGCGGCTTCTTAAGGTGAGGGATAATGATGTTAGCCCAATTGTTGCTCGTTGTGGCGTGGCGGAATGCGTAGGTCAGCATTGGTACAAACACCTCAAGGGTGTCATGTCCCACTACTGCCGTCCCTATACAAACTATGCCGTAAATTAGCAAGAGTTCTCCGCGTTCGAGACACATTTTTGGCGAGGTACGCTTGACTAATTCGTTGATGCAAGTAACAACAAGTAGAATGAAAACCGCATTGAAGAAGAGTGAAATGGTGCTGGGATGCGCGGAGTACCGTACGATCTCCATCTGCACTTGCCAGTAATCATTTAATGGTAAAATCAGAAGACTTATCAGTACACTTCGCCACGTTACCGCTTTGGGCCGTGCAACAGCGCCTGGCTGTGCGTGTTCGGATGACGCGTCGTGCATAGTATCCGTCGAAAACGATGGCATAATAGTTTCTCTCGTAAGGGACCGGATAGGATTACATCATGCCGTGACGATGTTTGAGTAATATTCTTTACAAACACATGTAATTCCTTGTGCTCTTTTTGACAACATGGGCACAATGTTATGCTTGCAGCGCGCATTCCGGATTCAGCGGTTACTTAATTGTTCTGAGTTTGCACGCTACCATATTCTTCACGAACTATCATTAAGGAACTGATTACCAATGAACGAAATCATTTTGGGCATATCACCATGCCCTAATGACGTTTACATTTTTAGTGGATTGCTATTAAATAAGGTTGACCTGCATGGCTACTCCTTTAAACCGCAATTTAAGGATGTTGAGAACCTGAATCAGGATGTTCAGAGCGGTTTGCTCGACGCGGCAAAAATAAGTGCGGCTGCATTGCCGTCGTGCGGACAGGCTTACACTATGCTGCCATGTGGCGGAGCCCTCGGTCGCGGGGTTGGACCGCTTCTGCTATCCCAACAAGGTACGTGGAACCGAGCGAAGGTAACACTCTCTCCCGGGCGAAATACTACTGCCAATTTTCTTTTGCAATTTTATGCGGGTCATCATGACAGTGAGTTGTCACCGGCCTCTCTGCCACTCGCTTATTTGCCGTTTGATGAGCTGTATGCGGAACTGTGCAATAACTGGAAAGCGCAGGGCGTTGTGATCCACGAGAAGCGGTTTACTTATCAAAGTGACGGCCTTCGCCTTATCGAGGATCTCGGTGATTTTTGGGAACAGAAGACGGGATACCCCATTCCTCTTGGAGCACTTGTGGTTAAGCCCAGCTCCATAGATCCTGAATTAATGACAGAAATTGTACGCAACAGCTTGGCGTGGGCCAATGCCCATTATGATGAAGCCTTTGCACTTTGCCGCATGCATGCTCAAGACCTAACGCCCGGTGTAATCGAATCACACATTTCCCTCTACGTGAATGATTACTCCATGTCACTTGGGGATGAGGGCCACAAAGCGATTGATCACTTTTTACAAACCCAGCGGTCATTTACGGAGATAAACGGCTAAATGCGAACTCTATATGCTGACTGCTTTAGTGGTATTAGCGGTGATATGATCCTCGGAGCGCTGTTAGATATCGGTTTGGACGAACAGGCATGGTTAGCAGAATTGCACAAAGTTGGAGCAGAAAGATTTGAAATCTCAATTAGTACTGTTGAAAAATCCAGCATTACCGGAAAAAAGGTCGATGTTCACGTAGTTGGCGTATCATCGGGTCATGGTACGCACCTGGGCGACATTCTGGACCTCCTACGGGCCAGCGGTATCTCCGAGAGTGCACAACGCCGCGCCGCCGGGGTGTTCAACCGTCTTGCAGACGCTGAAGCAATGATCCACGGAGTCGACCGTAATCGCATCCATTTCCATGAAGTAGGCGCAGACGACGCCATTGCAGATATTGTGGGAGCATGTCTTGGATTTGAAATGCTCGGTGTGGATAGCATACTCTGTTCATCTCTTCCATTTGCTCGCGGTTGGGCAAAATGCGAGCACGGAATCATTCCGACTCCTGCCCCTGCTACTCTCAACCTGCTTCATGGATTCCGGTGGCATGATGATCCTCGCAACGTGGAGCTTATAACTCCCACCGGCGCAGCCATTCTCGCCGAGTTTGTAATGCGCGATGCATCCGGTGCGGCTATAACTCCTCCACCGTTCGTGTTGCGACGATCTGGTTATGGAGCCGGCTCTCGCGAAAGTGAACGGCCCAACCTTCTTCGACTTTGCCTTGTGGACATTTAACCTGTTACCTTCTGAACGACTTCGCCGCGCACGATATCGGTTGGTTAGCGCTAAGAGGAAAGGTCAGTGCAATGACACTCTATCTTACAGAAGAACATGTATCTCAACTACTAAGTATTGAGGAGGCCATACAGGCTGTTGAAGGCGCATTCGCGCGCCAGTCCATGGGCGAAGTTACCCTACATCCTCGTCAGCGACTACACCTGCCCGCCGGCACGTTCCACACCATGGAGGCAGCGGATATGGGGCTTAATGTGTTCGGGATAAAGACCTACGCGTCGTTTTCGCCGCGAACGAGGTTCGTGGTGATGCTCTACTGCGCGTCCAACGGCAATTTACTAGCCATTATTGAGGCTGATAAACTTGGGCAGATTCGCACTGGCGCCACAGCGGGCGTCGCAGCAAAATACCTCGCGCGTCGTGAGCTTGACTTAAAAGTAGGGATCTACGGGAGCGGATGGCAGGCCGAAACCCAACTGCAGGCTATATGCGCCGTACGGAGTGTTGCCGCAGTCAAGGTTTATAGCCGCAAGGCTGAAAAGCGTGTTGCCTTCGCGCGACGCATGACTGAATTACTAGGAGTGGATGTTTCACCATGTGAGGAGCCACAAGAATGTGCTGAGGATCAGGATATTATCATTACCGCAACGAACTCGCTGACACCGGTCCTGAAAGGAGCATGGTTGTCGCCTGGCGTCCACGTAAATGCCGTCGGAAGTAACATATTAATACGGCGGGAGCTCGACGAAGACGTCATTCGACGCTGCGACTTGATTGTTGCGGAATCAGTTGACCAGTGTAAGATGGAAGCCGGTGACTTCCTTCATCCATTTCAAAAAGGAATCTTTAGATGGGAGCAGGTGTTGGAGATCTCCAACATTGCCGCGGGACAGCATCCAGGGCGGTCAGATAGCACCCAGATCACGTTATTCAAATCACTTGGAGTGGCTCTGGAGGATATTGCTACCGCTGCTGTGGTCTATCAAAAGGCACTGGCCGAGGGTTTGGGTACCACAATAGACATGTGGTCCGGTCACTAGTCCACTCGGGAGGCTTGCGCCCCCCGAACCGACCACTTACCTCTCCTGCAGGCTCACAGTAAGCTCTATTTCACCCAAGTCCATGCACAACGGCACAACGAGCGCCGGAATGTTGAGCGTGGACATCTTGACATTTGTTCCCCGTATGATCGACGGTGGAGTTATGTCACACGAATATCCCGCCTCAGATAGCAGCACGGAGGCATTACCTGTTATCATGTTGCCCAGTTCGGCGATTGCACTAGCCGCCAATTGGTCAAACGTACGAACTGGTTGCCCCAGCATTTGCGATGCCACCTTGTCGGCTGTTATAAGGCTCATGCCATACATGACCTGCCCCTCCACTTTACCAGTAACACCAGTGATGATGTTGCACTGCTGTGAAGTGAACACGGCCGGCCTCATAGCGAGCTGTCCCTTTTCAACCTTCATGTTCAAAACCATTTCAATGACTTTGAAGGACGCGTCGACAAATGGATTAATATACTGAACTTTCATGCCTTTATATAGCTCCTAAAACCGTGGCTGCAATAGCAGCTGCACGGCTGCGTCCTACCTTTTAGCCTATGATTTTCTGCAGAGCTTCTATGACCTTGTCTGGCTGGAATGGCTTTACAATAAAGTCCTTTGCTCCTGCTGCGACAGCTTCAAGCACCATCTGCTTTTGGCCCATTGCCGTACACATGATGATATTCGCATTTGGATCTGTCTTTTTGATTTCTCTTACTGCCGAAATGCCATCCAGTTCTGGCATCGTAATATCCATGGTCACCAGGTCTGGTTTCACCTGCTGGTACATCTCAACCGACTCGCGTCCATTGGAGGCCTCCCCAGCAACTTCATACCCACCCTTTTCCAGTATGTTTTTAAGCGTTACACGCATAAACAGAGCATCATCCGTAATTAAAACTCGTTTGGCCATTTTAGTCCTTGCCTCCTGAAGAACATTTGCATTGTTCACAGATGTAAATATCAAACCAGATTGGTATCCAAACTGTCGGTTGTTATCTCAACCAACGAACACAGTTACACAGTATCGATCTTAGAATGCTGCCTCTCAAGCAGCAGCCGCGTTCGCCGAACCCATGCGACGATAGAAGAACGGCACGGGCATCGTAAATCCGATGTCCTGGTACCCAAATATCCTTTCGGTACCACCAACGAACAACACGCCTGATGGCTTTAGTGATGAAGCGAACCTCTTGTACAGTTTGTCCTTAGCCTCGTCGGTAAAATAGATCACCACATTTCTGCAGCAAATAAGGTCATAGCCCTCGTTAAACCTATCAGCTAGAAGGTTCTGCTGCTGAAAATTCACTCGCCGCCGAATTTCGTCCTTCACTTCAAAGCGCATCTCCAGATCGGCCATCCCTCCCGCGCTGGGTTTCTCGTTGAAATAACGAGCAACATCGGGTTGCTTAATCTGCTTGATATCCACCTGCGTAAACCTTCCAGCTTTTGCGCGTTCTAGTATTGTTCTGTCAAGGTCGGTGGCATCAATCGTATGTTTAACGCCCGGCGACAGCTTATCAAGTATGATCGCAAGAGTATAGGGTTCGGCGCCATATGAACAACCTGCACTCCACACCTTCAATGGTCGTTTAGCCCTCAACATATCTGGTAGGATTATCTCCTCCAGCTCCCGCCACTTCTCTGGGTTACGGAATAGCTCGGATACATTTATTGTCATGCGATCCAGAAAAATAGCATATTCCTCTGGCTTGGCCTCCAGTCGCTCGAAATACTCTTTGAAGTCCTTACAGCCAAGCCGCTCAACAAGCCCCATAAGACGCCTATGCATTTGTGCCTGCTTGTACTGGTTCAAGTCTATGCCGCTCTTCTTGAGCATCTGCTGCTTAAACCAAACGTAATCTGGTGTTTCCAGAGTACTATCTACCGAAGCGGTAGCACTTGCGGCTGAAAGGTTAGTTTCGAACTTGCGATCAATATCCATCCATGCTGCCTCTCAACAGGTCGTTATGCTGCTGCCATATGTACGTTAAGGGCTGTACCTGCCAGCCCGGCGCTTCCACGTTCGCTACCCGCGCCACTGAGGTTTACTAGGTCTCGTTCTGTTTTGCCTAGCGTTCGTAAGCGCACGCGGCCATCGCCGAAGACAGTCACTGTCCTACCAGAGTTACCGCCAGTATCTTGTGCGAGTATCGCAGCGTTTCTCGCCTTTAAAAGTGCAAGCACTGCCTCAACATTGCGCGGTCCAATGTCCAGTCTTGCGCCAGTAGAAGCGCCAATAAACAGTTGAGCGCCGCCAACAATTGCATATCGCAGTGATCGTTCGTTTGCGCCTGCTGCTGCCATAGCCTTTAAGAGCGCCGGTATTGCTGTATCGGCATATTTTCCATCACTGCCGCACTGTCCGCCGCTGGCGGGTAGAACGACGTGGGCTAATCCCGCTATCTTCTTGTGATAGTCATACACGCATACCCCCACACAGCTGCCCAGACCAAGAGCCATCAGCACTCCTCCAGCCGAGCAGGTAATTGCCATTTCGGCCATCCCTACCATCTGTGTCTGGTCCACTTTTATCCTTCCATATTTAAGGCTCGCAGCATGGTTCGCATACTGCCTGCCGTAGGAATATACAAAAACATGCCTTCAATCAGGTGCTCACAGCCCTGAATCTGAGTTAATATGGTGAGAGCCTGATCCTCATTCGAATCAGTGTAAGCAAGATAGCCTGCTAACGAGTCAAGAATTGCAGCTGTGTAGTCAATTGCTAGTGCCGGCGGAGAGGAGAGCAGGTTAAGCCCGGTAAGCTCACACAGCGCCATGAGGTAGGATGAGGCAAGAATATTACCCACTTCCATAAGCGCGGAGCATGCCATGTCATCGAATTCCTGCAATTCGGATGAATCTCTCCCAAGGAGCCTATTGGCCAATGTCTGTGCTCCAAGTTCCGGCGTAAAAAATGCAACATGCCCAGGCGCTTCCCCGTCCACAGGTAGATAGACACAAACTGAAACTGTCTCTGGACCGCCAACCATGTTAGTAAATTCCGACAGTTTCATGAGACCAACAGTAGGAATAGCCATCTCAATCTTGTCGTTAAGCATTGTCGCCAGGGCAGTCACAGCATTTCCAGCGCCTATATTCCCTATCTCGCGAATGACATCGCGCTGAATTGCATTTAGGTTCCCAATCGCTTCCATAGTAGCCATTTAATTCACTCCGGCAGGAATTTTCGGATACTGCAACCCTGCATTTGAGGTATGGAAGCTACAAACTGGTATTCATGCGGGCGATGTGGGTTTTTAATCTGAATTTTGTCTCGCGATAACCCGATAAAATTACCAGAATATTCATCTTATGTCCGCCATTCCAGGCCAGGAAACGCCCATGTCTGCATATCCCGCAGCTTTGCCAATTGACCGCCGAGAACTCTGTAACAATCCAGCAGGCCATGAAACCGAAATCGCGTCAGTTCCCATACAAACTAATTTTAACGGTAAAAACTACGCAACGCTTGATCCAGAGCTCCTTCGAGATCAACTACGAATATCTCCTGATTCGAGAGTGCTTGATCTCTTCTCCGGCGGCTCTGCTCTGCCCTTCGCAAACCATCACCATGACATTGGTCTGCATGCCTCAATTAAGCCCGAAGTAGTTCTTCGAAAGTACGGCGATAGAGAATTTGATGTTGTAGTAGTTCGCGGAGTGCTGGAATGCACACAAGATCCCGAATTATTCTGTCGGGAGCTGTCCCGCGTGGCAGTGCGCGGATTCCTGGAATGTGATAGCGAAATGGCCGCACTATTGGGTGCCTCTCCCAATTTGAGGTGGATTGTCAAAAGTGCATCTTCCTCATCCGACGGCAAAGCCTACCTTGCACTCACACAGCGACCATTTACTCGGGTACCACTGAAACATGCGCTTGTTGGCGCGTATTATAGCGACCCAGAATTTAGACGGCGCTGGGACCATGAATACAGAAACGTATCTAGGGTGCAGATTGAGTGGAGCGGGACCCTCAATGTCTCCGTTACCAATTCCGCCTCAGGTTACGACCCTAGCGTGGCAGATCAATATGCGGAGGCCTGCCTCGACTACGCAATTTGTGCGCTGCGCATCGGTGGTGTGCCTGGCGATGTAATCTACTCTTACAGTAAGTTGGCCCTCGAGTGGGCGCCAGAGAATTCCATAGCGCACAACACACACGCATGTGCACTCTGGTTACTAAGCAGGTTCGCGGAGGCACGTTCACATTTCAAAAGGGCTAGCCAAATTGAGCCTTCCAAGATCGACTTCTCGCGAAACGCGGCTTTACCTCAACAGCACGGTGTGTGGCCGTCTTTGGTTCTGCTGCCTCCCACTGCTGACGAACAGTATGATATCGCGTCGAATTTCGGCGGCAAGGTGTTCTACGCCTTTGTAGGTTACGACCGACGTCTTGCTCAGGATCTAGAGATACAACTGAAAGATCGAGTTGTGGACATCGGTGGCGGGCAGCGTCCATTAGAGCGGGCTGATGTAAGCGTCGACTTTGATATTCTGGAAGGTGTTCACAGGCAAGGCAACACCATTCGCCGCGATCGCCCGCTCATATGCGCGGACGCACAGCAGTTACCATTTAGGAACCATGCCTTCGATGTTGCCTGCTGTAGAATGGTGCTTGAGCACGTAGAACATCCAGAGCGAGCATGTGCTGAGCTTCAGCGTATCTCGCGTAAGGGCTTTCTAGAAACACCTAACGTGCTATGGGAAACGGTGTACGGTCATCCTACTCACCGATGGCTGGTCACGTGGAACGAAGATACCAGAACCCTAAACTTCAAGCGGCGCACATTCGTTATTTCACCTTTTCGCAGCTCAATCGTTTACCTGCTATATCGCTATGAATTTATCCGACGGGCCTTTGAGGTCACCTTTCGCAATCTTACTACCACTCAGGTCACATGGAGCGAAGAACAACCCTTTAATGTTACAGTTGAGGACGATCCAGATTGCGAGTACGACTATCTCGCTAATGAGCATGATGCAGTAACAGGTGGACTGGAGTATGCCACGGATATGCTACGCTACGGTCTGCCAACCGTTGCTGCTGCAGAGTTGTCGGCGGCAGAGCGCTACGCGCACACGCATCAGGAAAAGGCCGCAGTTTTTACCCTCAAGCAACAGATTATTGCCGCAGCGACAGCAGCAGGCATGCCTAACCCATTTCCGATGACGTCGGTAGAGGGTGCAGACAAATCTGCGGGGTGCATTTCTTCCGTGCCTGTTGTCTGGCATGCACCGCTCTACGATCCCAGTGGCTACGCCGATGAGGCACGCGGCTTTCTATTCGCCTTATATGACAGCGGACACCGGCCGAACGTAAGCGAGTTGCGCTGGAGTAATGAGAGTGCAGGGCTTACGCCAGAGCGCCGCTTAATACTTCAGGAACTTCAACAACAGCCAATTAGGCCAAGACACGTAAAAGTCTCGCATATGCTTGGCAGATTGTTTCAACCAGATCCTACTGCGACGGTGAACATTGGCCGGACGATGTTTGAAACTGACCGGCTTCCCGACGGCTGGGCGGACAAATGTAATCAAATGGATGCTGTGTGGGTACCATCCAAGTTTAATCAACAAACGTTCACGTCCGCCGGCGTGCTGCCTGAGAAGCTCAGAATCGTACCGGGCACGATAAACTTAGACCATTTCAGCCCCGTCGGTGACAAGATGCACATTAGTGGTTCGCGCGGCTACAACTTTCTGGCAGTGTTTGACTGGAGCCTGCGAAAAGGATGGGACATCCTTCTGGAAGCCTACCTCGACTCGTTCACCACCAGGGATGACGTTGCACTGATCCTTCAGGTACATTCCTCGGCCGGCAAAACTGCCTCCGACCTGTTAGGAGAAGCCGCTGAGTTCATAAGCCACAAGCTCAAACGTGATACAAACTCTATACCGGACATTGTGTTGCAGGACGCCAGTGTACCAGATGCATTTATGCCCGCGCTTTACCGTTCGGCAGATTGTTATGTGTTGCCCACCCACGGTGAAGGTTGGGGACGGCCATTCTTTGAAGCGATGGCGTGCGGCACTCCTGTCATCGCCACAAACTGGAGCGGATTAACCGAGTTTGTCAACCAGGATAGTGCTTTTCCGTTGGATTTTGACATTGTAGACGTAAGTCCAGAAGCTGCCAGGGAGACACCTACTTTCAGTGGCCATCAATGGGCTCAACCTTCGCTTGCACACCTCAAATCATTGATGCAACAGGTTTTCAATGACCGACAGACCGCCAAGATAAGGGGAATGGCAGGTCGGACATGCCTCGAGGATAACTTCAATCCATCCAAGGTGGCGGAAATCATTGCGCGTGAAATAGAAAGGCTGGTTTAGTGGCCTAAAATGCGCATACTACTGGGATTTGCAAACCACATACCACAGATTTTGGAACACCGACGCCTGAGCGGTTACGGGCACGAATTTCTGTTTTTTGACCATAACATCGGCCATTTCAAGTGGACTCCAGAGATGTCATGGAACGACATCGCGAATTCCTGTCCCGGTGGTCCCCCGGATATCTACATCCATTGGTCTGTCGAATATAACCCTTTGCCTGTAGGCATAGATAAGGCCGAGTGTTTTACTGTAGGTGTATTTGGCGACTGGAACCTCGGGGGCCGTGCGATCCATTCTGTAAAGGGCATGTTCGACCTTTGGGTTTCTGATAAGCCGGGAGGAACAGTACTTGAAAGGCACGGCTTAGTGCCATCCGTATCAGCACTATTGTGGGCTCAACATCCTACAACGCATGTCATGACCACGCCTCCTGGTTCGATTGAGCGTGACATCGATATCTTACTGATAGGTAACCTGAACCACGAAGTCCAGCATCGGCGAGCTCCCCTATTGGCCCGTATCGCCCGTCTCGCACGCAACCACAATGTTCTGGTCGCGACTGGAGTTTACGGCCCAGATTATACAAGCCTTATGAACCGCGCTAAGATTGTGTTCAATCATAGTATTCGCGGGGAAGCGAACATGCGCGCATTCGAAGGGCCGGCATGCGGTGCCCTTACATTCAATGAAACCGGAAACGAAGAACTCACCTCGTTGTTTGTTCACCGAAAAACCCATATTGAATATACTAGCGAAAACCTTGAAACGCTACTCGATTACTACTTGGATCCTGCCAATGCCCAGGAGCGTATCACCATAGCAGAGGAAGGCC